>NZ_JAWOUT010000006.1:0-387729 GCF_033339515.1 Vibrio sp. 2130-1
TCAGAAGTGAAACGAAATAGCGCCGATGGTAGTGTGGGGCTTCCCCATGTGAGAGTAGGACATCGCCAGGCTTTAAATTTAAGAAGCCCGCTCGAAAGAGCGGGCTTTTTTGCATCTATAGAGTTTTAAAATTAGCTCACTTTATACCTAAAAAGTGTTCATCTAAGGTGCGATATACTTGCTTTCTGCAACCTTCCAAAAGGCTTTAACAAGCGGATTTTCCAGCTGAGTTTTGTTGCAGCAAACACCAAGTTTAAAAGGTTTAATTGGTAAGACTTTTAAACGATTTATCTTTTCTCTTACCGGACTGTTGTTGATTACAACATCAGGTGCGATACCTACTCCACACCCCAATGCAACCATACTTACGATGGCTTCATGTCCGGAGGTTTGTGCGTAGATCTTTGGCTTTATTTTCATTTGTTTGAGCCAAGTATTGGCCCTGTCCCTTGCCGTTCCTGCTTCTGGGAGTATGAATGGAATGACCGACCAGTCTGGTTTTTCTTTTTGTAGCTCTTCAGCAAACGCACTAACCCCAACAGGTACGATGACAGAAAGTGGGATTTCACTGATCGTTTCAAATGCGATTTTATTTGGCATCTGTTCTGACTTGGCTGATATGGCAATATCGGCTTCATCTGCTAGTATTTTGTCGATCGCTTGAGCTGGATCGCCGGTTGATAGTTTGAACTCAATGAAAGGGTTCTGAATACGAAAGTCAGAGATTAGCTCCGGAAGATGGCTGTAGCTTGCAGTAACAGAACAAAAGAGACGGATTTCTCCTTTCAATTCATCCTCGGTTCCCTTCAGGTGACTCTGATACTGCTGCCATTCGCCAAGAATCTTTAAGGCAACTGGGACTAGCTTTTTACCTTGGATAGTTAAATCAACGCTACGGTTGTCGCGTAAAAACAATTGTTGGCTGGTTTCCTCCTCTAATTTTTGTATCTGTCGGCTTAAGGCTGAAGGGCTAATATGCATTGCCGCTGCGGTCTTGGCGAAACTTTTACTCTCACAGAGATGAATGAAAAGTTGCAGGCTTTTGATATTCATTAAATTTTCATTTCCATGTTGCATAAATTGCAATAACTAATTGTGAATATATCACTTTAAGCAATCTCATGTCTGTTTTAGTATGAAGTTATTCGGTAAGGCAATTACTGACCTCAATGGAAGAATCTCAAAGGAGCACCCAGATGGCTAATTATTTCAATACCCTAAACTTGCGCGAGCAGTTGGACCAATTAGGTCGTTGTCGTTTTATGGACCGCAGTGAGTTCGCTTCAGAAGCGGATTATCTGAAAGGTAAGAAAGTAGTCATTGTAGGTTGTGGTGCTCAAGGTCTTAACCAAGGTCTGAACATGCGCGACTCTGGTCTAGACGTTGCTTATGCGCTTCGCCAAGCCGCGATTGATGAGCAACGCCAGTCATTCAAAAACGCAAAAGACAACGGTTTTGAGGTAGGTAGCTACGAAACGCTAATTCCACAAGCTGATCTAGTAGTAAACCTTACTCCAGATAAGCAGCACACAAACGTTGTTGAGACGGTAATGCCGTTGATGAAAGAAGGCGCAGCACTAGGTTACTCTCACGGTTTCAACGTTGTTGAAGAAGGCATGCAAATCCGTAAAGACCTAACGGTAGTAATGGTTGCACCTAAATGTCCAGGTACGGAAGTTCGTGAAGAATACAAGCGCGGTTTCGGTGTACCGACTCTTATCGCTGTTCACCCAGAGAACGACCCAAAAGGTGAAGGTTGGGATATCGCGAAAGCTTGGGCAGCAGCAACCGGTGGTCACCGTGCTGGCTGTCTAGAGTCTTCTTTCGTTGCTGAGGTGAAATCTGACCTAATGGGTGAGCAAACTATCCTTTGTGGTATGCTACAGGCTGGCTCTATCGTGTGTTACGAGAAGATGATTGCTGATGGTATCGATCCTGGCTACGCTGGTAAGCTTCTTCAATACGGTTGGGAAACCATCACTGAAGCACTGAAGTTTGGTGGTATCACTCACATGATGGATCGCCTAACTAACCCTGCAAAAGTGAAAGCATTTGAGCTTTCTGAAGAGCTAAAAGAACTGATGCGTCCGCTATACAACAAGCACATGGATGACATCATCACCGGTCACTTCTCTAGCACTATGATGGCTGACTGGGCAAACGACGATGCAAATCTACTAGGCTGGCGTGCAGAAACAGGTGAAACTGCTTTCGAAAACTACCCAGAAACTGACGTAGAAATCTCTGAGCAAGAGTACTTCGATAACGGTATCTTGATGGTTGCTATGGTTCGTGCGGGTGTTGAGCTAGCATTCGAAGCGATGACGGCATCTGGCATCATCGATGAGTCTGCTTACTACGAGTCTCTACACGAGCTGCCACTTATCGCAAACACTATCGCACGTAAGCGTTTATACGAGATGAACGTGGTTATCTCAGACACTGCGGAATACGGTAACTACCTGTTCGCTAACGTAGCAACGCCGCTTCTACGTGAGAAGTTTATGCCAGCCGTAAATACTGACGTAATTGGTAAAGGTTTAGGTGAAACGTCTAACCAAGTGGATAACGCGACTCTTATCGCTGTGAATGAAACAATCCGTAACCACCCTGTAGAGTACATCGGTGAAGAGCTACGTGGTTACATGACTGATATGAAGCGTATCGCGGTGGGCGGCTAAATGACTGGCCTTAAGGCTCCATTTCGGTGTCGAAGGTGCTCGTTTACTATCGTAAAGTCCGCGCCTTCTCCTAGAAATGAAACCTTAATACAGCGTAATTTACTTAGTCTCAAGTAACGCAGTAGATAAACTCCAGGCAGACTGGAGTGATAAATACAAAATAAAACACAACATCTAATCAAAAGGCTTGGTCGCCGTTGACCAAGCCTTTTTGTTTTTAGCCGATTTATCTGCGCGCCGATAAGAAAAACGCTCCTTTGTGAGGAGCGCTTTGATACTTATTTTTCAGCAAGCTTTTCTTCAAGTTGCGCCAACTTCTGTTCCATTTCTGTTAGCTTTTGACGTGTACGTAGTAAAACTTGAGTTTGAACATCAAACTCTTCGCGACTTACAACATCTAGCTTGTTTAGCTGGCCTTGGATTACTTGACGAACTTTCTGATCGACATCAGAGCCCAACTCTTTTACAGGTTGAGGCATTGAGTCGTGAATCTGTTTAGCAATTTGCTCTAATTTCTTTGGGTCAAACATAGTGGCTAAAACTCCTTTTGATTTGTCCTCATTTTAAGTAAATGATACGTGAAAGTCGCCACTTAGATGGCAAAAAAGAGAGCGGCAATAAAAAAGGCCACCGAAGTGACCTTTTTGAATGCCTTAATAGCTTATCTGTTATCCGCTAATTCACGATGAGCTGCTTTCGCTTCGTCAACTCGCGCTAACTTCTCCAAGTCTTTGTCTTCAACAAATACTGGCAGAGGTTTGTGTTTTTCAGCTAGGTAGCTGTAAATCACAGGTAGTACAAATAGTGTGAACAGTGTACCGATTGCAAGGCCAGCAACGATGACGATACCGATACTGAAACGTTGCGCGGCACCTGCACCTGTTGCGTACATCAGTGGGATAAGACCTGCGATCATCGCAGCAGTGGTCATTAGGATAGGGCGAAGACGCACTTTCGCAGCTTCCATCACCGCATCAATACGAGACAGTTTATTATGTAACTGCTCTTCCTTGGCGACTTCACAGATCAAGATACCGTGCTTGGTTATTAGGCCGACCAGCGTGATCAAACCAACCTGCGAGTAGATGTTCATCGAGGCCGTACCCCAGGCCAATGCGATCAAGGCACCACATATTGCCAGAGGTACAGATACCATGATGACAATAGGATCGCGGAGTGATTCAAATTGAATCGCCAGAACGAGGAAGATGATCGCAAGTGCAAGACCGAAGGTTGCATACAAGGCACTACCTTCCGTTACAAACTGACGAGATTCGCCCATGTAATCGTGGTTATAGCCTGCAGGCAGCTTGGTTTGTGCAATATTTTCAAACCAGTCGATTGCGTCACCCATAGCAACACTAGGCGATGGTACTGCACCCACAGTCGCTGAGTTTAGCTGGTTGAAGTGTGGCAAAGAGCGAGGCTCAGCCACCACATCGATAGTAATCAGACTGCCTAATGGAACCGCTTTACCATCCACAGAGCGTACATAGTAGTTCTTCATCGATTCTGGGTTTAGACGCCATTTACGCTCAACTTGAGGGATCACCTCATACGAGCGGCCATTCAGGTCGATTCGGTTTACATAACCATCTGCCATCATGGTGCTGAGAGTGATGCCAATGTCTTGCATAGTCACACCGTAGGCACCCGCTTTGTCTTTATCGATCTTGATCTTCATCGTTGCTGAATCGTAGTTCAAATCCAGGTCGGAATAGACAAACATTGGGCTACTTGCAACATCGGTTAGAATATCGCTAGCGATAGTAAACAAGCTCTCGAAGCTATTTGGTGTTGTAATTACAAACTGAACAGGTAGACCTGAGCCTGCACCTGGAAGCTCTGGCATTTGGAATGCAGTGACAGACATACCAGGTACACTTGATACTAGGCCACCCACACGTTTCGTGATTTCAGATTGGCTTGCCTCTCGTTCACTCCAAGGCTTCAATGTTGCTAGGCCAAACGCTTGGTTTGAGTTTGGTACACCATTAAAGACCTGCGCGTATTCCACCTCCGGTTGATCTGAGAGTATTTGGTTTACGTCATCCATGGTATTTTGGATATAGTCCAAGTTCGCGTTTGATGGGGCGGTACCCATCAGCATGACCACACCTTTATCTTCAGATGGTGCTAGTTCGCTAGGAATAAACTTGAACAAGACCGGTAAGCTTGCAAATACAATGATTGCAAACGCAATAACAACCGGACGATGAGCCATTACCGCTTTCAACATGCCTTCGTAACGAGTGGTCATGCCATCAAGGATATGGTGAACTTTTTGCTCAAACTTGCTTGGCTTCTCGTTCGCCTTCAGCATCTTCGAACACATCATTGGTGATAGTGTCAAAGCGATGATGCCGGATACGAATACTGAACCTGCCAGTGTCAAAGCGAACTCTTTGAACAATGAACCGGTGATACCACCCATCAATGCGATCGGTGCGTACACTGCACCTAGCGTCAATGTCATCGCGATAACTGGAACCGCAATTTCACGTGTACCAATGATTGCAGCTCGGAATGGTGATTCCCCTTCTTTGATGTGACGGTCAACGTTTTCTAGTACAACGATCGCGTCATCCACCACCAGACCGATGGCAAGCACCATCGCCAGTAGCGTCATCAAGTTCCAAGAGAAACCCATTGCCTGCATCACCATTGCCACACCAATCAATGAAAGTGGAATGGTCACGATAGGAATGATTACCGCGCGGAATGAACCTAGGAACAGTGTGATAACCACAAGTACGATTACTGCTGCTTCAAGAATCGTTTTCACTACTTCGTGAATCGATTCGTTGATGGCGATAGTTGAGTCGTACATTACGTTCATTTTGATGTTACTTGGTAGATTGCGCTCAAGCTGAGGCAACAGTTCAAGTACGTCTGCTGCAATGTTGATTGGGTTAGCACTTGGCGCTGCGTTGATCGCCGCAACCACAGCTTCTTGACCGTTTGCACTTGCGCGATAAACGTCGTGACTCTTCTCTAGCGTTACTTTAGCGATATCACCTAGGCGGATGACATCCCCTTCACCAGTTTTCACGACCAATGCTTCAAGTTCAGCAACGTTTGATACCTGAGTATCTGCGCTACCGTTATAAAGCACGAACTCACCCGTCGCTTGACCGGTTGCAGATTGGTAGTTGTTGGCGTTAAGAACGCTCATCACATCGGTTGCGGTCAACTTCAAAGCGCCCATTTTGGCAGGATCTAGCCATACGCGCAGTGCGTACTTCATACCACCATACAGGTCAACTTTGGACACACCGTTTACGGTGAACAACTGCGGGTTGATTACACGCTCAAGGTAGTCAGTGATCTGGCTTGAAGATAACTCGTCACTCGTAAAGCCGATGTACAGTACCGCCGTTGTCGAACCTGTCGACATGGTTACGGTTGGGTCTTCGGCTTCTTTTGGTAGCTGTGAACGTACCGAGTTGGTTTTCGCCAGAATGTCAGACAACGCCGCATTTGGATCAGTATTCAACTTCATGTTTACAGTAATGGTCGATTTACCCAGTACCGATTGCGAAGTCATGTAATCAATATTATCGGCTTGCGCTACCGCTTGCTCCAATGGCTGAGTAATAAAGCCTTGGATCAAGTTGGCACTTGCACCGTAGTAACTGGTGGTCACGGTGACCACCGTATTCGTCATTTCAGGGTATTCACGAACCTGCATTTTGAACACCGCTTGCAAACCAAGCAATGCAATCAAAAAGCTGATCGATACCGCTAAAACTGGACGTTTTATAAAAACATCTGTAAAGCGCATGATGCCTCCAACTTAAAGCATTGGTGTTTCAGCAGGTGGGGTAGTTGCATCGCTTTCGACAATGCTTACTTTCGCATGGTTACTCAAACGGACTTGACCCGATGTCACCACTACATCACCTGGCTTCACGCCTTCTAGAATGTGTGCGATATCTTTAGAGCGTTCGCCAACTTTTACCACATGCTGCTTAACGCGTTTTTCGCCATCTTCTTCTGTTACGATGTAAACATTGTCGCCATACAGCGTAAATGTGATCGCGGTTTGAGGTAGCGTGACCTGATTTTCTAATTTAGGCAGAATGATGTTTGCACGCGCGAACATACCACTACGTAGTTTGCCGTCACTGTTAGGGATATCCGCTTGAACTTGAATCAAACCACTTTGTACGTTTACAGCTGGTTCAATCGCAGAAATAGACCCTTTGAAAGGTTGGTCTGGATAAGCGTCAACAAAGATATCCACTTCTTGATCGATATTGATACGTGAAATATCGGTTTGTGGCACGGTGAAGCGCAAGCGCATCACGCTGGTATCTTCAAGGCGAACAATATCGGTGCCCGCCTGTAGGTACTGACCGAGGTACACGTTACGAATACCTACCACACCATCAAATGGCGCTTTTATTTCACGTCGGTCGATGGTTGCTTTCAGGCTTTCAATATCCGCTTTTAAGGAGAAGTAGTTTGCTTCTGCTTCGTCATACGCTTCTTTAGAAATAGAGCCTTTTTTGAATAGGCCTTGGTAGCGTTTGTATTTCGCTTCTGCCGCTGGCAACTTAGCTTGCGAGCTCTTCAAATTTGCTTTTTCGACTTCAGAATCAAGCAACACTAATGGCTGACCCGATTTAACTTGAGTACCGGAATCAAACGCGATTTTATCGATAACACCGCTCGTTTCGTTCGCTACCGTCACGCCTTGGTTTGGCTCGATAAAACCAATTGCCTCGATGACTGGTACCCAATCCACCGCTTGCACTTCTGTCACGGTTACTGGGAACTCAGGTTCAGGACGGTTTGCCATGTATTCAGCGATCTTTTGTTGCTTAAATAAATTGAAACCTATCACGCTGCCGAACAAGAGAACGGCGATAAGTAACATAAAGAAAGTCCACTTTTTCATTCTATTAAGAACTCCAAGTTAGTGTTTAATAATTGCATCCCAACTGGCTTCAATAGCGGCCTCTAATGCCGTCTTATCCAGTTGATAAAATCCCAAAGCGTGTTTCCGAGCAAGTGCAACACTTGCCTCAAAACTTAATCCAGAAAGTACTTCGTTATCGAGAAGCTTGAATACTCCCTCGTCTTTACCCTGATTAAAAAGAAGATCTACTTGGGCAAACATTTGTCTCTCAAGTTCCCGAGCTTTGCTACTATTTGAACAGGGTAAAGACTCATATTGGACTCGGTTGCTGATCGCACTTAAGTTCGAGCTCGCTAAATTCCAAATATTGAGCCACATGGTTCGATAACGCTGTTTTAAAGGCATCTCTTCACTAACACCTAGTTGCACCGCAGTAGCAACACGCTTAGCAACGTTAAGGCGTAGTTCCTCTAAAAGATGTTCTTTATCTGAGAAATAACGGTAAATCGTCCCTGCTGCGACACCTGCCTCATTGGCGAGCTTTTGCATGGAAAGCCCTTGAAAGCCAGATTCAGCAATGAGTTGTTCAGCAGCGACTAAGATTTGTTCTCGTTTATCTACAGCAGGGTTATCCTTCATAATGTCACCCTTTAGTGAATGAACGTTCATTCATTATAGCTTAAATACCCGCCATTTATGCAACAGAATATTGCACTTAATTGGTGTAAAAATTACAAGAAATCAGCATAGCTTTCACGAGGCCACCCCTTTATCATAGGCGCCACATTCATCACCCGCAGAGAATTTCTATGAAGCTGAACCCTAGTCAAGATGAAGCCGTGAAATACGTGTCTGGCCCATGCCTAGTGCTAGCAGGTGCTGGTTCGGGCAAAACTCGTGTTATTACCAATAAAATCGCTTATCTGGTTCAGCAATGTGGTTACAAAGCGCGTAACATTGCGGCGGTGACGTTTACCAACAAAGCAGCACGTGAAATGAAGGAGCGTGTAGGTCAAACGTTAGGGAAAGGTGAGTCTAAAGGTTTGATGGTATCAACATTCCACACTTTAGGATTGAACATCATCAAGCGTGAGTACAAGCATTTAGGGTTGAAAGCGGGCTTCTCACTGTTTGATGACCAAGACCAGCTAGCGCTGCTCAAAGAACTTACCGAAAAGCAGCTTGATGGTGATAAAGATCTGCTACGTCAGCTTCTGAGTTGTATTTCCAACTGGAAAAACGACATGTTGACGCCAGAGCAAGCCAAAGCGCGTGCGCAAGGTGAACAGCAACAATTGTTTGCGTTCTGTTTTGATATGTACCAAAAGCAAATGAAAGCCTATAACGCGCTTGATTTTGATGACCTAATTTTGATGCCCGTTTTACTCTTACGTAATCATGAAGATGTTCGTCAGCGTTGGCAGAATCGTATCCGTTACCTACTGGTTGACGAGTATCAAGATACCAACACGAGTCAGTATGAGCTGGTCAAATTAATTGTCGGAGAACGTGGGCGATTGACTGTTGTAGGGGATGACGATCAGTCTATTTATTCATGGCGTGGTGCGAAACCTCAGAACCTCGTGTTGCTGGGTGAAGATTATCCGAATTTGCGTTTGATTAAGCTAGAGCAAAACTACCGTTCAACGAGTCGAATCCTGCGTGCGGCCAACATTTTGATAGCTAACAACCCTCACGTCTATGAGAAGTCCTTGTTCTCTGAAATTCCTGACGGTGAAAAACTCAAAGTGTTGTTGGCTAAAAATGAAGAGCACGAAGCAGAGCGCGTAACGGGTGAACTAATTGCGCATAAGTTCCTAAACCGTACCGAATATAAAGATTATGCGATTCTATATCGTGGTAACCACCAATCACGTTTGATTGAAAAGTCTCTGATGCAAAACCGTGTACCGTATAAAATTTCTGGTGGCACCTCGTTTTTTGCACGCGCAGAGATTAAAGACATCATGGCGTATTTGCGTGTTTTGGTTAATCCGGATGACGACAATGCATTTTTGCGCATTGTGAACACTCCGCGACGTGAAATTGGCCCAGTAACGTTAGAGAAATTAGGCAGTTATGCCAATATGCGAGGCAAGAGCCTGTTTGAGTCGAGCTTTGAAATGGGGCTCGAACAGCACCTAACGGGACGTGGCCTAGAAAACCTGCGTCGTTTCACCCAATGGCTAGTGGCGATTGCTGATCAAGCTGAGCGTGGTGATACCGTCGAAGCGGTTCGTTCGCTAGTTCGTGATATCCATTATGAAGATTGGCTATACGAAACTTCAGCAAGTCCGAAAGCCGCTGAAATGAGAATGAAGAACGTTTCTGACCTTTATTCCTGGATAGTGGCGGACCTAGAGGGTGACAACTACGATCAAGAAGAGAAAACGTTAAAAGAAGTCGTTCAACGTTTGACCTTGCGTGACATGATGGAGCGCGGTGAAGAAGATGAAGACAGTGATGCAGTACAACTGATGACCTTGCACGCATCAAAAGGCCTTGAGTTCCCATATGTATACTTAATTGGGTCCGAAGAAGGTATTTTACCGCACCAAACCAGTATTGATGAAGATAACGTGGAAGAAGAGCGTCGCCTGATGTACGTTGGTATTACTCGCGCGCAACGTGAACTGACTTTCACTATGTGCAAAGAGCGTCGGCAGTTCGGCGAGTTGATCAAACCGACTCAAAGCCGCTTTTTGGATGAGTTGCCATTTGATGACGTTGAATGGGAAGTAAACAAAAAGCCAGTATCAGCAGAAGAGCGTATGGCGAAAGGTCAAGCACACATTGCCAATATTCGAGCAATGTTTAAGAAGTAAAGTAACCTTGTTCTCACTGACTAAAAACAAAAAGGCTTGCCAACTGGCAAGCCTTTTTCGTTGATGTCTTTACTTATAGACCTTCAATCATGTGGTCAATTGCTGCGATGATTTCATCGTCAGAACAGTCCATACAGGTTCCTTTGGCTGGCATCGCATTGAAGCCTTCTAATGCGTGCTTCACTAACGTATCTTTGCCATGTGCAATACGTGGTGCCCAATCATCGGCATTACCTGTTTTAGGTGCGCCGTTTACACCAGATGCGTGACAAGCAATACAAAAAGTACCATAAACTGTGGCGCCATCACGTGGACCGGTTGGTTCTTCTTTCACTGGCTCAGAACCTGCTAGATAAACATCACCGACAGGTTGGATGCGTTCTGCGATCGCATCGTATTCAGTTTGGCTGATGTCAGAAGCTAAAGCTGCCGTAGAAAACGTTAAGGCAGCGAACAAAACGCTAATCATTTGTCGAGACATATCCATTAAACCCACTTCACATTCCCGAGGTAAGTGACTTACCTATTTATATAGTTAGAGTATTAATGCCGAGCAGAGAAATCATTAAATTCCACTGAATGGCATAGAATGATTAGACAACTTGGTTGCAGCTGTTAAATCAATGTAAATAATGGGTGATTATATCCCGATAACTTGTTGCAATAAACAACAAGTTATCCATGACAGGGCGTGAATCACATCAAAAATCCACTTTAACGGAAGATAACTGTCGAAAAAGAGACCAAACGATAAAAAAAGTAAAAAAAGTACTAGACGGCATAGTGTGATATCCGTATTATTCCACTCCGCCGATAGGGCATGCGCCCGTAGCTCAGTTGGATAGAGCGTTGGCCTCCGGAGCCAAAGGTCGAAGGTTCGAATCCTTTCGGGCGTACCATTGCCTCGGAGGATACATCGGTAAAAATCAGTGGTGGCTATAGCTCAGTTGGTAGAGCCCCGGATTGTGATTCCGGTTGTCGCGAGTTCAAGTCTCGTTAGCCACCCCATTCTTTCTTTTTTAGATTGAATGCGGTAGCATTGCTCCCAATCTTGATTCAATCAAGATAAAACATCGTCGGTGAATAGCGCAGCTTGGTAGCGCATCTGGTTTGGGACCAGAGGGTCGGGGGTTCGAATCCCTCTTCACCGACCACTATTTAGTTTATGGCTCTAATAGAGCGGTAAACAGCAAAAATTGATGGTGGCTATAGCTCAGTTGGTAGAGCCCTGGATTGTGATTCCGGTGGTCGCGAGTTCGAATCTCGTTAGCCACCCCATTAATTAAGGTGACTTCTTAGTTGAAGTGTCCTGTCTGATTTGAGAAAATCAGCAAATACAGTTCGGTGAATAGCGCAGCTTGGTAGCGCATCTGGTTTGGGACCAGAGGGTCGGGGGTTCGAATCCCTCTTCACCGACCACTATTTAAAGCCTCAGTCGAAAGACTGGGGCTTTTTTGCATCTCTCCTGAAAAGAATCGGCATTCCATTTCAATTTTTCCCAAAAGTGTACAGCTCTAGGGGCTTTTGACCACCTATGATCCAAATGCTTTTCGAGCTGACAAAATAAACCCCAGAGCAGTGTCTGGGGTTTTGTAGTTTTCTAATCCGCTGCTTTTATTGGGCGAGTGTTTTAAGGATTTCTTTCAGTTCTACCGTTTCTTGGATTTCAAAACTTGGCGTTATATCCGTTGAGTTGCTTGCGCCTGTCGCATTCACCCATACACTCAAAATGCCCATATTGTTAGCGCCAGCAATGTCAGCAGGTAAAGAGTCGCCCACGTGTAGAGCCTCTTCTGGTTTTACTTCGACCAAGTCGAGCGCTTTTTGGAAAATACTTGTAGCAGGTTTCTCTTCTGGCTCTTCTCCTCCCACAATAATATGGTCCACCCAGTTGCTCATTTGTGTCGCGTTTAATTTAGGGTGTTGAGAAAAAATCGGGCCGTTAGTGATCACGACGAGTTTGTAATGTTGACGAAGGTCGCTGAGCATTTCTTTTACACCAGGGAAGAAAGTGAACGCGCCCATACGTGCAGAGTCAAAGTAGTCTTGAGCTTGTTGAGCCTCTTTTGCAGTAATGTTGACGCCGTGCTCCGCCAAGATGTTTTGGATCAGGCCACAACGGAAGGCATTTTCATCGGGTAGCAGAGTCACAAGGTGAGGGAAATCAGCATTCAGCTTTTTGTATACACCCTGTAAGTAGCGCTGAAAAAACGCTTTTGGCTCAGTCACTTGTGGGTAGGTTTTATGAATCCAAGTTGTAAACGCTTGTCCTGCAACTTTATCGGCTTGTGACGTTGCACATAAAGTCTCGTCCATATCAAAAAAAATCGCTTTAAGCACAGGAGCTCCTTTTATTTACGGCTTGGCTTTGACACTGTTCATCTATTATCCCACTCTCAATTGTGTCGTAAAGGGTTAAAATCGGCGAGTTTTCTTATGACGTACGAATGAGGATAGCGGTACTTTCCTTTGCTTAGTCAATAAACCGCTTAAGTGGCGCATAATCTGCGTTGGAGCAGGATTTGTGTGGTTTTGCTGTTTTGTTCACGTTTTGACCTATCCTTTCTCTTCCTAAGTTTGGCTTTTTGTATTTGCCGACTATTTTATTAATAGTTTTTTATGTTGAAAAAACACTTTTTGCATATGATATTGTTTGTTAAATGTTAATAAATGCACATGAATAATATGGTTAATAATCTTGTTTAGCTCATGTTTACTTTTAGAGCATTTTTCTAGTTTTATTGGTGCATGACGCACAAAAATAGTGTGATATGAAAATGGTTAAATACTTGTTAATGCATTTTTATTCGCTAATTGTGCGTTTATTTAATGTTTTTTCGGCGGAATATACTTTAATTGTTGCTTTTTTGTGTGATTTTTGCCAAATTATTTCCGCATTAAGATTTCAGAGTATTATTCTGAATTTGAACGGATTCATTCAGGTGATGAATGGTGCCTTTGGCATGATTCGATACCACAGACAAGGCAGTAGAGGTCTGAAATGTCACTATTAGAAGTGAAAAACCTTCGTATTGAATACCCATCCCGACACGGCGTTCACGCTGCCGTGAAGTCACTTTCTTTTCATATTGAACGTGGTGAAATCGTGGGTGTTGTTGGCGAATCAGGTGCGGGTAAATCCACCGTTGGTAACGCTGTTATCGATTTGCTTAGTCCCCCAGGTCGCGTTGCTAGCGGTGATGTATTCTTGGATGGAGAAAAAATTTCTGGCCTATCACCAGAAGCGATGCGTAAGGTTCGCGGCTCGAAAATAGGTTTTATTTTCCAAGATCCGATGACCTCGCTCAATCCACTTTTTACTGTTGAGCAACAGCTGAAAGAGACGATCCACGCTAACATGAAGGTCTCTGATGAAGAGGCGTATCAGCGCGCGCTTTCTCTTATGCAGCAGGTTGGTATTCCGCAACCAGAAAACCGCTTAAAACAGTACCCGCACCAATTCTCTGGTGGTATGCGTCAGCGTGTTGTCATTGCTATTGCTTTGGCTGGTGAGCCTGATCTCATCATCGCGGACGAACCAACTACGGCGTTAGACGTTTCTATCCAAGACCAAATCCTCAACTTGATCCGCGAGCTGTGTATCAAGAACAATGTCGGCTGTATGTTGGTTACTCACGATATGGGTGTCGTCTCCAACGTCACCGATCGCGTGGCGGTAATGTATCGTGGTGACTTGGTGGAGTTTGGACCAACAGCCAAAGTATTGGGCGATCCTGATCACTCTTACACTCGCAGTCTAATTTCAGCGGTACCACGTTCAGACAGAAAGCTAGATCGTTTCCCGTTAGTAAGCTATATCGAAGAAGCGGCGGAAATGGAGCCACTCGATATCAAGAACCACTGGTTAGGACAAAGCCAAGATGAGCGTGAGTACACTGGCCCGCTTTTGGACGTGAAGAACGTCAATCTTCGCTTTGTGACCAAAGACTCTTTGTTCGAGAGCCGCCGAGAATACGTGCAAGCATCTAATAATGTGAGCTTTGAAGTGCACGAAGGCGAAACCTTTGGTTTGGTGGGCGAGTCTGGTTCAGGTAAATCGACCATTGCACGTGTGATTGCTGGTTTATACCAACCTAACTCTGGTCAGGTGAAATTCGAGGGCATTGACCTGACCGCTTTAACCTCTGAGAAAGAGCGCCGCCCGATGCGTCGTCAAATGCAGATGGTGTTCCAAAACCCATATACTTCAATGAACCCTCGTATGAAGGTATTCGATATTATTGCTGAGCCAATCCGTTTCCATAAATTGACGAAAAACGAGTCGGAAACTCGCCAAATCGTGAATGACTTATTGGATCATGTTGGTTTGGGTCGAATGGCTGGGCTTAAGTACCCTCATGAATTCTCCGGTGGTCAGCGTCAGCGTATTTCTATTGCGCGTGCGTTGGCGACTCGTCCTCGACTTTTGATTTGTGATGAACCGACCTCAGCACTGGACGTATCGGTACAGGCACAAATTCTAAACTTGCTGAAAGATCTGCAAAGTGAGCTGAACTTGACTATGTTGTTTATCAGCCACGATTTACCTGTTATTCGTCAGATGTGTGACCGAGTAGGTGTGATGCAAATGGGTACACTTTTAGAAGTGGCACCAACAGAACAGTTATTCACGGCACCTCAACACGAATACAGCAAAAAATTGATTTCTCTGATGCCGGAGTTTACTGGCTTGCGAGAAGAGATCGAAACGGCATAAACCAAGCAATTCGCTTGGCTAACCTTTAGTCATAACAAAGACGCAAACACAACAACAAGGGATCCGTATCCCCGCATGAAGGAGTTATGCAAATGAAAACCATGAAAAGCAAATTAGCAGTGGCGCTAATGGCTGCGGGCCTAAGCTTTAACGCAATGGCAGCAGATATCAAAGTTGGCTATGCAGCTGACCCAGTATCGCTTGACCCACATGAGCAGCTATCAGGTGGCACACTGCAAATGTCACACATGGTATTTGATCCGTTGGTTCGCTTTACTCAAAAAATGGATTTCGAGCCTCGCCTAGCAGAAAGCTGGGAACGTATTAACGATACGACTGTTCGTTTCAAACTACGTGAAGGTGTGAAATTCCATTCTGGCAATACTCTAACGGCTGACGACGTCGTGTGGACGTTCCAGCGTTTACAAAGCTCTCCTGACTTTAAAAACATCTTCGACCCGTACGAAAAAATCGTCAAAGTTGACGACAACACGTTCGATCTTGTAACTAAAGGTCCTTACCCACTAGTGTTGCAAACCGCAACGTACATTTTCCCAATGGACAGCAAGTTCTACACTGGCAAAACTGCGGACGGCAAAGATAAGTCTGAGTTAGTGAAGCACGGTAACTCATTTGCATCGACTAACGTATCTGGCACGGGTCCATTCATTGTGACTTCACGTGAGCAGGGCGTAAAAGTGGAATTTGAACGCTTTAAAGATTACTGGGACAAAGAGTCGAAAGGTAATGTTGATAAGCTAACACTTGTGCCAATCAAAGAAGACGCAACTCGTGTAGCAGCGCTGCTTTCTGGCGGTGTTGACATGATTCACCCTGTAGCGCCAAACGACCACAAACGCGTTGAAGATGCTGACGGCATCGACCTAGTTACGCTACCTGGTACTCGTATCATCACGTTCCAACTAAACCAAAACAGCAACGAAGCATTGAAAGACGTTCGCGTTCGCCAAGCGATTGTTCACGCAATCAATAACGAAGGTATCGTGAAGAAAATCATGAAAGGCTTCGCAACGGCCGCTGGTCAGCAAAGCCCGGCAGGTTACGTGGGTCACGATGACAAACTGGTTCCTCGCTACGATTTGAAGAAAGCGAAAGAGCTGATGAAAGAAGCGGGTTACGAAAATGGCCTGACGCTAACTATGATCGCACCAAACAACCGTTACGTGAACGATGCGAAAGTAGCACAAGCGGCTGCAGCAATGTTGTCTAAGATCGGTATCAAGGTTGATCTGAAGACCATGCCAAAAGCGCAGTACTGGCCTGAGTTCGACAAGTGTGCGGCAGACATGCTGATGATCGGTTGGCACTCAGATACAGAAGACTCAGCGAACTTCAACGAGTTCCTAACCATGACTCGTAACGAAGAAACCGGTCGTGGTCAGTACAACTGTGGTTACTACTCAAACCCAGAAATGGACAAAGTGGTTGAAGCTGCGAACGTAGAGACGGACCCTGCGAAACGTGCAGAAATGCTGAAGGGCGTAGAAGCGACACTATACAACGACGCAGCATTCGTACCGCTACACTGGCAAAGTGAAGCATGGGGCGCGAAGTCTAACGTGAAAGCGGCAGATATCGTTAACCCAATGGTAATGCCTTACTTCGGTGACCTAGTGGTTGAATAATCACGGTTAGTCGACTTTGAGGAGGGATGGATTTCCCTCCTCAACTTAAAGCACTCGACTCAGTTTTGTTTCAGTCGGATTGAGTTGGTTATTTAGACTGAATTTTCTCTCTAATTTAGAGATCTATGGATAGTTAAGGGGCAAGGAATGTTTTCGTTTCTGGTCAAGCGCCTGTTTCAGGCACTGATAGTGATGTTTGTGATCAGTTTGGTGGCGTTTGCCATTCAGGACAACCTGGGTGATCCGCTGCGTGAGCTTGTAGGTCAGTCGGTTTCGGAATCGGAGCGTCAAGCGCTACGCGACGACTTGGGCCTGAACGATCCCTTTATCACAAAGTACACGCGCTTTGTGGGTAATGCACTGCAAGGTGATTTGGGTACCTCATATTTTTTCAAGCGACCTGCGGTTGAGGTGATTCTCGACAAGCTGGTAGCTACATTAGAGCTCGTGTTTGGCGCGACGCTTATCATCATTGTTTTCTCTATTCCGCTTGGGGTGTACTCTGCGATTCATCCTAAGAGTGTTTTTACCAAATTTGTCATGGCGATGAGCAGTGTCGGTATCTCGATTCCGGTGTTCTTAACCGCAATCATGCTGATGTATGTCTTCTCCATAGAACTCGGTTGGCTGCCTTCCTACGGGCGGGGCGAGACCGCTAATGTGCTCGGTTGGGAATCTGGCTTCTTTACCATTGATGGTATCAAGCACCTCATCCTACCTTGTATTGCGCTAGCGTCTATCATGTTGCCGTTGTTCATCCGCTTGGTGCGTTCAGAAATGCTGGAAGTTCTGAGTTCGGAATACATTAAGTTCGCCAAAGCAAAAGGTTTGAACTTACAAAAGATTTATTACCAACATGCACTTAAGAACACCATGCTACCAGTATTGACGGTAGGTGGCGTGCAGATTGGTACCATGGTGGCCTACACCATTCTTACTGAAACCGTGTTCCAATGGCCGGGCACTGGCTTCCTTTTCCTAGAGGCAATCAACCGTGTAGATACACCGCTGATCACTGCCTACGTTATCTTTGTTGGTCTGATCTTCGTGGTAACCAATACCATCGTTGACTTGCTGTACGGCATCATCAACCCAACTGTGAACCTAACTGGAAAAGGAGCTTAATCATGAGCCAATCAAATTTAACACCAGCTCCTGCTCCATCAGCGTGGCAGCGTTTCAAAGAGTCAGATTTTCTGTATTACTTCAAACGCGACAAAGTGGCGATGGCGAGTTTTACCGTCTTTATGATGTTCTTAGTATTGGCATTGGCTGCACCGATTCTTGCGCCAACAGACCCGTACGATCTGACGTCTATCGACATCATGGATTCTGAGTTGCCACCTTCGTGGATGGAAGATGGCGATGAGCGCTTTGTGTTGGGTACTGACGAGCAAGGTCGCGATATTTTATCGACCATTCTTTACGGCTCTCGTCTGTCTCTAACCATCGGCTTCCTGGCGGTTGGTCTTCAGTTGGTACTGGGTATCATCATTGGTTTGTCGGCGGGTTATTTCGGCGGCCGTATCGATAGCTTCTTGATGCGTTTTGCAGACGTACAGTTGTCGTTCTCGACCATGATGGTCGCGATCATCGTGTCAGCTATCTTCAAAGCCAGCTTTGGCAGTGATTTTTACAGCCAATATGCGGTGGTCATGCTGGTGGTGATCATCGGTGTGGCAGAATGGCCGCAATACGCACGTACTATTCGTGCCTCGGTATTGGCAGAGAAGAAGAAAGAATACGTCGAAGCGGCGCGTGTGATGGGCTTTAAAGCTCCGCGAATCATGTTCCGTCACATTCTGCCGAACTGTCTATCGCCAATCTTGGTTATCTCGACGGTACAGGTAGCGAACGCGATCATGTCGGAAGCGGCGCTGTCATTCCTAGGCTTAGGTCTGCCAGTCGATCAGCCGTCTCTGGGTGCGCTAATCAGCATCGGCTTTAACTACATCTTCTCTGGTGCATGGTGGATTACTGCTTTCCCTGGCATCGTGCTAGTAACATTGGTTTTGGTTATCAACCTGTTGGGCGACTGGCTACGTGATGTATTCAACCCGAAACTGTACAAAGGATAAGAATTTTCCCACCAAGCGTTGTAAATTCACTTAATTCCTTCCTAAACTGAGAGCCGGATGCAAATTCCGGCTCTTTTTTTGCTAGTTATTCTTTGTTCACATTTTTTTGGCGCTTTTCCGCCATGATGACCTTACCCACTAATTTAGAGTGAAGTGTATGGAAATGAAGAAGGCACAACACCCATCTCGTATCTTCCAAGCAAGCCTAGCTTTCGGCTTGTTGCTGGTATGCGCCCAGTTTTCTAGCCCAGTATCGGCGGAGGAGTTCCTTTGCCAAGCCACTCAAGCCAGCGAGAAAGAATTACCGATGCTTGAGAAAACGTGCCCAATTGGTAACGGAGTATGGGGAAAGAAAGTGCCGCAGGGGGGCAACTACCTTTACTGGATTCAATGCGGATTGCTACCCAAGCCTATGTCTCTCGCGAAAGCTAAGCCTCTCTATAGTAAAATCACGACTGACGTATGGATGAAGCCTGAATCCAAAGGCTATCGCTGTTTGATTGGACCTTACAAGGCATTGTCTGATGCGAGGGATGACTTACGAGGAGTCAAAACCTTGTCGAATTACAAAGAGGCGTTCATCCGAGTGGTTGGGAAAGGGACGAAACAACCAGTAACACCACCTACACCTAAATCTACTGTATCGTCGAAATCAGCCGCATCTTCGGTTAAGCCAACACCGACGGTGACCCCGAAACCCGCGCCAGTTCCTGCTGTGCGAGCTGATACCGACGCCTTTAAAGCGCGGGCAGAGAAGCCAGATACCAAGGCAAAAAGTTCACGTGATAGCTCTTCGTCTAAGCCTGTTGCTAAGACCAAAGCGAAGCCAATTGTCACTGGAAATGATGACATTGAAGTTCGGTTGAGAACTTCAGTACAGGGCAAAACGTACGTGATCCCATATTTACTCGATCACCATAATCAGTTTTACATGGAACATGGTAAGCCGTGGAACCGCCTCAACTACGAAAACTCGCACAAAGTATGTCAGCAACTGGGTATGAGCTTAGCCAACCCTGCAGAGTTTAAAGCGCTGAGGGCGTCTGGGGTGATGGAAAAAAATCAATGGCCACTGCAACTGCCGTATTGGGGCAAAGATAAGAAAGGTTTGTTCGCCGATCGTGAGCCCAATCAGCTCACCGGAACCTCATTATTGAACGTGGTGTGCGTGAAATAACGACTCAGATATTGCGGTCAAAATATAGAAGAAAGCCCCGAGTTCGGGGCTTTTTGCGGTCTCAAATATTATCGCTATTTGAGTGGCGTTTCTTTGTGACAGTTAGAGCAGATATACACTTCTTTGATGCCGACCAATCGTTCCCAAAGTGTTCTGCGTCTTCTACGCAAATGCACGCTATCACAGCAAGGGTTAACGATGGTTGCTTTAGTCATCATCACCAGGCTCCAAAATCGGTAGTGAACTCGCGATGCTTGTCATGGCTTCTTTGCTGTTAGAGTACAGACCATATTCCGGCGCGGATTCATGACCGTTTTGTTCTTTACTCCAACGAATACCGATATAAAAATCACCAAAATCGCGGTTAATGTAACGATGACGAGTTTTGTAATCTGACTCTGAGCCTGTTTCTTCTAGAATCAGCAGTTCACGGTCTTCAGCATTCTGGATTTCCCAATTACCTGGAGTTTGGAATCCTGTTGGCATGAACGAAGTGTAGTTGTAAGTATCAGTGTCGTATTCGTACGCACCTGACGAGTATTTCAGGACTGTGTCGTCGCCTGTGCCATTACTTTCTACCATCAAGTCATGCTCTACCGTGCCTTGTTTGATGTGTTCTGCAACCGAAAGTGATTCTGCGAATGGGGTATTGCTTGAATCCATCCAGAACAGCTCATCATCTGAGATTTTAACGATCATTTGAGTGCCGTTATGCTCGGTTTTGTGCTGGTACAACATTTCATACTCGTCGCCGTAGCTGTTGTATAGCTTGCCGTCTTTCAACTCAACGTCGTTACAGTCTTTATTGTTGTATTCTGTGTAACCAGTTTGTTGGTCCAGATCGGCAAGAATGGCGTAAGCATCGTGTTCCCATGTGTCTTTTAGGAAGTCACTGATGTTCGCTTTGTACTCTTGATTCATCTCATCGTGGTTTGAACCCCAGCAGAATAGTAGGCCTTCAGAATCTTGCATCAACATGGCGTAGCCAATTTCACCATCTTTCTGTGCAAAGCTACCCATTTTCCATTCTTGACCGTTGAAGTGCTCGTGAGTGAAGCCCAAAGTCGGTACTACTGGTGGTGGCGTGACGCCTTCGATAACCGTTGGCATGCTGAGCGCAATTTGTACCGCGGTATGGCCATCTGTTGCGCTAATCGCAAGTACTGCTCCAGCTTCACCTGCTTTTGTTGGTGTGCCTTTAATGGTGATAATTGCATTACCATCCTCAGATACTGTTAGACCTTCAATGTCTACATAGTCCGCTGAGTAGTCGGTAATTTGACCGTCTTTATCTTGGAACAAACCAGAAATATCGAGTGTTTGTTCAAACACTTCACCTTGTTGTAGGTACCAACCATCAACGATGGACTGCAGACGCGCTTGTTCTGTTTCTACAACCATTGGTGGTAAGTTTGCCGATTCGATTTCGAACTGAAATACGGTGCTTACCGTACCCAAAACCTTACCTGACGAATCAATGTCTTGCGCCGTTAGAACAATCTCAAAATCACCAGCTTTCTCTACGATTGCAGTTGGATGTAGAACAATCAGGTTGCCAGTTTGCACAACTTCAATGCCTGTGCCTGCAAAGCTGTGCGTCAGTTTGGTTGTCACAAGGTTTTGGTCTTTGTCTGCAAATAGACCTTCAATGTCTAGCTCTAAGCCATCAAAGTCCACGCCTTGTACGATTTTTGGTAGTTTTTCTAGCTTATCTTTAGCTGCCTTTTCGACGATTTTGTTTATGGTTAGCTTGTTATTAACTGCCGTTTCAGGTGCTAAGGTGTCGCTGTCTGGGGTCGCGTCAGTGATGATTGGACGTAGATTTGGGTCATTGATGTTTTCGCCAGATGCAACAAGACGTTCCACTTCTTGGTTTGCCGCTTGAGCAAACTCCGTGGCTTTTTTCTCGTAGTTCGTTGGGTTTTGTGCTTTCGAGTCGGTCAGAATCTGAGCGGTTTTATGTAGTTCGGCGTTTTTTGTCGCACCTTCAACAAAATCACTGTACAGATCAATTGGTGCTTCTTCTGAGCCTCCTAGCGCTTGGTTTACTTTCGCTTTCGCATCTTCTTCACTAATGGCTGGATCTTTTGCCATTTCAATCGCAACAAGGTCTGTGATAGGTGAAATCACGTTTGACGATGTTGGTGCACGGAACACGATTTCGTGGGCCATGGCTTGGCCTGGATGATCCATATCAACCGTGTATTTGCCAGCGTACTCTTTAGAATCCAAAGCGATAAGCTGTTTCTGCTTTGCACCGTTTGGTGTAATGGTCTGCAGTGCTAGAGTGTTTTCTGGTTTGGCATCCAATTTAAGCTGACCTTTCTCATCGGTCAGACCAAGGAGTGTTTCTTGAGTGTCCCATTGGCCGTTGTTGTTCGTATCTTCAAAAACAACTGCATGTTTGAAGTAGCCGTCAAAGCCTGTGATCACAACACCGTTGTTAGCACTGCTTGAACCACCATCTGAACCGCCACAGCCAGTAAGAGCGATAGCCACTGACGCTGCTAATAAACTCACCTTATTCATTATTCATTTGTCCTTGTTTCGTTTCCGAATGAGAAAGTCGCTTTTTTATTGTTTTTATCTTTCAATCTCACTAGTGAGATTGAAGAGAGTGGTGTCTTTTTAATGACTATTGAGCCTAGGTTCAAGACACGAAAAACCGCACAAAACCCGTAAAATTTATTTCTATTTTTTGTCTATGGTGGAAAATTGATAATTTGATCACGGTTCCAGTTTTGTTTTTGGGATGATTGTTTTGTCAAAATAACCATCTGTAAATAAAGGTTTATTGGGTGTTAGTAAGGGCTGGGGCGTGATAAATCATGTTGATCTTAAACTCCTCAACGCGATCAGCAAATTGAGGATGAGGTTTAAGCACATAACTGTAGACTTCGCCTGGAATGAATATGTCGTAATCTGTGTATTCAAGGTTGTAAAACATAAATGTTCGTTGCCAGTAATCATCTGGCCATTCAGCACAATGTATTGGATTTACGCCGTCAAAATCCATTGAGCTAGAGATAATATCGGTAAACTCGCCTCGCCCCGCTACGATAGAGCTGTACCAGTAAAATAAATAATCATGACAAAATAGGTCATGTTGATTTGATTTCATATTGAGATCAGAGTCCAGCTTGTGCACTGGTTCGTTACCCTGAACACTTCTATCAAATATGTAGTTGCTAGCAGTCCCGTTTATGTAACCCCCTCCTGAAATGGGAAAGAGGTAGTCAAACAACGTTCCTTGATATTCGTACTCACCAGTGTGGACATTGATGCGTTTTTCCATCGATTGCTTGTTTTTTTGCATGGTGTAGCTTTCGAATTGTTTACCATCAAACACGGTGGTGAAGTAGTTCCGAGTATCTTCATGAACCTGAGATGGGTATTCTTTTTTGATGGTCCAAATTTGGCGTACACCTTGGACATAAACGATCAACGAGTCATCACTGATTTTGTACTTGCCCACTTTTTTCAAGTCTCCCTTTTCAGGACACTGGCGTTTGTTGTGTGAGGCGGCATAACTTACTTCGCCCCCCTCAAACTGAAAGGCCTCGCAATACACCACTTCATACGCGTACGCGATACCAGCAAGATTTTGTGTCGTCTCTAGGCGATAAACTACATCGCCAACTAACGGGTGTTCTGTGTCATTTTGATCGGGTGTGATAACGGGTAACTCAAAGCGCGTTGTGACCCATGCATGATCGCTATTACCGTGATAATCATCGCGCGCTGCTACCGCCAAATATGTGGTGGTTTTTATTTCCTCAGGCGCTCCTTGCACCATCATTTGTCCTTGGTTGAGGACTCTTAACCCATTGGCGTTTTCAAGCCAAATCTGAGTGGTGAGGAGATCGCCATCTGGGTCTTCAAAAAGCTGGTTAAGGTTGAGCGAATAACTCACCGGAGAGTTTTGTTTCAGCTCCCAAGCATAAATAATGGTTTGTAGCTGCTGTTCCACAGTGAGGTTGATGATGGGTTTATTATTCTCTGATGGGTCCTCTTGTGGTCGGCTGTTCTTATCACCCAATGCTGACTCGTAAAAAGTGTTGTCTTCTGTGGTATGAAATGGATTCGTAACAGGGCCTGGTTGTCCTAAAAGGGCGGAGTTAAATGCGTCATCTCCCGCTTTTTTATGAGTGCGATCCAACGCAGAACCTGTCAACGCTTGCTTTACTTCAACTAAAGATGTGCGCTCATATTGACGATGTGCTTGCTGGGTTGACTTGTCGGCGTTGTCTGACGAGTCTTTTACAGATGCCAAATTGTGTTCGTTTGAAATGAAGTAAATACCAAACAAACCGACGCATACTGCGCCGATTATCCAAAGCTTTTTGTTCATGATTACGTGTGCGCCATTCGTGATTGCAGCCAACTGCGAGAGAATTTGAGATCTTTCTCTATCAGGCTTGCGCTGCACTCGAGTAGCTCACTGATTTCTTGGTTTTTCATGCCCATTAAATACTTGAGTTTGAGTGCGCTCGATTGGCGTGGATAGCGGCTACTGAAACTATCCAGAGCTTTATCCATGATAATCAATTGCTCGAAACGATCTTCTTCATCTCTCATCAATGTAATGTGTTGACGCTTTTGTGCTTGGTGCGAGCGTGCGTTGTCGATCAAGATTTGACGCATCACTTTGGCGGCCATCAAAAAGAAATCACGTTTTGTTTCAATTTCACTCATGTCGCAGTTGGACATTTTCAGGTAAGCATCATGAATTAATGCCGTGGTGCTGTTGACGCTGTCTGCCAGTACTTTGTTGTCGGTGCCGTACTTTTCTGCATTTCGTTCACGCTCGTGTTGGGCGATCTTACGCAACTGTAAATAAGCAAACTGATAGAGCTCGCTCTCAGCTCGTTTATCACCAGATTGCCATTGTTGAATGATTTGTGTCAGTGCTACTGCTGTTGCCATGGTTATACATCCTCGCTCACTTTGACAAATTCAGAAATGGTGTGGGTTTCAATGCGATCAGAGCCGTCTTGGTTGCGCAGAACATTTTGTTGATAGCGATATAAAATGCCTTGCTCCCAAGTTGCACCAGCTGGCAAGTATTCCCAGGTGGTGTAATTGATTTCGGATGGGGTTGTTGACCAACGTACCATGACGTTCATTTGCGCGAGTTCGGCTTTGGGGGCGCTATTGTTGACCCACCACATGTCGGAAAATTCGCGGGTAACATCTTGGGTGTACAGGCTTATATCGGTTGGGCAGGTGTCCGTATTTTGCGGCAGTCGCATGACTTGTTGATGGCGCATCAATAGGCACGATTGTGTCATGGACTGTTGGTGGTATTCGGTTTGCTGCCACACACCGAGGTAGTCAATATCGTGTTCGCTAGTATTGGGATACGTAAACCAGAGCATTTCTGTGCGGTTATTGTGTTGGATGTTTTTTTTACGCCCGAGACCTTGTACTTTTTCCATCAATAACTCGGTGCTCGGATCAAAATTGAGGGCAACGGAGCGGTACTTCCAGTCGCCTTCATCATCGAAGTCTTCGAGAGAAAAGCCATTCAAGTCGTTGCGGGTGCACCCTGTGATTGAACAACCAACGATATTCAACCAATCCGCAAACTTGCTTATCGGTTCGACGACATCTTCCGTGATAGGGCGCTTCATCGAGAGGAAGCAGCCTTGAAAATGGTCGCCAACGCTTGGGTGTTCAATCAATGAGTCTTTGGTGATGGTGAATCGAGTTTCACCAATAGGAGGACGATATTTGGGATGATGCTGATAGCGTAGATCGTAAGCACAAGCGCGGCCTTGCCAATCCTTCTTTTTGATGACGATGTTTTTGAACGTCATGTCGCGAGGTTCAAAAATGATCTCATCAGAGGAAAAGTTTTTTTCAATGTACTGCTGGCTTTCGTTTAGGTGCTCAATCGCCTCATTGACAGATACCCAATCGAGATTGAGGTAGCGTTTAGCGTCATCCAGGTAATTGAGATCAAGGCCTTTGAGCTGGCTTTGAAAGTGAGGATCAGACAGCACACGGTTTGCTAGGACAATTTCCTCACGATTCTCAGGCGTGCTGTCGAGAGAAAGCAGCAGACGCGTCATATTGATGCTGCGGCTAGGTTTGGTTGTCGCCATCGTCGGCGTCAGCACTTCTTGGCTTGATAAGGTCGTCAGCAGATAACCTTTATCATCGTTACCAAGGAAGAAGCTAATTACATCACCGGGTTGGTAATGAAATGCTCCTTGCTGAGTGACGCCAGTGATATTGGAACTGGTTTTGTAATACAGGCCAGTCACTGGGGCGTCGATAAAGTAGCCTTGCTTCAAGGTTGAAGCTGGTGGGTGTGAAGTGGCAACTGAAACGTCTGCTGCCAACGTGGACGTAGCCGTCAATGCAGACAGCCAAAATACCACTGAACGTGTATACATCTTGTTTTAAGCCTTATTGGTTGGTGCTGTCCTTAGACGCACAATTTGGCTGACAACTCATTGGTGTAGTTAGGTGCTTCTCTGGCACTGGTGTCATCATCGCCAACAACATTTTTTGTTTTATATGTTTGGGGATATCTGGGTTAGAGAGTATCCGCCTTCGTGTTAACTCCATCATGGAGTTCACTGAGAGATGTTCGACATTTTGCCCCTTCGCGTGGAAGATGAGGCGAGTCATTTCGTACATCATATCTTCTGCAATCTTCTTCTCTTGTTGCAGCTGGATATTCTTTTGCATCATGGCGCTGCCAAATAACACACCAGAGAGCACAATGATGCCTGACAATACCGAAGCAAGGGGACGTCGTTGTACCAAGCGAAAGGCGCTATACAATGGCCAGTTTTTTTTCTGCTCGATTGGACGGCGTTCGATAATTCGTTCGATATCAATGCGCAATGCTCGAACATTGATATATCGCATTTGAGTGGCAGGACGCGTTGCGCGTCTTATCACCCAGTAAACATCAGACCAAATTGTTGGTGATGGAAACATCAAAGCGAGAATTTTGCCTAAGGAGTACACGTCGCTTTGCTCTGTTAGAACCTGTCCTGCTTGCTGCTCTGGGCTGGCAAAATTTTGGCTAAACGCAATCAGCGCTGAGGGTGAATGTTCTCGGTTGGAGTGCGCTTTTTGAGTCAAGTTGAAGTCAAGCAGCTTGGGACGCTTGCTACGATCAATCAGTATATTTTCTGGTTTTAGATCGGCATGCAAAACCTGGTGCTGGTGGGCGTGCTCCATCGCCTGGCAGATCTGCTTAAACAACAGCAGCTTCTCCGTTTTTTCTAGCTTATTTTCAGATAGATACTCATCCAAAGTTTGACCAAACACCCGCTCCATCACGATGTAAACCGAATCTTGATGGAGACCGCCGTCAAACACTTTCGCGATGTAAGGATGGTTTAGACGCGCGAGAAGTTGAGCTTCATCGAAGAGTGCGCGTTGCCCTAACACATTGCTCAAATTGCTTTGAATAAACTTGATAGCCAGATCTTGCTCGAACGTTTCATCTGCACGTAGAGCGGCGTATACGACACCCATGCCACCACGCCCCAACTCATGAGTTAGGCGGTACTTACTGATGATTTCTCCGCTTAGATCGACGTCTTGGTTCGTAGCCTGATGAGCACCAAAATAAAGTAACTGCGTTAGTTGTTCTTCCGGTGTCTCGTTGGCTAAAAGAGGAACGAGTTGTCGATACAGCTCAGGTTGACTTCGTTGCAATGCTTGGAGGTATTGCTGCTTTTGGGAGTCGTCCAGATCAAGCAGGTGGTAGTAAATCTGGGTTTCGCTAGAGCCTAACTGCACTGTGACTAATGTCTTATTCTTTTAGGTACGGCATTTTATAAGAACTTTGATATAAATGTCATTTATTTATTCGGTTTTGATTCACAATCCATGAAACGCAATTTGATGGCTAGTGGAGTAATAACGTCATGATTTTGCGAATTATTTTCACTGAGCTTGTCGGCAGAGAGTCTATTCGTCATAATGTTACTTGTAACATTACTGATAAATCACATATTTATGGCTCAACAGAATAAGAAAACTCGTACGACATTGCAGGATGTCGCAGACCAGGTTGGCGTCACGAAGATGACCGTTTCACGCTATATGCGTAACCCTGAATCGGTGGCAGAAAAGACTCGGGCCAAGATTGCGACTGCGATTGAAGAGATGGGTTACATCGAAAACCGTGCACCGGCGATGTTGTCAAAGTCCTCCAGTAAAGCCATTGGTATTTTACTGCCGTCTTTGTCCAACCAAATTTTTGCTTCCTTTGTTCAGGGCATAGAGATGGTGACCAAAGCCAATGGCTATGAGACGCTTTTAGCGCATTTTAGCTACGATGAGCTTGAAGAAGAGCGCAAGATCGCGTCATTACTCTCTTATCAAGTCGATGGGCTTATTCTAACTGAAAGCCATCACACGCCGCGTACATTACAGATGATCAAAAATGCGGGCATTCCGGTGGTCGAAACCATGGAACTGCCATCGGAGCCGATTGATATGGCGGTTGGACTCGATCATGAAGATGCGTCGTACACCGTGGTTAAGCAGATGCTAGATACGGGGAAGCGTACAATCGTCTATTTTGGCGCGCGTCTGGATACGCGAACCAAATTGCGGATGCAAGGTTACGATCGCGCGATGACAGAAGCAGGGCTAGAACCCAAACATGTATTAACTGGTGATCATTCTAGTTTTTCTTTAGCGCATGATTTGCTCGAACGCGCACTGGAAACGCACCCAACGCTCGATGGGGTGTTCTGTACCAACGATGACATCGCAATTGGCACCATGCTGAGTGCGCAGCAACGTGGCATTCAAGTTCCACAGAAATTGGCAGTGGCGGGCTATAACGCGCTGGATATCGGTCAAACCATCAGCCCGAAACTGACCAGCGTTGATACGCCGCGTTTCCAAATTGGTGTAAAGAGCGCAGAGCTATTAATTGCGCGCCTGAAAGGCGAAACGCAAGAAGAAAAAGTCTTCGATATGGGGTATCAGATCACGTCGGGAGAGAGTGTTTAACTAATTGTTAACTGCTCTTTGTATTCGCTCATCAATGGTATTGGTAGGTTAGGGTATGGCACATCAGCTGGATGCATTGGATCTCAACTTAATGCGTTTATTAAAAGCCGTGGTGGAAAACCGCAGCATCAAGCTGGCCGCAATGCAGCTTGGCATTTCTCAACCGAGCGCCAGCCGCGGTGTGATGAAGTTGAAGCAAGTGTTTGATGACCCGCTTTTTGTGCGTAAAGCACATGGGGTAGAGCCATCACCCATGGCGATTCGTCTCGCCGCCGAGTTCGACAATATGGTTGCGCCACTGGAAAAAGTGGTGCAAGAATTTGAAGTGTTCGACCCACTGCAATACCAAGGGCAGATTGCGATTGTAACTGACCCTTATTTGATGGATGAACAAGGGCAGCGACTGCTCACTGGTTGTCATCGAGCCTTTCCCAAAGCGCACTTTGCCTTTTCCAGCTGGAATACTTACTCGCACGATGAAATGTTAGAAGGCGAGCACGATTACTGCATTCTTGACCAAGAGACCGAGCTGTCGAAAGACATTTACATGCGCCCGTTATTCGTTGAAAAACGAGTGATTTTGGCGCGCAAAAACCACCCAACGTTGTCGAAAGTCAGCAATGATTGGGACACGGTGTCCAAACTACCACTCGTCTCTTTGCCTGCGCCTGCGTCATATAAACCGCTTTGTACCGTGGAGTCCGAGTATCGACGCATGGGTTATGAGCCAGTAGTGTTACTGAAGTCCTATAATTTGCGTTTGGCTTGCCAAATGTTGCAAGAAACCGACGCGATTATGTATGCCAGTCAAAGCTCGGCATTGTTGATGCCAGAACTCGCCTCTTACGCAATGCCACCCGTTAATCGTGAGTTTAGCCAGTTTGTTGTCTCTGGCGGTTTCCTTCAAACCAACCGCAACCATCCTTTGCACAGACACCTGCATAAAGTGGTGCGACAAACCCTCAATACGCCGCTGATTTTTACGCAATGACGTCACCTTATGGCATCGGCTGAATGAGAGAGTAGATGCTTTAACCTTATCAATATTGTGTGATTACATAGACAACTTACTTCTTAAGATATTCAAAAATGAATATCTCAATTACCTGTCTCTTTTTCCTACCCAGCGCTAACCTTATCTCAAATAGTCAGGAGAAGTGGCTCATTTTTATCTTTTTAACTTTTTGAATGTCGATACAGGTACGCGGCATTCACCATTCTCCGTTATGCATTTTTTTAATTTCTGATGGAGGATTAATCATGCTAGTTGCACGTCTATTTTTATTGCTCGCCATCGTTGCCGAAGTAGCTGGCACAAGCACTATGTCTCTTATCGGACAAGGGCACGGGTGGTGGGGCTACATCGTAATGTATGTGCTGATCGCAATCTCTTACTACTTTCTCGCGTTTGCCGCGAAGAAAATATCTATCGGTGTGGCATACGCTGTCTGGGAAGGGTTAGGTATCTCGTTGATCACCGTGGTGTCGATCATCGCCTTTGATGCCAACTTAAACCATCAAGAGTTGTTTGGTTTGATGTTAGCCGTTGTTGGCATTGTGTGTGTGACCTTAGGGGAATCACATGGTCAACCTAACGCCAAGAAAAACGCCGATAAACCGGCAAAAGAACGTTCATTTTCTACTAGTACAAGGTGCGAATCATGAGTCAATTTTTTACGATGTCATTTGGATTTGTCGTGATGGCTGCCTTGGTCGATATCATGGCCAATATGGCGCTGACACGCTCAAAAGGTTTTAAATATAAAGGCTGGGGCATTGCGGCGATTGTGTTGGTACTGACAGCATTCACGCTGTTGGCACAAGCGGTGAAAGAGATCGACTTAGCCATTGCTTATGCCTCTTGGGGTGCGATCGGTATCTTGGGTACCGCAGTGGGTGGAGCCTTGCTGTTTAAGCAGAAACTTAAGCCAATCGGCTGGTTTGGTATCTTTGTGGTGATTGCTGCGGTCGTAATGATGAAGACCGCTTGATGTAATTTACTGAATGCTAGATATCGTCATTCTGAGCAGCAAGAGACGAGCGTGATTCAGAATCTACCAACAAAAAGTGCTGTGGCAGAAGTGTTTTTTCTGGCTTCACAGCATGTTGATAGTAGATTCCTGATCTCGCCTAGGCTCGTCGGAATGACGGATTCATTCGTTTTTTAGAAAGAACTGAGGCCAATCCTAAAGTTCGTCATTTTGAACAGCGAGGGACGAGCAAGATTCAGAATCTACCAACAAAAAGTGCAGTGGCAGAGGAGTTTTCTCTGGATTCACAGCACGTTGATAGTGGATTCCTGATCTCGCCTAGGCTCGTCGGAATGACGGATTCATTTTTTTAGAAAGAGCAGTGACCAATCCTAAAGCTTGCCATTCTGAACAGCGAGGAACGAGTGTGATTCAGAATCTACCAACAAAAAGTGCAGTGGCAGAGGTGTTTTCTCTGGATTCACAGCACGTTGATAGTGGATTCCTGATCTCGCCTAGGCTCGTCGGAATGACGGATTCATTCGTTTTTAGAAAGAGCAGTGACCAATCCTAAAGCTTGTCATTCTGGACAGCGAGGGACGAGCGTGATTCAGAATCTACCAACAAAAAGCGCTGTGGCAGAGGTGTTTTCTCTGGATTCACAGCACGTTGATAGTGGATTCCTGCTCTCGCTTAGGCTCGTCGGAACGACGGATTCATTCGTTTTTAGAAAGAACTGAGGCCAATCCCAACGCTCGTCATTCTGAACAGCGAGGGACGAGCGTGATTCAGAATCTACCAACAAAAAGTGCAGTGGCAGAGGGGGTTTCTCTGGCTTCACAGCACGTTGATATTAGATTCCTGATCTCGCCTAGGCTCGTCGGAACGACGGATTCATTTTTTTAGAAAGAGCAGTGACCAATCCTAAAGCTTGTCATTCTGGACAGCGAGGGACGAGCGTGATTCAGAATCTACCAACAAAAAGTGCTGTAGCAGAGGGGATTTTCTCTGGCTTCACAGCACGTTGATATTAGATTCCTGATCTCGCCTAGGCTCGTCGGAATGACGGATTCATTCGTTTTAGAAAGAGCGGTGGCCAATCTCAAAAACTCGTCATTCTGAACAGCGAGGGACGAGCGTGATTCAGAATCTACTAACAAAAAAGTGCTGTGGCAGAGGAGTTTTCTCTGACGTCATAGCATGTCGATATTAGATTCCTGATCTCGCCTAGGCTCGTCGGAATGACGGATTCATTCGTTTTTAGAAATAGCGGTGGCCAATCTCAAAGCTCGTCATTCTTAATAGTGAGGGACGAGCGTGATTCAGAATCTACCAACAAAAAGTGCTGTAACAGAGGGGGATTTTCTCTTGCTTCACAGCACGTTGATAGTAGATTCCTAATCTTGCTTAGGCTCGTCGGAATGACGGACTCATTCATTTTTAAAAAGAACCGAGGCCAATCCCAACGCTCGTCATTCTGAACAGCGAGGGACGAGCGTGATTCAGAATCTACCAACAAAAAGTGCTGTGGCAGAGGAGTTTTCTCTGGCTTCACAGCACGTTGATATTAAATTCCTGATCTTGCTTGGGCTCGTCGGAACGACGAGGTCTTTCTTCTCGCCTTAAACAATAAAGCTTGCGCCTTCTTCTGCACTCGATACGTTTTGGCGGATCACGCTAAACAGACCTCGTCCCCAAGTTTGTTGGGTCGATTCGGTATCGAAATGAATCAACTCGCGACCAGTGGTGTCGCTTAAGTTGTTCAGTTCACCCGTTTGGCAATCCAGACGAATCAAATCACCGTTGCGCACCAAACCAATCGCGCCACCACGAATGGCTTCTGGAGAAACGTGAATCGCAGACGGAATTTTACCGGATGCACCAGATAAACGACCGTCCGTCACTAGCGCGACTTTAAAGCCCGCTTTTTGCACGTTCCCTAAAATTGGCATCAGCTTGTGCAGTTCAGGCATGCCGTTTGCCGCTGGGCCGTTGTGTGTGACCACAACGATGCAGTCTTTGTTCAGGTCGCCACGTTTGTACGCGGCCTCCACTTCGTGTTGGCATTGGAATACGATCGCTGGTGCCACAATCACGCGTTGCTCTTCTTTCACCGCAGACACTTTCACCACGGCTTTGCCTAAGTTGCCAGTCAATACGCGAGTGCCGCCAGTATTTTGGAATGTGGCGTCTGGTTTGGCGATCACGTCACCGTCTTGGCTGCCTTGGCACGATGTCCAGGTCAGTTGGCCATCGACAAGGCTCGGTAGCGTCATCTGGTCTTCAAATTCACCAAACACGGGTCTCACATCGCGATGCAAAAGCTCGGATTGGTTCAAGCGGTGCAATAACGCGGGCACGCCCCCCGCGTCTTGGAACGCGTTCATATCGGCTGGGCCGTTCGGGTAAACGCGAGCTAACAAAGGAACCACATCCGACAGATCGCTGATGTCTTGCCACGTGAGCAAGATACCAGCAGCACGCGCCACGGCGATCATATGAATGGTGTGATTGGTACTGCCGCCAGATGCGAGTAGAGCGATGATGCCGTTGACCAAGCTCTTTTCTGTGACCACTTCTGCCAACGGACGGAAGTGTGCAGAACCCGCCGTCATTGAGGCGATTTTCAGAGCCGCGTGATCGGTTAACGCTTTACGCAGTTGGGTATGGGGATGGATGAATGCCGAACCTGGCAGCATTAAGCCCATGGCTTCGAACACTAACTGGTTGGTGTTGGCTGTGCCGTAAAACGTACACGTCCCCGCAGAGTGGTAAGCGCGACACTCCATATCCAGCAGAGCGTCTTTGCCGACTTCACCCGCTGCGTATTTTTGGCGCACGTCGACTTTCTCTTCGTTGCTGATGCCCGTAGCCATCAGACCCGCTGGTACAAACGCAGTCGGCAGGTGCGCGTAAGACAGTGCGCCCATCAGTTGCCCCGGGGCGATTTTGTCACAGATGCCAAGCAGTAATGTGGCATCAAAGACATTGTGACTCAAAGACAACGCCGTTGATTGCGCAATTAAGTCACGTGAAAACAGCGACATATCCATGCCTGCTTGACCTTGAGTCACCCCATCGCACATCGCTGGCACACAACCTGCGACTTGCGCTGTATGGCCGTAGTCCGCCAGCACTTGTTTGATTTGCACTGGGTAATCTTGGTACGGCTGGTGGGCGCTCAACATGTCGTTGTAGGCGCTGATCAGCGCGACATTGGCATGAGTAAAATCGAGAATATTTTTCTTTTCAGAAGAGCAAGAAGCGGCGACTGCATGGGCTAAGTTACCACAAGATAAACCAACGCGGCCTTTGCCAGCTTCGGCTTGCACTTCGGTGCGAGCAAGAAAGGCAGCGCGCGCTTCGCGGCTGCGCTCGGTCAAGCGTTGTGTGACCTCAATAACAACAGAGTGAGTCATTACGCCACCTCGATCGCTTGCATTTTGATTAGCTCAGTAGCAGAGCGTTCCACCACGTCGCTGATGTCTCCGTCGATACTGACGATCAGAGTTTGAGGCTCGTTGTCTGGGCGCTCTAGTGTCTCGAATTGGCTCTTCACCATGTTTTCTTTCATGAAGTGGCCTTTGCGCATACGCATGCGATTAAGGATCAACTCCATATCGCCATCAAGGAACAAGAAGGTCACGTTGTTGTTACCTTCGCGGATCTGATCGCGGTAAATCTTTTTCAGTGCTGAACAGACAATAATGCCGTGTTCGTTTTTGCTTTCTAGGCTGTACGCCGCATCACGAATGCGTTCTAGCCATGGCTTGCGATCATCATCGTTCAGAGGCTGGCCCGATGCCATTTTCTGAATGTTCGCTCGTGGATGAAGATCATCACCATCAATGAATTTACGCCCTAGCTTTTTCGCTAGATGCTCACCAATTGTGCTTTTACCACTAGCACAAACGCCCATAACGATGACACTACTACCAGCCATAACTTATCCTCATAACCAAATTTGCGCGTGATCTCAATTTTTGAATTCACTTTAAAATATGGGTTTATCTTATTCATGTTATCGGTAACATGTTACCGGTAACTGAAATAAATGTGAACCATAACACAAACAATAATTCTTAAAGGTGAACCTATGGAGCAATTAACCCAAGCCCCAGATCCTACGTTCCTACTGACGATTGCAGGCCTTGCCATTGCAGCGTTACTCGTTCTGATCATTAAACTGAAAGTCCATGCTTTTGCTTCCCTTACTATGGTGAGTTTAGGTACGGCAATCGCCACTGGCGTTCCTTCAGAGAAAGTCGTATCGACCATGATGGGCGGCTTCGGCGGCACGCTGGCTTCCGTGGCATTGCTGGTTGGTCTTGGTGCGATGATCGGTAAAATTCTTGAAGTGACTGGCGGTGCGAAAGTGCTGGCAGACACTTTGATTGGTCGCTTTGGTAAAGAGCGCGCACCATTTGCTTTGGGCGTCGCTTCATTACTGTTTGGCTTCCCAATCTTCTTCGATGCTGGCCTTGTAGTGATGATGCCAATCATCCTAAGTGTGGCGGCTCGTTTTGGTGGCTCACCAATTAAATACGCGTTGCCTGCTGCCGGTGCTTTTGCGGTTATGCACGCGTTTGTTCCACCACACCCAGGTCCGGTTGCAGCGGCAGAATTCCTTGGCGCAAACATCGGTCTGCTATTGGTGGTGGGTATTCTGGTAGCTATTCCAACTTGGTACCTTGGCGCTTACCTATTTGGTTTGTACGCGGGCAAAAAATTCGATATCCCACTATCTAAAGCCTTCTTTAATGGCGAAGCGATGGTGGATGAGCGCAACGCACCAAAATTTGGCACGGTTATGACCATCCTTGTGCTGCCAGTCCTGCTAATCTGTTTGGATACGGTATTGAACACACTGGCGGTTGCAGGTTTGATTGATGGCAAAACGGCACTGGTTGAGTTCCTACGTATGCTAGGTAAAACCCCAGTTGCGTTGCTGATTACTTTGATTGTCTGTCTGGCTGTGTTTGCCAAAGACTACGGCATGGCAAAACTAGAAAAATTATGTGGTGAGTCATTGGCTCCTATCTGTGGTGTTATCCTAGTCACGGGTGCAGGTGGCATGTTTGGCGGCGTACTGCGCTCAAGCGGTATTGGTGATGCACTGGCTGACGTTCTTACAGACACAGGTATGCCTGTGATTGTGGCGGCGTTTGTGATTTCAACCTGTCTGCGTGTTGCTCAAGGCTCGGCAACCGTAGCGCTAACCACTACGGCGGCTCTTATCGCGCCAGTTGTGGCAGCATCAACAGGTTTGAGTGAACTCGACCTTTGCTTTATCGTAATCGCGATTGCGGGTGGTGCAACGGTACTGTCTCACTTCAATGACTCTGGTTTCTGGTTGGTCTCTCGTCTGCTTGAGATGGATGAGAAAACCACATTAAAAACTTGGACGGTAATGGAAACGTTACTTGGCGGTATCGCGTTTATTATCGTCGCAACATTAAGCTTTATTCTTTAGAGGTTCCCCATGACAACACTTGAACAACGATTAAGAGAAATCAAAATCGTCCCAGTTATCGCAATCAACGACGTAGCACATGCTCTGCCACTGGCAAAAGTGTTGGTAGAAAACGGTTTACCATGTGCGGAAGTGACATTCCGCACCGAAGCGGCGGCGGAGTCGATTCGCATCATGCGTGAAGCGTACCCAGAACTGTTGATTGGCGCGGGCACCGTTCTGACCACAGAACAAGTGGATATCGCCATCGAAGCGGGCGTGGACTTTATCGTTAGCCCAGGCTTCAACCCAACCACAGTGAAATACTGTCAGCAACGTGGCGTGACTATCGTACCGGGTGTAAACAACCCAAGCTTGGTTGAGCAAGCGATGGAAATGGGTCTGCGTACGTTGAAGTTCTTCCCTGCTGAGCCATCAGGCGGCGTAAACATGTTGAAAGCACTCACGGCGGTTTACCCAGTGGAATTCATGCCAACAGGTGGCGTAAGCCCATCCAACGTGGAAGATTACCTAGCGCTGAAATCGGTTGTAGCTTGTGGCGGTACTTGGATGGTGCCAACCGCAATGATGGACAACGGCGATTGGGAAGGCATTGCTGAATTGGTTCGCGCAGTTAAGTAAAACGCACAAACGGCCCCGAAATACCCCCGAACGTTAGAAAACGTGATACGAAAAAGGGTCATCAAGTTACTTGATGACCCTTTTGCTTTTGGGAATGAAACGGTTTTAGAAGTGATGCTTCATAAAGCGCTTAATAAAGCGAATGAAATCTGCTTCGGCTAGCTTCGCGCACTTCAATGTTTGGGCGTGAGACAATTCTACATCTCCCAAGCCTTCTGCCATGTTGGTGATCGCACACACTGCCAATACGGGTAAGCCGCAATGCGCCGCAGAAATCACTTCTGGCACGACCGACATGCCCACCACATCACCACCGATGATTTGCATCATGCGGATTTCGGCTGCGGTCTCAAAGTTGGGGCCTGTGTAAGAGACAAACACACCTTCATTCAGGTGAATGCCATTGGCTTTGCCAACTTCAAACGCTTCTGCGCGCAGGTCTTTGTCGTACGCATTGGCGAGGCTGAAGAACCTCGGGCCGTACTCTTCATCATTCGGACCGAGCATTGGCGATTCTGGCATGGTATTGATGTGGTCATGAAATACCACCAGAGAGCCGACATCAATACGCTCAGGGCGAAGTGAGCCTGCCGCGTTGGTGACGAGTAAAAACTCACAGCCTAGCTTTTTAAAGGTGCGCACGGGCGTGGTCATGACCTTCATTGAGCCGTGTTCGTAGTAGTGACCGCGACCTTTCATGCACACCACGTCTACGCCGCCCATGGTACCAAGCACCAACTCACCAGAGTGGCCTTGCACGGTGCTAACCGGAAAGCCTTCGAGCTCTTCGTATGGAATGACCACTTTGTCTTGTAGTTCGTCTGCCAATACGCCTAAGCCAGAGCCTAAAATAAACGCCGCTTTAGGTTGGAAGTTTGGTTTGCGTTCGCGAATGGTTTGTAGCGCGTCGATTACTGGATCGTGATTCATGTTAGTCACCTTCTGGTTGTGTGTTGATTCCATTGTGTGACTTTCTGCGCTGGTTATCTTTGCTTTATTCGCTACTATCATCCTTAAAAAGAGGATGATGAAATTCGCTAGGACTCAATGCATGAAGTCAGAACCATTTGAGCGCGTGACGCTGAAGATGCTGCGTTACTTTTACGAGGTCGCACAAACCAAGCATTTCACTAAGGCGGCCGAGAATCTCAATATCACCAATTCGCCGTTGAGCAATCGCATCAAAGAGTTGGAAGAGGTGCTTAACGTCAAACTGTTTGAGCGTGATTCAAGAAACGTCATGCTGACGGAGGCCGGGCGATTGTTGGAGTCCAAATGCCAACTGATTTTTCAGACCTTGGATGTCTCGCTCAATCAAGTGCAGCAAGTGGGTTTGAACCAGAGAAATATCTTGCGAGTTGGTGTGGTAAGTAGTGCATTTTGGGGCGGATTTGATCGTTTGTTACAGCGCTTCCATGCTGAGCATAGCACTTATCACGCCGACATTTTTGACCTCAACCCAGAGACGCAAAAGAAGCATCTGAGCGAGAAGAAAATTGATGTGGGCATTGTGCGTTTTGCCGATGCACTCAACATTTATCCGTATCAGTCGGTATCTTTGGGCAAAGATGTGTTTGTGGTGGCGATGTCGGAGCAACATGAGTTAGCCAGCAAATCTTTGCTGCGGCTCCAAGATTTAAAGACGTGTGAGTTTGCGTTTATGAGTTTGGCAAATTCAGCCTCGGCAAACTTCATCATCAATGCCTGTCTGCAAGAAGGCTTTTCACCCCATATTGGTAAACAAGTGGTGGAGCCAAGCACCTTGATGGCGTATGTGGCAAACAGCAATACTGTGACGTTGGTGCCGTCGACGTTTTCTCAGCATCATTGGCGTGGGATTCGTTTTATCAAGCTGAAAGAATCACTGCGTGCAGACTTGTGTCTGATTCATGATGGTAAGCAGGAGAGTGCTATTAAAGCCGAGTTTATTCGCACATTATTAGAGAATGCGAGTTAAGCATGGGATAACAAAAGAAGGTCATCCTAAGATGACCTTTTCAAATGATTCGCTGAAATCAGCAATGCGATTAGCGCGCAATTAACGCATCGTTACGAACTCTTCTGAGCCCGTCGGGTGGATAGCCACAACAGAGTCGAAGTCTGCTTTGGTTGCGCCCATCTTCATTGCTACGCCGAAGCCTTGGATCATTTCATCTACCGTGAAACCGATGCCGTGTAGGCCAACAACCGTTTCTTCTTCGCCCGCACATACAAGCTTCATCTTACATGGTTGACGGTGCTTAGTAACAGCGGTGTACATCGCCGTAAAGCCAGATGTGTAGACTTTGATGTTGTCTTTGCCGTACTTCTCTTCTGCTTCTTGCGTTGTAAGACCGATAGTGCCGATTGGTGGGTGGCTAAATACCACAGTTGGTACCAAATCGTAGTCCACCTTCGCGTTTGGTTTGTTGTTGAAAAGACGCTCAGAAAGTTGACGACCGGCTTTCACTGCTACTGGTGTTAGTTCGATACCGCCTTCCATGATGTCACCCACACAGTAGATGCCTTTCACGTTGGTTTCTTGGTATTCGTCTACCTTGATGTAGCCTTTTTCGTTCGTTGCCACACCGGTTGACGCTAGGTTGATTGCGTCTGTCGCTGGGTGACGACCGATTGCCCAAATCAGTTGGTCAACGTTTTGGCTTTCACCGTTTTCTAGGTGCAGAGTTAGGCTGCCATCGGCTTCTTTTACCACTTCTTTTGGTACAGAGTGGGTGTGCAGTTTTGGACCTTCTGCGTCCATCACTTCAACCAACGTATCGATGATCATTGGATCGAAGCTACGCAGTGGTGACTCTTTACGTACGAACAGGTGCGTTTCTGTACCTAGCGCGTGCAGTACGCCAGCAATTTCAACTGCGATGTAGCCAGCGCCAACAACCGCAACGCGTTTTGGTTGCTCTGCTAGGTCGAAGAAGCCGTTTGAATCGATGCCGTATTCAGCGCCTGGAATGTTTGGAATAGTAGGACGACCACCAACCGCGATCAGGATGTGATCTGCTGTGTAGTGTTCACCGTTTACTTCGACAGTTTTTTCGTCAACAAACTTAGCAAAGCCTTTAATCACGTTTACTTTATTGTTGCCTAGAACGCGATCGTAAGATTGGTGAATACGACCAATGTACGCCTGACGGCTCTCAACCAGTTTGCTCCAGTCGAAACCTTTCACGTCGACATCAAAACCGTAATCTTCTGCGTACAGGTTCATCGCTTCTGCGATTTGCGCGCCATGCCACATTACTTTTTTCGGTACACAACCTACGTTGACACAGGTACCGCCAAGGTCTTGAGCTTCGATTAGCGCAACTTTCGCGCCGTACATCGCCGCACGGTTTGCAGATGCGATGCCGCCACTGCCGCCACCGATACAGATATAGTCAAAATGAGTCGCCATTACTTTCTCCAAGAGCTTATAAATTTTATCTGGTACATAGATAGATTGGGATGACCTTGTCCGAACTCAATGCCACCGTTATCCCACTATCATAAATCGAATTCGACTAATTCCTAAATGGGAAAAAGCGACAATACTTATGACAAATAGCGATGAGAGGCACAAAAAGAAGAATAAGCACGACTGGAGGGAGAAGGTGAGAGCATAAAAAAGCGCAACGAGAATATCGTTGCGCTTGAAGATATCGGTACTGAAGTGCTTACTCTGGCACAATCCAGTCCACTTTCCAGTGGCCAGTTGCTGGTGCGATCGCGTCTTGCAGGAATGGCAGAATCTCTTTCATCTGGCTTTCCAGTTTCCACGGTGGGTTAATCACAATCATGCCGGATGCCGTCATGCCGCGCTCGTTGGTATCTGGTGCAACACCTAACTCGATTTGCAGAATTTTACGAATGCCCAGTGCTTCCAAGCCTTCGATCATATCTTCGATGTCGTGGCGGTTTACCACTGGGTACCAAATCGCGTAGATACCGGTTGCCCAACGTTTATGGCTCTGATGAATCGCTCGCACCACATCGCGGTACTCTTTCGCGAGTTCGTATGGTGGGTCAATCAGCACCAAACCACGACGCTCTTGTGGCGGTAAGCTTGCTTTGAGGCGTTGGAATCCGTCTTCTTTGAAGATGCTCACTTGGCGATCACGATGGAATTCTTGCTCTAACAATGGGTGATCGGCCGGGTGCAACTCGGTCAGCACCATGCGATCTTGTGGGCGGATTTGCGCGCGCGCCACACGTGGTGAGCCTGGGTAGTAACGCAGCTTCTCGCCATTGTTGAGCACTTTAATGGCATCGATGTAGCTTTTGATGTCTTCGGGAATGCTTGGGTTATCCCAAATACGTGCGATGCCTTGTTTGTATTCGCCCGTTTTTTCAGACCATTCGTGAGTCAGATCGTAACGGCCCACACCCGAGTGGGTATCGTGATAAACGAATGGCTTATCTTTTTGTTTCAGCGCATCAAGAATGAGGCTTTGAACGATGTGTTTGACCACGTCGGCATGGTTGCCAGCGTGGAAGCTGTGGCGGTAACTTAACAAATTAAACTCTCGAAACACTCTTTGGTTGAGTGTGGTCTGTGATTTTCACTCTATGGCGGTATTATACTCAAGTAACTTAAAGATGTAGAACTTCCAATCAAATCTGTTCCTCTGATAAGGGGACGCTATTGAAATTTCTTTAAGTCACCCACACTTACTATTGGTAATCGAATTGAACTAGGTGAGTTTCTCGCACTCAAAAGGGTGTGAAATTTCATTTAGGTATAACAAGACTCAAGGACAGAGTAGCGCTGGTTGACTATATGATGGTCATCGCGGCATAGAGAAAGGGAACGGAGCTCCCCCAATCCATGTTGCTGGCTCGTCTGTACATTGAGTTGGCCTATCTACACAAAATAGACAGGCAATCACAGAGTCAAAACACAAAAGGAATTATTCATGTCTAATCCTCTACTGACGTTTACGGACCTACCTCCGTTTTCTCAAATTAAACCAGAACACATCAAGCCTGCCGTTGAGGAAGCGATTGCTGACTGCCGAGCAAAAATCGATGAAGTTCTACAAGACAACGCTCACCCAACTTGGGACAGTGTGATTGCGCCAATTGAAGAAGCGGATGATCGCTTAAGCCGCATCTGGTCGCCAGTGGGTCACATGAACTCGGTAGTGAACAGCGAAGAGCTACGTGAAGCTTACGAAAGTTGCCTACCAATTTTGTCAGAGTACGGCACTTGGGTTGGTCAGCACAAAGGGTTGTACGAAGCGTACAAAACCATCAAAGCGAGCGAAGAATTTGCAACGTTAACTCGTGCCCAGCAGAAAACCATCACTGATGCACTGCGTGATTTCGAGTTATCAGGCATTGGTTTGCCATCCGATGAGCAGCACCGTTACGGCGAGATCAGCAAACGTATGTCTGAGCTGAGTTCTAAATTCTCTAACAATGTGCTGGATGCCACCATGGGTTGGACCAAGCACATCACAGACGAGAAAGACCTAGCAGGTATGCCAGAATCGGCGCTGGCAGCAGCGAAAGCTGCCGCAGAAGCAAAAGAGTTAGATGGTTACCTCATTACGCTAGATATCCCATCTTACCTACCTGTCATGACGTACTGCGATAACCAAGAGTTGCGTAAAGAAGTGTACGAAGCGTACGTGACGCGCGCTTCTGATCGAGGTCCAAACGCAGGCAAATGGGATAACTCAGAAATCATTACTGAGCAGCTAAAACTGCGCCATGAAATTTCACGTATGCTAGGTTTCAATACTTACAGTGAAAAGTCGTTAGCAACAAAGATGGCTGAAACGCCGGATCAAGTGCTGGGCTTCCTGAATGACCTAGCGACACGAGCGAAACCGCAAGGTGAACGTGAAGTCGAAGAGTTACGTCAGTTTGCGAAAAGTGAGTTTGGTGTTGAAGAGCTGAACGTTTGGGATATCGCTTACTACAGCGAGAAACAAAAGCAGCACCTGTTCCAAATTTCGGATGAAGAACTGCGCCCATACTTCCCAGAGTCAAAAGTCGTGAGCGGTCTGTTTGAAGTGCTAAACCGCGTGTTTGGCATGACCGTTACTGAGCGTGAAGGCGTAGACACTTGGCATGAGTCCGTGCGCTTTTTCGATATCTTTGATGCTGAAGGCACACTCCGTGGCAGTTTCTACCTAGATCTCTATGCACGTGAACACAAACGTGGCGGCGCGTGGATGGATGATTGTCGTGGCCGTCGCGTTACGCTATCTGGCGAGCTGCAAACGCCGGTTGCGTATCTAACGTGTAACTTCAACCGTCCAGTGGGCGACAAACCAGCACTGTTCACGCACGATGAAGTCGTGACGCTATTCCATGAGTTTGGTCATGGAATCCACCACATGTTGACGCAAGTTGATACAGGTGCTGTTTCAGGTATTAATGGCGTGCCTTGGGATGCGGTTGAGCTACCAAGTCAGTTCCTAGAAAACTGGTGTTGGGAAGAGGATGCGCTGGCGTTCATTTCTGGTCACTATGAGACAGGTGAGCCGCTACCTAAAGCGATGCTAGACAAAATGCTCGCAGCGAAAAACTTCCAATCTGCGATGGGTATTTTGCGTCAGCTAGAATTCGGCTTGTTCGACTTCACGCTTCACACCGAATATGACCCTGAAGTGGGTGCGCGTGTACTGGAAACTCTGGCGAAAGTGAAAGAGAAAGTCGCGGTAGTTCCTGCGGTTGAGTGGGCGCGTTTCTCACACAGCTTCGGCCATATTTTTGCTGGTGGCTACAGTGCGGGTTACTACAGCTACCTGTGGGCTGAAGTGCTGTCGTCAGACGCGTATTCTCGCTTTGAAGAAGAAGGCATCTTCAACAAAGAGACGGGTCTAAGCTTCCTGAACAACATCCTAGAAATGGGGGGCAGTGAAGAGCCAATGGAGCTGTTCAAGCGCTTCCGTGGCCGCGAGCCACAAATCGATGCACTGTTGCGCCACTCGGGTATTGCGGCGTAAATTGAGCAAAAAACATCAAGGCCAACCGTTCGGTTGGCCTTTTTTGTACAGTTTTTATAAAAAATTTTACGGATTTACGTTGCGGTTGATCGGGTTCTGCAACGATATCAATGTCTCCGTGGACTGAACCTCATCAATGGCTTGCAGCTTGTCGATCAGTACAAATTGCAGCTCTTCAATCGATTTGCACATCAATTTGACGAATATGTTATACGCGCCCGTGGTGTAGTAAGCTTCAACGACTTCGTCGAGCGCGTTGAGTTTTTCTAACGCGGAGTGGTAATCACGAGCTGCATTGAGGTTAATACCAATAAAGCAGCACACATCGTAGCCAAGCTTTTTGGTATTGATGATCACCTCCGTTCCTTCGATGATGTCCGCCGACTTCATCTTCTCGATACGCACATGGATAGTGGCAGGGCTGACATCGAACTGCTTTGCCATTTCTGCGTAGGGCGTTCTGGCGTCAGCCATCAGTGTTTTTAATATTGCGCGGTCAAGGTCGTCGAGTTTCGGCAGGCTCGCATTCATACTATGATTTCCGTTAGGGATAGAGTTTTACCTCCCTTTTATACTCATAGCGGATAGGATTCACAAGGTTTGGCAGGAGTAACTGCGGGTTAACTCCGAGCTATGGAGATAATGTGCAGCGTTTTCTGGTTATTGCCGCGCTATGTTGGAGCGCGTTTGCTACGGCCTCAGATCCGAAGGTGTTGGTCGTGCACTCCTATCATCAGGGTTTTTTCTGGACGGACTCCATACAGCGAGGCATCGAGCAACAGCTGGGCGATCGAGCGCTGGACATGCGTGTGCTCTATCTAGACTCGAAACGTAACCAGAGTGAGCAGTTTTTTGCACAACTAAAATCCTTATATCTTACGAAATTACGCAAAGAGCGATTCGATGCCATTTTAGTGAGCGATAACAATGCGCTTGAACTCATGCAGCGTTTAGCCCCAATCATCAAAGACACCCCAGTTATATTTAACGGCATTAATAACTACCATCCTTCTTTACATCGTTCTCTGAATGCAACCGGAGTCATGGAAGATGTCGATTTGGAAGCGAATCTCGCTCTTATTGAGCGCTTACATCCGAACTACACACAAGTTCTCATCGTCAGTGACCACTCGGTGACCGGTGAGGTGTTGCGTTATCAAATCGACAATTTTGTCCTCAAGTTCCCGCAATATCGAGACAAAATTGTACAAGTTGTCCCAGACAGTATCATCGATCTAAAACAACAAGTCGCAAAACTGAGTTCCGATAAAGTCGTCTTGTTCTGGACCTATTACCGAGATAAACAAGGTATGGTTGGCAGCGAGCGTGACTGGGTTGGTGTCAACAAAGTCTCAAACGCGCCGCTGTTTATGGTGCATGACATTGGTTTGGGTCATGGCGCAGTTGGAGGGGTTATTCAAAGTGGTTATCGGCATGGTATTGAGAGTGCAGAGATGCTTGAATTCGTTTTGGATAACCCTGATCAGCCTCTGCCTGCGGTGAAAAAAAGTGATTCTGAAATAAAGCTCGATTACCAAGCGGTAGCGCGTTGGGGATTGGGGGCTGAACAAGAGGTTTCTGCGGTATTTTTTAATAAGCCAATGAAGCTTTCTGAACGTTTTGCCAAGGAAATTCGCCTGTTTGGTAGCCTGTTTGTGGTGATGTCGGTGGTCATTTTGCTGATGGGTTATTATTTACAGCGGATGCGTCGAAGTGAGAGCGCTGCGCGAGAAAGCCAGGCTATTCTAGAATCGATTTTCGATCAGAGCATGCAGTATATGGGCATTTTGGATGCCAACGGTGTGCTTAAATCGGGCAACGATCACCTTCAATCCTTACTTTATCACCAAGGACTGCGTTTAGACCGACCACTTTGGTTTCATCCCAACTGGAGTGAGAAAGCCCAAGCGCTGCTAGAGGAGTATTTCCATGCGCCTCACCATCAAGTGTCGACGTTTGAAGCTGAAATTTGGAGTAAAGAACACGGCGCCTTGGTATTAGAAGTTTCGCTCAAGCCTTTTTCTCAGCAAGTAGGGAATCATAAGCAATACTTGTTTGAAGCGCGCGATATTACCAGTCGTAAATTGATGGAGGACAAGCTCTACCAACGTGAGTCAACTCTACGCAACTATTACGAGCAGCAGCCAGTGATGATGGTGACGCTTGATAGTAATAACCGAATTCAAGAAGTGAATCGATTTGCTCAACTACTTCTTGGCTACAAACCGATGGACATGCTCGGACATCGCCTGAGGGAGTTCTATTTTGATGACAAAGTGCTGTTCCCTCGCCAAGTGTTATTGCAACCCAACCAGCAAGTGCATGGTGTTTGGCGACGTGAAGTCGAGTATCGTCATGCAAATGGTCATCGTGTTTGGGTGCGCGAGAATATTCGTCCGCTGAGTGAATCTGAGCAACTACTGATTGTGGGCGAAGATATTACCGAAACCAAACTGCTTTCCGAGAAATTGGAATACCAAGCTCGCTATGACTTACTGACGGGGACTTACAACAGAAACCATTTTGAACTAGAGCTTAAGACCGCACTGTGCGAAGTGGACAGCCATCGTCGAGTCCACGCCATGTTGTACCTCGACTTAGATCAACTAAAAGTCCTCAATGATACGGTTGGGCATGATGCAGGTGATGCGGCGATTCAATTCTGCGCCAGTATGCTGGAAGGCGTTCTGCCGTACAATTCCATCTTGGCTCGAATGGGAGGCGATGAGTTTGCGGTGTTACTCAAAGACTGTGACGAATATGGCGCCATCAATATTGCCAAACTGATCATCTCGACACTAAGCGAACACCTCTTTATTTGGGAAGACACACGCCTGTTCATCAGTTGCTCAATTGGTATCCGTATCATCGATCATACCGCTGATACGCCACAAATGGTGCATGCTCAAGCAGACTCTGCTTGTCACGCCGCTAAAGAGCAAGGCCGTAACCGCTATAATCTATTCAGCTTAGATAACGAAGAGTTGCAGCGTCGTCAGATGGAAATGCAGAGCGTCAATTTGGTGCATGAGGCATTGTCGAATCAACGTTTAGAACTGTTTGCTCAACCGATAAAAAGCTTACAAAAGCACGAGACTCAAATGTATTTTGAGATTTTGGTGCGTATTCGCAATGGGTACGGTGATTATGTTTCTCCTGCGCTGTTTATCCCTGCTTCCGAGCGCTACAACATTGCCCATTGGATTGATAAGCAGGTTATTACTCAAACACTAGAGTGGTTTGAACAGCGTCCTGAGGTGGTTGAACAGCTTGGTCGCTGCTCGATAAACCTTTCAGGTCAATCTATGGGGAATCAAGAGTTTATTGACTTCTTATTGGAGCGATTGGAAAGTTCGACTCTGCCGTGTGAAAAAATCTGCTTAGAAATCACCGAGACAGCGGCGATGAGCAATCTGGATCAAGCCATTGAGCTGTTTACCAAGCTAAAGTCTTTGGGTTGCATGATTGCATTGGATGATTTCGGATCTGGATTGTCTTCATTTGGTTACTTAAAGAAACTTCCTGTCGATATCGTGAAAATTGATGGTCTTTTCGTGCAAGATATCAACGTAAATGAAATGGACCGCGTGATGGTTCGTTCAATCAATGACTTGGCGAAGCAACTAGGCAAAGTGACGGTGGCGGAGTTTGTCGAAAATGACCAGGTCATGCAGCATTTGATAGACCTCGGTGTGGACTACGGCCAAGGCTACGGTATTGGCCATCCTAAGCCGCTTTCTGAGCTAGTGGAGCAACTGACGGCTGTATAACCTCTGCGTAGCAAGCTCAACCTAGCATTAATAGGTAACTTAGGTATACACTCAGCGCCAGTTACCTCGATTTTTATTGGAGCCTCCTTTTGCAACTGCAATTGATCTGTGAAAACCCGTCTCAACAATCTCATCTTGATGAACTCGCTGCGCGTTGGCAGCTTTCACACACTGACGATAGCGATTTTGCTTTGGTGCTAACCACCGAGCGTTTGGAGCTACGTAAAGTGGATGAGCCAAAGCTGGGTGCAATCTTTGTGGATTTGATTGGTGGTGCGGTCGGTCATCGTCGCAAGTTCGGTGGTGGTAAAGGCCAAGCAATTGCGAAAGCGGCGGGTTTGAACAAAGGGGCAACGCCAACCGTGTTAGACGGCACGGCAGGTCTTGGTCGTGATGCGTTTGTGCTCGCCTCGCTAGGTTGTAAAGTGCAGATGGTCGAGCGCCATCCAGTCGTAGCCGCTTTGTTAGATGATGGCTTGGCTCGAGCGAAACAAGACTCCGAAATTGGCACCTGGGTATCTGAGCGCATGTCGCTAATCCATGCTTCTAGCCATGATGCGCTGGAACAATTGGCGCAAGATAAAGACTTTGTCCAGCCAGATGTGGTGTATCTTGACCCGATGTATCCGCACCCAGAAAATAAAAAGAAGTCGGCGCTCGTGAAAAAAGAAATGCGCGTTTTCCAATCGTTGGTTGGCGCCGATTTGGACGCCGATGGCCTACTAGAACCAGCCATGGCGTTAGCCACAAAGCGTGTAGTAGTTAAACGCCCAGACTATGCTAACTGGCTGAACGAGAAAAAACCGACCATGGCGATTGAAACGAAAAAAAATCGCTTCGATGTCTATGTTAAAGCATCGATGGCATAACTTCCTGACGGCTCAACTTTTCTTGTCACAGTATGGTGTATCGTGCTGTGACTCAGCCTCTCTTTCCTCGTCTCTATTGATAGTTTTCTCTTGCTAATTCCCTTCCCTGACTGTATATCTAACTAAGAATTATTATTATTTCACTTGTTGTGATGCGGTCGATAACTGGGAAGCTGGAGTAGTAGAATGGCTAAACGTTTATGTAAAATGAGTCGCAAACAGATCGCGGCAGAACTTGGTGATATCCATCGTTTAGTTGTCGCACCAAAATTCGTTTGTCGTTCTTGCGCACGCTCTTCATCGGCCAAAGATACCCTTTGTAAGCCAGCCGCAATTCCTCCACAAAAATGCCAAGACAAGCCATTGAGTGAGCAACAAGCATGTGGCTTATTGGTTGAAGCTCTGCCATCACAAGCGATTCCAGTGACCACTAAACAAAGCAACGAAAAAGCCGCGATTGTGAAGCGTGTTGTTGAGCGCGTGAAAGAGAAAAAACAAGCCGAAAAATCTCCGGAGCCAGTAAGACCCGACGCACCAGTATGGTTTGATTTAGCGGATAAAAAATCGCTCAAGAAAGCGAAAAAAACACTGAAAAAGCACTATAAGCAGCAAAAGAAGTTGCTAAAAGTGGCGAAAAAACAACAAAAGTTACTTAAGCGTCAGCGCAAGCTTGAAGCGCGCAATGCGAAACTAGAAGTGTTGCTGCCAACGCCACCTAATGCTTTGATGAACGCAATCTCACAAGCCAAAGTGCATTAATCAAACAAAAAACGCTCTCCAGTCGGAGAGCGTTTTTTATTGTCGAAATGTTTATAGGATTAGCTGCGTTACTTATTGGCGTAGCTCATCTCTACGCGCTTTTTCACCCAGGTTTCGTTAATCCATAGGGATAGCATGATGATCGCACCGCCAATGGCGAGTCGCATGACATCAACATCGCGGTTCCAAATCACAATGTTTACAATCAAGCCCGCCGGAACCAATGCATTGTTCATTACTGCCAGTGCACCTGCGTTCACCATAGTCGCGCCTTTGTTCCAAGCAAAGTAACCAAAACCAGAAGCAATCAACCCAAGGTATGTCAGAATGCCCCATTGCGTTGTAGTGGTTGGTAGTTTGTCGAGGTTACCCATGAGCGCGAAAGCCACGGTTGCTACACAAAGTGCACCTAAGTAGAAGTAGCCAAACACGGTGTGTTGTGGCAAATCGACGGGTTCACTCTCCATGATATATTTGTAGCCCACCTGACCGATGGCAAAGCAGAGGTTTGCTCCTTGTACGACCAAAAAGCCCAGTAGGAAATCTTCATTAATGCCTGCAAATTTAATCCAGGCGGCACCAAATACGGCTATTGCTGCGGTAACTAAGTACCAAGGTGAAAAGCGACCTTTCAAGAAGTCATAGATTAGCGTGACGTAAATGGGTGTGAATACGGTGAACAGCAATACTTCTGGCACGGAAAGGAGCAAAAAAGATTGGTAGTAGAAGCAATACATCAAGCCGAGCTGGAAGCCACCGACGGTCATCAGTTTCGCGATCAGGGGTTTGCTAACGCCACGGAATTTCAAAAAGGGAATGAAAACCAGGCTCGCCAGTGCCACGCGCATGAACACCGAGAACCAAGAATCAACCTGACCGGCGAGGTAAACGCCGATCAGGCTAAATGAGAATGCCCAAAGTAGGGTAACTGCGGATAGATAAGCCATGGATGAGAATCTTTATCAACAACAAATGTGCCCGCAGTCTAACCAAGTTTTATCGTTGCGCCAATCAGTCTTTTAGCGGTACGACCAGCATATCGACTGGTGAGCAGTTAATAAGCTGTCGAGTCGAAGATAGAATCTTGCTCCAGAAATCTTGGTGATGACCACAAACCACCAAATCGATACTGTAGTCTTGAATGGTATCGCACAGCTCATTACTCAAATCGCCACTACCGACTAAAGTATGGGCAATTGGGTATTGCGCATATTCTGCGAAGTTTGCCAATTGTGTGCGCGATGCTTCCATTGCTTGATGTTGCGCTTCTGCCATATTGATATCGATAAGCCCGGTGTAGAGTTCTGCGTAGTTCACGTCGATGTGAATAAAAGAGACTTTCGCATCCAGAGGTTTAGCCAGTGATACGGCTTTCTTAATCAACACTTTACTGTCGTCTGAAAGGTCGACTGCCACAAGTATGTGTTTGTAACTCATATTGCTATCTCCTTGTAAGGTCATAGTTTTAGATTAGCACCAACCCCAAAAAAAATTTGCTGAAGTGATCTCATATCGGTGCCGTAGGTACAAAGTCTTGTCTCAGTAATCATGTTATAGTGGCGTTATACCCAAGTGACTTTGATATGCTGAAATAAGCGTAGTGTTACTGACTAGAGTTGAAGTGAAACTTCGCCGTGTCTGCCAGACCAAGCTATTCTCGCAGCGTCATTTATTTCGAGGTTACTTGGGTATATTGCATGCACAATAATAGGAGTTAACATGCTGTCTCAAACTATGGTCGAACAATTGAATGAGCAAATTAACCTAGAATTTTTCTCATCCAATCTATACTTACAAATGAGTGCTTGGTGTGAAGACAAAGGTTTTGAAGGTGCGGCTGAATTTTTACGCGCTCACGCCGTAGAAGAAATGGAGCACATGCAACGCCTATTCACTTACGTGAGTGAAACTGGCTCAATGCCAATCTTAGGCGCTATTGATGCGCCAAAGCATGACTTTGCGAGCCTAGGTGACGTTTTCCGCGAGACATTTGAACATGAGCAAATGATCACGGAAAAAATCAACAAACTGGCGCACGTTGCATTTACTAGCCAAGACTACTCAACGTTTAACTTCCTACAGTGGTACGTGTCAGAACAGCACGAAGAAGAGAAGTTGTTTAAAGGGATTTTAGATAAGATCGAACTGGTAGGTGAAGACGGTAAAGCGTTGTTCTTCATCGACAAAGATCTAGCACAAATGGCGAAAGAAGGTTCATCTTCAATCATGGATGCTCCAGCTGCGTAAACGCGTTTTGGGACGTTGTAAGTAGCGGGTAAAGACGAAGTCTTGGTCGTCTTTTTCTCTTGAGCATTGTTGAAGATGTAGGGAGGAAAAGATGATCAGTGGAGACACAATCTTATTTGCGCTAATGGTGGTAACTGGAGTTAATATGGTCCGGTATCTCACCGCTCTTCGTTCTCTAATTTATATCATGCGTGAAGCGCATCCGCTGTTATATCAGCAAGTTGATGGTAATGGTTTTTTTACCACTCATGGAAATGTCACCAAGCAGGTGAGGTTGTATCACTACATTAAAAGTAAAGAATATCATCATCACCACGATGAAATTTTTACTGGTAAGTGTGAAAGAGTGCGTGAATTGTTTGTTCTATCGACCGCGTTGCTCGGCGTGACGCTACTTGCAGCCTTCATTCTCTAAGAGTCAATAATCCAGAAGTTGTTCTGTCTGAGATTTTGCGGACATACAGAGCGCTTAGAGTTTAAGCGCTTTTCCCTTTCGGTATTTGTCGGTAGAATGTCGCGCCTAGAAAGCAAGGATGTGCAATGTGCACATCCTTTTTTATTTTGATTCGATACCAATCAGTCTAAGAGCTACCGATGAGTAAGAAATTTGATGTTGTTGTAATTGGCGCAGGCGCAGCAGGTTTAATGTGTGCTGCAGAAGCAGGCAAGCGAGGCCGCCGTGTTTTGGTGCTCGACCATGCTAAAAAGCCAGGACGTAAAATCCTTATCTCGGGCGGTGGTCGTTGTAACTTCACTAACTACGACGTTTCAGCTAATCACTATTTGTGTCAAAACCCGCACTTTGTTAAGTCGGCGCTCTCCCAATACACTAACTGGGATTTCATCTCGATGGTGTGTAAACATGGCATTGAGTTCGAAGAGCGTGATCACGGCCAGTTGTTTTGTGTCGATGCATTTACGGCCAAAGATATCGTGAAGATGTTGTTAGCTGAGTGTGACATGCCGAACATCGAGCAGCGTTACCAATGCGATGTTCATTCGATTGAAAAAATTGATGAAGGCTTTCGTTTGCATGCTGGTACTGAGATTGTCGAATGTGAGTCTTTAGTTATCGCAACAGGTGGCTTGTCGATGCCAAAACTGGGAGCGACACCATTTGGTTATAAAGTCGCGGAACAATTTGGTCTTCGAGTTATCCCAACCACGGCAGGGCTTGTACCATTTACTCTGCATAAAGAAGACAAAGAAGACTTTGCTGAGTTATCTGGTATCGCGGTACCTGCGGAAATTACGGCTGAAGATGGCACCATGTTCAAAGAAGCCCTGCTCTTCACACATCGTGGGTTATCTGGTCCAGCAGTGTTACAGATTTCTTCATTCTGGCGGGCCGGACAAAAGGTGTTGATCAATCTTGTGCCAAACGATGATGTTGCTGAGTTATTAGAACGCAGTCGTGAGAAGCATCCAAATCAGTCACTCAAGAATACGCTTGCCAAAGTGCTGCCTAAGCGTCTGGTTGAAGTCTTAATTGAACGTAAAGAGCTAGTCGATAAACCGCTAAAACAGTTCAATCAAAAGGAGCTTGCGGCGATTGTGGAGCGTCTAGAGCATTGGGATATCGCCCCGAATGGCACTGAAGGCTACCGAACTGCGGAAGTGACACTCGGCGGTGTCGATACTGATCACTTATCCTCGAAAACCATGGAATGCAAAGACATTAAAGGGCTTTATTTTATTGGTGAAGTGATGGATGTGACTGGTTGGCTAGGGGGCTACAATTTTCAGTGGTGCTGGTCGAGCGGCTTTGTTGCGGGGCAGTGGGTTTAATCAAACACCAAACGCAGCCTAACTGCATAAAAGATAAGATACAAAAAGAGCACTGAATAAAAGTCAGTGCTCTTTTTGTATTCCCATAGCGAGTTACTCGTCTTGATACTTTTCGAGTTTGTTATAGAGCGTTTTCACGCTAATGCCTAACTCCTGCGCTGATTCCGTTTTATTGCCTTGATTCTCTTCAAGGGTATTGAGAATGGCGGCTTTTTCTAGCTCTTCTAGCGAAACGCCCGCCGGAACAAGGTCTTCGATGCTGGTGCCTGTTTCCAATGGTGGTGTGTCGAAGATAAGGTGTTCATCTCGGATGGTGTCATCAGCCAAAATGAATGCACGCTCGATCGTGTGTTTGAGCTCACGGACATTACCTGGCCAGTCGTGTGCAGCGATTTTTTGGATCGCAGAGTCAAGAATCGTTTTGGTTTTTGCCTCATTGGCGTTGCGGTGCGCAATAAAGTGCTTGGCCAGACCTACGATATCACCGCCTCGTTCTCGCAGTGGCGGTATCGTTAATGGGAAATGCGATAAGCGGAAAAACAGATCTTCACGCAGGAACTGCTCCTCAATGGCGATTTTAGGATCACGGTTTGTAGCAGCAATGATGCGAGTATTAGCGATATGAACCGTATTACTGCCAACTGGGCGATACTCTCCGGTTTCTAGCACCCGTAATAGCTTCACTTGGTGCTCGATAGGCATCTCGGTGATTTCATCTAAAAATAGTGTGCCGCCCTCTGCCTGCTTAAATACACCTTGGTGAGTTTTATTTGCTCCGGTAAAAGCGCCTTTCTCATGGCCAAACAGTTCACTATCAACCAATTCAGGGCTAATGGCACCACAGTTAATCGCTATAAAGGGCTGTTGTTTACGCTCACTCGCTAAGTGGATGGTCTGCGCCACCAGTTCTTTGCCTGATCCACTTTCACCGACAATAAGGACGTTGGCTTCTGTTTTAGCAACGCGCCTGATCATACGATAGAGCTGATGCATCGGAGAGGAAGAGCCGACCAAAAGACCAAATTGGTCAAGATCGCTGGTGGACACTTTACGCCCTTGATCTTGTTTGTGTTGATAGTACTGGCTGACTTCGCTCAGGGTGTCCGTCAGAATGGCAATATCAACGGGCTTTCTGTAGTGAAAAATAGCACCCAAGTTCATCAGCTTATCCAAGTTCTCATTTGGAGCGCCTGAGCTAATGATGATCAAGTCCATATCGTAGATGTCTTCGATATTAGAAAGACGTTGATAATCTGCACTAGTAAAGTGGGCGACTTCAACAATCGCAACTTCCGGTTTGAGTTGTAGGAAATCTTCAATCCATTGGTCTGCGGCATCGATGTCATGCAGACGAAATTTGTTCAGTTCCTGGCAAGAAGCGATGGCATTTTTAAGTGATGGATCTTGTATTCTTAGAAACAGGCTTGGCATCGACATAGAAATGTCCTCTTTACTATGACAGAAACAATGTACGTGGATTATTCTCACTTCACAAGACAAAATATTGTCAGCATAGATTTAAGGATTTGTTCGGTATTTTTATGTTGTTAGCCCCTTTTTGATATATATCGGTGAGAGCCATCAGTAGATATTTCCTTTTGTTCAGATTTTTATTTTTAAAATAATAATTTTGCTATTAATTGATTCTGGATAAATAGCCTTTCTGTTTTATCAGGTTATTTCGGCACAAGTGACGGAGGCTTTATCACCGATTAAAAATTACATTTTTTACGTGTAAATAATTCATGCTTATACTTTATTGCTCATCTCATTTTTACCTCTTTCCTTTATTAGTCACTTAAAAACAATGAGTTATAAAGTTGGCACATGGTTTGCTCCTAGGGAAGTGCAACGTCAATAAAGGAGAATTACCATGAATAACATCGCAGCTAAAATTGTACTTACGTCAGTTCTTGCTACTTCATCTACAGCAGTCTTAGCGAGTGATAAATGGGAAAAAGAATCCATGGACGCTTGGCTAGATGGTAAAGCTGAAACCACACTACTGCTAAACAGCAATCTCAACTCTTTTGATATCAATACCGATGTTGAGAATCAGGTCGTTACCCTTTCTGGTTCGGTAAACAATGATCTTGAAAAATCTCTTGCCGAAGAGCTTGTTACTGGTCTTGATGGTGTGAAAAAAGTAAACAACGAATTGTCAGTAGTGAATGAAGGCAAGAAAGAAACTGATTCAGAAGCTTTAGCTACACTGACCGATTCTAAAATCACGACTATAGTTAAAACGCGCCTACTAATGGATACCAATGTGAGTGGTACGGATATTGATGTAACGACAGAACGCAAAACGGTAACGTTGGCAGGTAAAGTTAATTCAGATGCGGAGCATGATCTTGCAATTTCAATTGCAAATAACACCAATGACGTAAATAAGGTGATTGATAAGCTAGAAGTGGTTCAATAATAGCGAGCCGAGTGATTTAACCCACTTTTATTAGGAGGTAACACTATGGTTCGTTGGATGTTTATTTTTCTGGCACTGGCACTAATTTCTGCACTATTAGGCTTTACCGGTATTGCAGGAGCTGCTGCCTCTATCGCGCAAGTGATATTTTACCTATTCCTATTGTCATTAATTGTATCAATAGTGATTGTTCTGCTGGGAAGAAAAAACGTAAATAGATAGGAGATTACATGCGACTTACGTCATTTATTTACCGTATCGCCGCAGTATTCGGTTTGGTGTTTGCGTTGGCAGCTTGTAGTGAAGAAGGGCCAATGGAACAGGCCGGCAAAAAGATAGATGAAGCCGCCGAAGAAACCCAAAATGCGATTGAAGATGAATGTGAAAACATTAAAGAAAATCTAAACGCTGAAGACCAAGATTGTTAGCCGAATCAGGTTAGGTTTTTACGCATAGCTATGTAAGAGAGGGGCGGTCAATCACCGCCCTTCCTTTTGTCCCAATTGTTTACAATCAGATAAGGAGTCAAAGATGAAAAACATATTTGATGTACTGAAAGAGAGTCATGAAAAGCAGCGCCTTTTACTCGATGCTCTGATGGAAACGTCTGGAGATTCCCCCGCTCGTGAAGAGTTTTACCACAACCTTAAAGAGGAACTCGAACAGCACGCAGCGGCAGAAGAGCGATTTTTCTACGCGCCTTTAATAGATAGCGATAAGACCATTGATCTCACTCGCCATGGCATCGCAGAGCATCATGAAATTGATAAAGTGATTGCACAGCTTGATGCAACCGATATGAGCTCGCCAGCGTGGCTCAACCTAATGAAAACCTTGCGTCACAAAGTGTTGCACCATCTTGAGGAAGAAGAGCAGCGTTTCTTCCAGTTAGCCGGTAAGGTAATGACCGATAAGCAGAAAATGAAACTAGCGGATGGTTATGTTGAAGAGATGGCAAGCTAGGTAGAGTGTTGGACCTTTTCGTGCCATTTCGGCACGGGAAGGCACTCAATCAAGGCGTTTACTCAAGTTCATGTATCCAAGCTCAATCCCCCGCGTATTCTAACTTCCACTAAAAAGTGCACTCGCTGAAGGCAAGGAGAGCGAATGTTTATCATCAAATATTATATTCTTGGCGCTCTGATCAGTTTATTGGCCGCTATCTATACGCCTCAAATTATCGTTAGTCTGCTGTTCTTGTGGATATCTCTTTCTTTAGCGTTGGTCAGCGTAGCCTACGTATTCGACATTCCCTCTATTTTTAGAAAAAACCAAGATGGCAAGATTGTCAGATGGATTCGCTGGGCATTCATCCCATTTTTATTGGGGGCTAAAGCATATAACGCCTGGGAAAGACGGCGTGATACAGTGCCTCCAATCCAAAAAGTCAGCGACAATTTATACCTATCTCGCCGTTTGTTTCAGAGTGACTTAGATTTTCTCGAATCCAATGAGATCTCTTGTATTGTCGATGTCACCGCAGAATTTGCAGGTCTTGAAAGTGCGATGACCGACAAGCAGTTTCATTACCTTTCGATTCCGGTACTCGACCACAAAGCCCCGACGCTAGAGCGTCTTCGCCATGCGATTAACTGGATTGATACTCAAATCTCGTGCTCGCGGGCCGTGGTTGTGCATTGTGCGTTAGGGCGTGGTCGTTCAGTGTTTGTTGTGGCGGCGTATTTACTGAGCAAAGACCCGTCACTGACGGTTGAATCCGTGATGAAAAAAATCAATGACGTACGTAGTACCGCGAGATTGAATAAATTACAGATTAGGACGTTACGAGCGATCAGTGAAAAAGGCGTACTGGGGCTGGATCAATCCACTTGGATGGTGGTTAACCCTGTTTCAGGTGGCGGCAAATGGGAGGAAAACGAACAGCACTTGATTCGTGAGCTAACCAAAAAATATCGCTTGAGTATTCATCAAACCACCACAAACCTCAGCGCCGAGCAGCTAACACAACAGGCAAAAGAAAGTGGAGCTAAGCAAATCATCGTAGCTGGTGGCGATGGCACAGTAACAGAGGTGGCTAGCCAATTGGTGGATACCGACCTAAAACTCGGTATTGTTCCGCTCGGAACTGCCAATGCGTTATGTCATGTGCTCTATGGCGTTGGCGCCAAATTCTCACCGGTCGAAAAAGCGTGTGAAGCGTTGCTTGGCGGACACTGCCAACGTATTGATACTGCGGACTGCAATCAGCGGCTTATTTTATTGGTCTTAGGTATTGGGCTAGAACAGAAGATGATCGAGCACGCTCAGCGAGAAGAGAAAAATGTTTTTGGACAACTCGCTTACCTCACCGGCTTTTTTAATGCTGTAGTGGCGGAAGAAACGCAAGCTTTAACCGTTTCGTTAGACGCTCCAACTGAAGATGGAAACCACGACAATAATACACAAACGCTTGAAGTCCATAGTTTTGTCGTTGCGAATATCGCTCCATTTAGTACGTTGCTTGCCCAAGGTGGTGATGCGCCGCAGCCTGATGATGGCAAGCTGCATATCACATATTTAGATAACACCGAGTCTTTAGGCGGACGTCTTATCGCCTTGTCGGATCTGACATTAACGAGCGTAGGCGCACAGGAAGAATCGACACATTTTCAATACGCGACGGCTCAGAGTGTCACTATTTCTGCGAATAAGCCGATTGAGTATGTGATTGATGGTGAACTGTATTCTGATGAGCAACTGGCAATCAAGCTGCGTCCAAAGTCATTGAACGTATTTGTTCCAGGCCAGAGACGTAAATCAGCTTCGCTTTAACACTGTAATCCGCGGATAACGCGCCATTTGCTTCGTATTCTACATGGCGCTTTTTCTGTGTTGTTTGATGATTTGGTGTGCGTCGTAAAAAGGCTATCAAGGTCGCTGCGTAGTAGATGCAGCGGCTTTTTTTCTATCTGCACCTTTTACTAGGTTGATTGGGGATGTGGTTTAAACAAAGTGAAGAAAGAAGGGCGAGTATAATTACTCACCCTGAGGTAAGTGCTTTTCAATTTCATCGTTTTCAACTTGTAAAGCAGCTAACCAATAAGAAACAAGTGCGGTTAAGTTGGTGTCGTCAATGGCTCTAAGCAGGGCTTTTAAATCATCTAACAGTAATTTATTCATAAAATGCATTTCTTTGTAATTACCTAGCTCGGCAACGCCGTATTCGGTGGCATTTTCTGCAATGAATTGTTCACCGTCTTGATCGAAGAACAGCTTCGCCATCTTTTTGATCATCACTTTTTCTATTTTCACGAATCGATATGCCGCTCTTGCGAGTGTCATATGTGATTGCGGGTTAACGAGAGGCAAACACGTTTGGCGATGGTGTGTCATTTTTACGAGTAGCTCCCTTACTCGATTGTTATCCAATGTCATAGTGACCTCTTTATTTATGACTATTGTCGTGGGACATTTCTCGTGATGGTTATGTTAATGCGCCTGTGGGCTTGTCAGAAATGGCCAAAGCAAGTTGGCCATTTCTTTGCTCAATACCGAGCTTTGTTGCAAAGGCGACCACCAGGTTTTAGCTAATAAGGCTGATGCTGCTGAGTTTTTCTTTGCAGCTTTTTATATCGCTACGAACTTTCAGCAGAACCGAGTTATCCGCCTGCTCTGGGTGGGAAGTAATCAAATTCTCAATCTCTTTGAGTACCTTGCTTTCGACACCTTCAAGCTGTTCTAAATACATTGACTCTTTGTCAGAGGACACTTCCTTCATCACGTCGCTGTAAACCTCACGCGCCTTGATGGTGTAGGAAACCGGAGTGTCGTCGGCAGATTCTTCATTGTTACTTGCTAGAGAGTAGGGAGTGAGCTCAATGACTGCACGCTCACGTACTCTGAGCAGTTCTACCAACACATTATTCAAAGAAGTGTTGTCGATGTTCTCGATGGCCTTGTTGTAAATTTCATTTCCGCTTTCGATAAGCTCAATGATTGAGGCGATGTTTTCATTTTTCATATGCCACTCCTTATTTACTGGTGATAGGGGTGTTTGAGCGTATGGAATACAAACACGATGTTTCGTCTTCAGTTGCAGGTTGTATGCCAATGAACTTTAAGTCTTATTAATCAGTGGCTTAATGTCTTGTTTTGCAATAACTTGCTAACAGTCGGTAAGGCGCTAAGAAAAAATTACAAGAATGGCGGGGAAAGCCTGGAAAGAATTACACGTACAGATACGGCTTTTTATCGAAACAAAAATAAAACCAATAAAAAACAATACCTTAAAATTCTGGCATGGATATGGCTTTGTAGGGAGTAAGTGAGGTCAAACATTGTTTCACTTGATTCACTACTCAACTCATTAATGGAGGCTAGTTATGGCTACTACAAAAGAAAGCACAGTAAAACCTCAAGAGCAGTTAGAAGAAGCATATCACTTAGCGGAGCAAGCCACGACGGAAGCTGTTGGCGCGATGAAAGACCAAGCCAAAGAGAAGCTGGATGTCGGTGCACAGCAAGTTCAGCAGGCGACCAAGTCGGCAGAAAATGTAATCAAGGAGCGCCCATTGCTGAGCATAGGCTGTGCCTTCCTTGCTGGTTGGGCGGTTTCGAAGCTGATCAAATAATAGTGGTCACCAAGGATTAAGCCACACAACAGAAAGGCGAGGCTTCACATGAATAACTCAGGGCAAGTTACCAATCAGCAATCAGGCTCGGCGGCTTCAGACAGCGGCCGAGCCCCTGATGGGGCAGAAGAACAGGATATCCAACAAACCATTAATGGTTTGAGCAGCATTCTTGCGCAATTGGACCAACTGACGAAATCGCTAAAAGCATGGTCAGGTTCAACGTTGGATTTGTTCCTCTTGGAGATGAAAGTTAACGTGTCCGCAGTGCGTCAGATTTTGCTGTGTACCGTTGTTTTTACCCTATTGTCGGTATTGTTCGTATTCAGTTTGTGCCTTGCCTCTGGGGTGGTGGCTTATCAGTTAACTGCCAACGTATATGTTGCCGTGGGTGTATTTATCACATCATTAGGCTTGGCATTATTTGCTTTAGCCTGGTGGCAGAAGCGTTTAGTTGGATTTCTTGGATTCAAAAATACGACAGAACAATTACAGGAGGGGTGGGATGCGCTCGCTACAAAAGCTCAATCGAGCCATGCGGATCAAGCGGATGGAAGGTAAAGCATCTCTAGAGCAATGTTGTTTGTCGATGGAAATGTTCACGTTTACCACCAAGAAGTTTGTGAGAGAAAACCCTTGGACGACATTAGGCATTAGTGCTGTCGTTGCCGTTACCGCTGCAAAAGCAGGTCGATTGTCTCGACTGACTTCTTCTATTTCGTCAATGGGGCTATTGGTTAGCAGCGTGTCTGATATTACCGATTCGCTCACAAAGCCGGTCGCGGCAGCTTCTCTGGATGAGTCAGATGCGGAGCAAAATGGAAATGCAGCAACACAAGTAAGCAACGCTGCGACGACAGAGGGCGAACCACTCTAATAGCGGATTTCACCGCAAAATTTTCTTACCGATTCTGAGCTTATTATGACAGCGAAATTGAACATTCCTGCCAACACTGCGATTGGTGCAACGCTTCTCGTCCTGTTACTCGTCCCAGGGCTGTATTTTGCCAAGCCAATATTGTTACCTATTGTGCTTAGCACCTTTATTTCTCTGCTGTGCAGCCCTTTCATTAATTATCTTGAAGACAAAGGCTTACCACGTGCTATTACCGTCGTGTTGACGCTGTCATTCCTCGTTGGCGCTTCAATTATTGGTCTTGCCGCCATGTCGGAGCCCACCAAGCAATGGTGGTCTGAGCTGCCCAGTATCGTGAAAAATGTGTCGCAAGAAGTAAGCGAAGTTACTAAAGCTTCGGCTGATCACCTTAATACTCCATTGAATATCGCCAACGATATGAGTATGGATGAGGTCGGGAACAACACCGTATTTTCTTTGGTAAAAACGCTCGCGACCACTACGCCGACGATTTTGACACAAGCGATGATCGTGCTGTTTATGGTTTACTTTATGCTCAATCATGGACGAAGCTTATTTCGAAAGTCAGTGTCTTACCTACATGGGTTCGCCAAACAGCGCCAAGCGATTGAGTTGGTCAAAGCGCTACAGAAAGACCTATCTCGATACATTGGCACCATCACTTTAGTGAATGCGGGGCTGGGGTTGAGTGTCGGGGCCGTGTTTTTTGTTCTAGGCCTTGAAGATCCATTTCTATGGGGCGCATTTGCAGGCGTGATGAATTTTGCGCCGTACCTCGGCCCTGTCATATCCATGGTGAGCTTTGGCTTTGTTGCTTATCTTCAGTTGGAGTCGGTCAGTTTTATGCTGACGGTGGTGTCTATCTATTTACTGCTCAATTTGATTGAAAGTCAGTTTGTTACACCAACACTATTGGGGAAAAGGTTTAACTTAAACCCGTTAGTGATTTTTGTTTGGCTTGTTTTTTGGGGCTGGCTTTGGGGCGGAATGGGACTATTGATCGGTGTGCCGTTACTGGTTTGTATCAATATTTTGGTTGATCGCCTAGAGTTGTGCCAATCAACCCAAAATCAAGCAAAACAAATCACCTCCGCGGACGTGGCACCGCGAGAGTGACTTGAGGAGCAAGCTGGTTCAACGAAACAGTTTTTCAGCGCTCACTGGCTGACTAAATAAATATCCCTGACCATAAATACAGCCTTTTTCGAATAAATAATCGGCTTGTTCCCGAGTTTCTATCCCTTCCGCGACGACTTTCAACGACAGCGTTTTTCCCATGGCAATAATGGCATTCACAATCGCGTTGCTGTCGCTATTACTTGGGACATCACTGACAAATGAGCGGTCAATTTTCAGTTTGTTGATTGGCAAACCTTTCAAGTAAGACAAAGACGAATAGCCAGTTCCAAAGTCATCCAGAGAAATCTCAATACCCAGTTCTCGTAATTGATTTAACGATGCAATGGCTTGCTGAGGGTCGATCAGTAAAAAGCTCTCTGTGATCTCCAAATCTAACCGTTGGGCAGGGTATCCGGTGTTATCGAGGATAGTACTTAATCGCTGAATGAAATTTGACTGCTGAAGCTGCAACGCAGAAACATTGACGGCGATTTTGCCAAACTCGATGCCCTGGTCTAGCCAAGCATTACCTTGCAAACAAGCTTGTTGTAACACCCACTCACCAATGCTTTGAATCAGCCCTGTTTTTTCTGCAATTGGAATAAAGTCTGCTGGTGGTACAAGGCCAAACTCTGGATGCTGCCAGCGTAATAAAGCTTCCACGCCGACAATCGTATTTTGTTCCAAGTTGTATTGCGGTTGGAATTCTAACCGGAGTTGTTGTTTTTCTATTGCTTGATGCAAAGCGGATTGAATGCGTACATGGGATACGGATTTATCGGTCAAATCCGGTGAGTAAAACGCGTAGCCGTTGCGTCCATTTTTCTTCGCTAAGTACATCGCAGTGTCTGCGTTTTTCAGTAAGGTTTCACTGTCTTGACCGTCTCTTGGGTACAAGGCAATACCAATACTGGTCGAGACACGAAGTGAGTCGTGGTTTGCCAAGTCGAATGGTTGCTGGAATACGCTTAGAATATCGCCGACGGTTTCCAGTAAGGCAACATCACTATGGATGTCTGGCAAAATAATCACAAATTCATCGCCGCCAATGCGAGCCACATGCGCATTGAGGTGAAGCACATCTTGCAGACGAATCGCTAACTTAGACAGCAATTGGTCACCACAGAAGTGGCCCATACTATCGTTGATGTGTTTGAAATGGTCGATATCTAAGAATAGGGTGGCAAACGTCTGCTGGCTTTTGTGTCCGGTTTCGATGTGTTGCTCGAGTAAGCTAAGTAAATGAGTGCGATTAGGTAGATTGGTTAATGGATCGTAAAAAGCCATGCGCTGCAGCTTTTCTTCGTGTGCCTTACGCACAGAGATATCTTCAAATACACAAATGTAGTTAATAAGGTGGTTTTTATCGTCCATTACGGCGCTAATGGTCGCTAATTGCGGATAAATGCTGCCATCTTTCTTTCTGTTGATGAATTCGCCTTTCCATTGGCCTTTGTTTTCGAGTTGATGCCACAACTGTTGATAGAAACCTTGATCATGATGGCCTGAGCGCAGAATTCGTGGGTTTTTTCCTATCACCTCTTCAGAGCGGTAACCTGTAATTTGGGTAAAAGCCGTGTTTACATCAATGATGTTGGCATTGCGGTCTGTAATGACCATGCCTTCTTGCGAATTGTTGAAAATTTGGGACGCTAAGGAGAGCTGCGTTTCTACCATTTTTCGGCGGGTGATGTTACGTGTCATCCCCAGAATGCCGATTAAGTTTCCCGCATGATCACGGACAGGAGACTTAATGGTTTCTAGCCAAGTGGGGTTATTGTTTTCATCAATTTGACGGCATTCTTCAACAATATTTTGCGTGCCAGTGGCTACCACCAATTTATCGGCATCAATGAATTTTTCCGCACGTTCATGGCTAAACAGGGCAAAATCGTCTTTTCCAATGATTTCACTGTTGGTTTTTTGCCACGCGTTTTCTACGCTTCGGTTGGTCATCGAATAAAGGCCATCCATGCCTTTTATCCATACGTGGTCTTCAAGGCAGTCGATAAACTCTTGTAGTGTTGGTGTTGGCTTTATTTCCGCGCTTTGATGTCGCGTTTGTTCTTGCTGACAGTGCAAGTTGATATCAAAGCTGATCCGCCCCGCGATTGCGCTTAGCCATGCCGAAACAACCGTCGATTGATCATTAGGGTGAGTCAGTGTCAGTACGGCAAGCAATTCGCCATTAGGTAGCCAAATCGGTCCAATGCTCAAGGTTTGCTCTTCAAAGGGGGTATGGCTAACTGTAAAATCTGTCGGCGTAAAGTGATCGACAACTTGCGTTATCACATCGACGATAGCACGATGATTTTGGGTTGAGGTGGACACCTCAGTCGATAGCCACTGCTGAGTATCGCTCAGAGTATAAAGCTGTCCCTGAGCTTGAGTTACATTACAGCATTGTCGCAGAACGTGTTGCCAGTCTGCCATCAAAGGCGAAGGAATAGCGAAGCGAAACATAATTAATAACGAGTCCTAAATCGCCCAAAGGTAATTATATTAGAATCTAGCGTAAGCTATTGGGCTTTGTGAGTATCGTATCCAACGCGTAGCTAAATCCTAGCAGCGTAAAGTGCTTTCTATCATTAAAATGTTATCTATATCTCTTTTTTATCCAACTTATTGCATCGTTTTTTAGGGCTTTTGATAGGTGATTAAGAAGCGTTTACCGCTTTGGTTTTCTTGCCCCATGAGAATTGCTGAATGACTAAGCCACTGATGATCAATACCAGGCCAATCAAGGTTGAAGGATGAATTTCTTCGCCGATGATGGTAGCTAACAACATGAGTGAGATAAATGGAGAAGCAAAGATCAGATTACTGATACGCGCGGTGTTTTGCGTTGATTTGAGTGCGCTTAGCCACAAAACGAAAGTGATCCCCATTTCAAACAATCCGACATACGTCACCGCTGCCCAGCCTTTAATTGAGATTGCCTGCCAGCTCGCACCTTCATAAAGACTTAAACCAATGGCGAATGGAATAGCGACCAAAAAGCCGAGCAGAACGCCAACCACAGGGTCGGCCTTATTTTTGGTATTTAAAATCCAGTAACCGGCCCACAGCAGTGTTGATAGCAGCGCAAGACCAACACCCAACGGGCTCTCAAATTCCATGCCTAAAAGATTGCCTTGTGTGGCAATCACTATCACGCCGACATAACTAAAACCGCAAGCCAGCCAGTCCTTACCACGGATCTTTTGTCCTAAGAAAACAGCGGCCATTAGCGTTAAGGTGATGGCCCAGCTGTAGTTGATCGCTTGAGCCTGAGATGCGGGCAGCAAGTCATATGCTTTGAACAGAATAACGTAATACGCCAAAGGGTTAATCAACCCAAGCAGTAGGTAATACCAAGGGTTTGAGAAAAATGTAGCGCTTAACTGGCCCAGTTTACCTTGCACACCACAGATTACTGTTAGTGCAATCGCAGAGACGATGCTGGCAATGCATAGCATTTGAATCGGCGTAAATTCTGCCAGCGTGAGTTTAAATGCGGTTGCAACGGTAGACCAAAGTAATACTGCTGAGAGCCCAAATCCTAGGGCGCGACGCTCGTTCATGATGCCTCTGCGTGATGATGTGCCGCTCGGTTTGGATAATTTGAGCGGAAGAAAGAATATTATAGGAAGGCCTAGTGTATGCGAGGATTTTTCATCCAACAAACTGGACATTTATCCAGTGTCTAAATACCATTGTTATAGATACAAAACACAGGCTAACTCGCTATTATGCAATGGATTCTTGAGTACCAATCTCTCATTCTCTCTTCTCTTTGTGCTGCCACGCTTAGTGGTGTCGCTGCCGGTTGGTGGGTGAAACAGCGTTTTATCACCCAAACTCAGCTTCTCGAGCAACAACTTGTTTCAGAAAAACAGCTTCATCAACAGCAACTTGAACAGGTCAAGCAAAGCCTTGCCGATGCCCAGCAAGAGTTGGATGAATTAGATGATGAGCGCGATAAAGCCGCGTTTGAAGTGCGTCAAACGCACGGAAAGCTGATGGCAGCTATGGAAAAACTGCGTTACTTCGAGGCCGTAAAGCAAGAGCGCCAGCAATACTTTGATGAGCTTGGTCAAATGCGTGAACACAAATCACGTCTAGAAACGCAACTGCGTGAACAGCAAGCTCGCCATGAGCAAATTAACCAAGCCAATGCCGAAAAACTGCAAATTTTAGAACAAGCGGAAGCACGCTTGAAACAACAATTTGAGCACTTGGCAAATCAACTGTTTGAAGAAAAAACCGCGAAGGTCGATTTGCAAAACCGTCAGAGTTTAGAAGGCTTGTTGTCACCGCTTAGAGAACAGTTAGAAGGGTTCAAAAAGCACGTTAATGACAGCTTTAGCCAAGAAGCTAAAGAGCGCCATACCTTAGTGCATGAGCTGAAAAACCTGCAACGTTTGAACGAGCAAATGACGCGCGAAGCAGTTAATTTGACCCAAGCGTTGAAAGGGGACAACAAACAGCAAGGTAACTGGGGCGAAGTGGTGCTCGCTAGGGTACTTGCCGAATCTGGCTTGCGTGAAGGGCACGAATATCAGACTCAGGTGAACTTACAAAATGAAGCAGGCAAGCGTTACCAACCTGATGTCATTGTTCATCTCCCACAAAACAAACAAGTGGTTGTGGATTCTAAAATGGCGCTGGTTGCCTATGAGCGCTACTTCAACGCCGAAACTGATGCTGAGCGCGATCAGGCTTTGAATGCGCACTTAGCTGCTCTACGTGCACATATCAAAGGGTTAAGCATGAAGGACTACCACAAACTCAAAGGTATTCAGAGTTTGGACTATGTTCTGATGTTTATCCCGGTTGAGCCGGCGTTCCAAGTCGCGATTCAAGCCGATCCGAGCTTGATTAAAGACGCGATGGAGCAAAACATCATTTTGGTGAGCCCAACAACGTTGCTGGTGGCATTGCGCACCATTGATAATCTATGGCGCAATGAACGCCAAAATGAAAACGCCAAAATGATTGCGCAGCGTGCGACAAAACTCTACGACAAATTACGATTGTTTGTAGACGACATGGAGGGGCTCGGCGGTGCGCTGGATAAGGCGAATCAAAGCTATCAAGGTGCGATGAACAAGCTTGCCACAGGGCGCGGAAATGTGATTCGCCAAGCCGAAAGCTTTAAACACTTGGGAGTTGAAATTAAACGACCGATTTCTTCCGACCTCGCGCAGTTAGCGCAGAGTGATGCATTTTCAGAAAATGACCCGTTAGTAGAAAGACATCCGGCTGAGGATAAAGTAAACTAATCGCCCGCAGTGCAGTGGGCGATTTTATTTGTCAACAAACGCCCCGTAGAGGAAAGCGCTGCCTAAGAGGAATTAGAATGACGGACACAAGTTTGCAATCCAATACAGCGTTAGAGAATGAAACCACTCACTTTGGTTTCTCTACAGTGGCAAAAGACGAAAAAGTGACTAAGGTTGCCGAAGTATTCCACTCCGTGGCAACAAAATACGACATCATGAATGACCTGATGTCAGGTGGTATTCACCGCCTTTGGAAGCGCTTCACTATCGATTGTAGTGGCGCTCGCCCTGGCCAACGTATTCTTGACCTAGGTGGTGGTACGGGGGATTTGACGGCGAAATTCTCGCGCATTGTTGGCGATGAAGGCCATGTCATCCTTGCCGATATCAATAACTCAATGCTTAACGTTGGTCGCGATAAACTGCGTGATAACGGTATTGTGGGTAACGTGCATTACGTTCAAGCCAACGCAGAAGAACTGCCGTTCCCAGATGATTATTTTGATGTTATCACCATCAGTTTTTGTTTGCGTAATGTGACTGACAAAGACAAAGCGCTTCGTTCAATGTTCCGCGTACTGAAGCCAGGCGGCCGCCTATTGGTGTTGGAATTTTCAAAACCAGTGCTAGAGCCGTTATCGAAAGTATACGACGCATATTCATTCCACTTGTTGCCGAGAATCGGTGAGCTAGTTGCGAATGACTCAGAGAGTTACCGCTACCTAGCGGAGTCAATCCGTATGCATCCAGACCAAGAAACGCTGGAAGGCATGATGCAAGACGCAGGTTTTGAAAACACCAAATACTACAACTTAACTGGTGGTATTGTGGCTTTGCATCGCGGTTATAAATTCTAAGGGTTAACGGCATGCCATTTGAACCACTTATCACCGCTGTGATTGAAACGTCACTGAATACACTGATCAAAGACGACCCTGCATTGGGCCGTCGTTTAGCGCGTCTAAAAGGTCAAGTTATTCAAGTTCACCTGAAAGAGATCAATAAAACACTGACATTCGTTTTTAGTCAGCATATTGATGTGCTTGGTCATTACGAAGGGCAGCCTAACTGCTATCTATCGCTCAACTTGAGTGTGTTACCAGAGCTGCGCGATCAGGCCAACATCACTCGTCTTATTAAACAAGATAAACTTGAACTCGAAGGCGATATTCAATTGGCGCAGAAATTCTCTCAGTTGATGGTGGATTGCAAACCAGATGTTGAAGAGTGGTTGTCTCGCGTGACTGGCGATGTCGCCGCACATACCTTTGTGCAAGGTTCAAAAAACATCGGCAACTTTCTTGCGTCTCAAGCAGAAAAACACCAGCGTCATCTTGCGCAAGTAGTGACTGAAGAATGGAAACTGGCTCCCGCTCCGTTAGAAGTGGCCTATTTCTGCGACCAAGTTGATGAGGTTCGTAGCCAGGCTTCTCGCATTGAAGCTCGTTTAACGGCTTTGCTGAATAAGCTGGATGCAGATAAGCCTGCATTGGAGAAACCATGACGCCAGCAGAACTAAAGCGCTTATACCACATCGCCAAAGTACAACTGGAATACGGCTTAGATGAGCTGCTTCCCGATCACCAACTGACCAAAGCTCCGCTTTTACTGCGCAAAAGCTTGTTTTGGATTAAGAACAAGCACCCAGAAAAACCACTCGGTGAACGTCTGCGTTTAGCACTGCAAGAGCTGGGGCCGGTTTGGATTAAGTTCGGTCAGATGATGTCGACGCGCCGTGACTTATTTCCTCCGCATATCGCTGATCCTCTAGCTTTACTTCAAGACCAAGTCGCGCCTTTTGATGGCGAGTTGGCAAAAAAGCAGATGGAGCAAGCATTAGGTGGTCCGTTAGAAAAATGGTTTACCGAGTTTGATATCAAACCACTGGCGTCTGCGTCGATTGCTCAGGTACATACTGCGCGCATAAAAGACACTAACCAAGAAGTGGTATTAAAGGTTATCCGCCCAGATATTCGCCCAGTCATTGATTCAGATCTAAAACTGATGCACCGAATGGCGCGTATAGTCGCCGGAGCGATGCCTGAAGCACGTCGTTTAAAACCAGTTGAAGTCGTGCGTGAGTACGAGAAAACCCTGCTTGATGAACTCGACTTGCGACGTGAGGCGGCGAATGCCATTCAGTTGCGCCGCAACTTTGAGGGCAGCGAAGAATTGTATGTTCCTGAAGTTTTTCCCGACTTCAGTAATGAAACTGTCATGGTTTCTGAGCGAATATATGGAATTCAAGTCTCTGATATTGAAGGCTTGAAAGCAAATGGCACCAATATGAAATTGCTCGCGGAACGCGGTGTGAGTGTGTTCTTCACTCAGGTGTTCCGAGACAGCTTTTTCCATGCCGATATGCATCCGGGTAATGTGTTCGTCAAACCCGAACATCCAGAGAACCCAATGTGGATAGGGCTAGATTGCGGAATCGTTGGTACACTTAATAGCGAAGACAAGCGTTATCTGGCGGAAAACTTCCTGGCGTTTTTCAATCGTGACTACCGCCGAGTGGCGGAGTTACATGTTGATTCAGGGTGGGTGCCTGCGGATACCAATGTCGATGAGTTTGAGTTCGCGATTCGCATTGTGTGTGAGCCTATTTTTGCTAAGCCATTGTGCGAAATCTCCTTTGGTCATGTGTTGTTGAATTTGTTCAACACGGCACGTCGATTCAATATGGAGGTTCAGCCACAACTTGTACTGTTGCAAAAAACGCTGTTGTACGTGGAAGGGCTTGGTAGGCAGCTATATCCTCAACTTGATTTGTGGGAGACCGCAAAACCATTCCTGGAAGAATGGATGATGAATCAAGTTGGGCCGCAAGCTCTAGTGAATGCGATTAAAGACCGCGCACCATTTTGGGCAGAGAAATTACCTGAACTGCCAGAGCTACTTTACGATAGCCTGAAACAAGGTAAAGCGATGAATCAACGTATGGATCAGCTTTATCAAGGGTATCGCCAGAGCAAGCGCCAGCAGGCGACAGGAAAGTTTTTGTTTGGCGTTGGCGCGACTTTAGTCGTATGCTCGGCAATATTGGTGAACGATGCTTTTGAGCAGCTTTCGTTGGCCTGCGGTATCGCAGGTGTCACATTTTGGCTGCTTAGTTGGCGAGCTTATCGTCAATAGACGTTAAACTCTTGAAATATTTTTGTTTGTTTAAAGACCCGAGGTAAAGAGAATGGGTGGTATCAGTGTTTGGCAACTTCTAATCATTGCTGTAATTGTTGTATTGCTATTCGGAACAAAGAAACTACGCGGTATCGGTGGCGATCTGGGTGGTGCCGTTAAGGGCTTCAAAAAAGCGATGAGCGAAGATGAACCTGCGAAAAATGACAAAGACGCAGACTTCGAACCAAAAAGTCTAGAAGAGCAGCAGAAAAAAGAAGCTGCTCCTGAAACGAAAAAAGACAAAGAGCAGGCGTAAAACGTGTTTGATATCGGTTTTTGGGAACTGGTATTAATATCTGTTGTTGGTCTGGTCGTTCTTGGGCCGGAGCGTTTGCCTCATGCTATTCGCAGCGTGTCTCGCTTTATCGGTGCCGCTAAGAGTATGGCAAATAGCGTCAAAGACGAATTGTCACACGAGCTGAAAGTCCAAGAGCTGCAAGAAAACTTGCGCAAAGCAGAACAAATGGGGATGGATGATTTGTCCCCTGAGTTGAAATCTTCAGTTGAAGAGTTGAAGAAGGCAGCGCAATCTGTAAATCGTCCTTACGCAAAGAACACCGATTCAGAGGCTGAGCCTGTAAAAACAGGGCCAGCAGCAGAAAAGGTAGAGAAAGCGGAAGAGAGCAAGGTTACAGCGGCAGATAAGAAAGCCGAATAGTCTCATTAGGAGGAGCTACTAGTGATTGGTAGCTCCTTTTTGATCTGGTTTTTAATAAGAGGTTTGCCATGTCTACCGTCGAGCAGACACAACCTTTAATTAGTCATTTGTTGGAGCTTCGCAACCGACTACTGCGCTCAATCCTCGCAGTGTTGGTCGTGTTTGTCGGACTAATTTATTTCTCTAACCACATTTACGAGTTTGTTTCCGCACCTTTAGTAGAACGTCTACCTGAAGGCGCGACCATGATTGCTACGGATGTAGCGTCACCTTTTTTTACGCCACTTAAGCTGACGTTAATTGCTTCGGTATTTATTGCGGTGCCGTTTATCTTGTATCAAGTGTGGGCATTTGTAGCGCCAGGTTTGTACAAGCATGAACGTCGATTGATCATGCCACTGCTGTTCTCTAGTTCGCTATTGTTCTACTGTGGAGTGGCATTTGCCTACTTCGTGGTATTTCCATTGGTATTTGGCTTCTTTACCGCCATCTCTCTTGGTGGAGTAGAGTTTGCAACTGATATCTCGAGTTATCTCGACTTTGTGCTGGCGCTATTTATGGCGTTTGGTATCGCATTCGAGGTGCCTGTTGCGATTATTTTGTTGTGTTGGACTGGGGCCACTACACCAGAAGATTTAAGACAGAAACGTCCTTATATTATAGTGGCTGCGTTTGTCGTAGGTATGGTGTTAACGCCACCAGACATGATCTCGCAAACCTTACTCGCTATTCCGATGTGTTTACTGTTTGAAGTCGGTTTGTTCTTCGCGCGTTTTTATACTCGTCGAAGCGAAGAAGTAGAAGCGGAAACCGAAGAATAAGGCTAATCTAGATGTGAAAAGCGGCTCAATTGAGCCGCTTTTTTTGCGGTTGGTTTTTTCTTGGGCTAATTACTTAACTTTCATGACGTAACCACATTTTGTGCATACGTATACTTCCTTGATGCCCAGCAGCTTTTGAAAAAAACTGCGCGGTACGCGTTGTAAGTAAGCACCATGTGTACACACTTCAACTTCCATATTCATGCTGTTTTACATTTGTGCTAATTAATGGGCGTAAATCAGTATAGAAAAATAATGTGTCGAGTTGTCGACAGTTTTGCAAAGCGGACGAAGTAAAGTGACGATATGAGAAGTAAGTAGAGTTGCTAGTTAATTATTATGTTTATCAATAATTTTGTATGGATTGTTCTACTATTTCAACGGGTTGAATCGTTCATTCAATAGTTTAGGTGATAAAAAAGCGACGTTGATTTCGTCGCTTTTTTCAATTCTCGTGAATTAAATATTAAACAGCTTTTTGGCATTCTCAGTCGTTATGGCATCGATGGTTGCGATGTCGACATCACGCAAGTCGGCAACACGTTGTGCAACGAGAGAAGTGTAGGCTGGTTCATTACGTTTACCACGGTGTGGCACCGGCGCTAAATATGGACAGTCGGTTTCTAAAATGACCCACTGCATATCCAAATGTGGAATGACTTTATCCATCCCGCCATTCTTAAAGGTTGATACGCCACCCAAGCCTAAGTGGAAGCCTAGCTCATTGATTGCTTGTGCTTCTTCTAAGCTGCCTCCAAAACAGTGGAATACACCACGCAGACGACCATCTTGCTCTTGTCGTAGCAAAGTGAGTGTTTCTTCAATCGAATCACGAGTGTGGATAACGACTGGTAAATCCATCTCTTTTGCCCAGTTAAGTTGAGCTACGAACGCCATTTCTTGCTCAGCACGATAGGTTTTATCCCAATATAGGTCGATACCAATTTCGCCCACCGCAATAAACTTGTGTTTCTCAAACCAACCGCGGATGATCTCCAACGTTTGTTCAACATTGCTGTCCACATAACAAGGGTGCAGCCCCATCATTGAGTGGCATACGTCAGGATATGCCGCTTCGGTTTTTAGCATGGGCTCAATTGAGTCCAGATCGATGTTTGGCAACAGGATTTTATTAATGCCTTGCGTTAAGGCGCGTTGTACTACTTCATCGCGGTCGTTATCAAATTCGCTAGCATAGATGTGCGCGTGGGTATCGATCATCGTTACTCTCTGTGCTTCATGGTTGGTTTCGTATTCGAAGTATACTTGAGTGTGAGTGCTGGGTCATTTTCAGTTTTTTTCATTACCTTTTTCCAGATTGTCACTCGCAACATGCATCAAGAGTGATATGATTTTGTTCACCAGATGATTTGATCATCATAACCGTCCAGACAAGGAGAAAATGGTGTCTGTATCAATTCAAGGTCCATTCCCTGCACGCCGTATGCGTCGTTTACGTAAGCACGATTTTAGTCGTCGTTTGATGGCTGAGAACCAACTTTCTGTTAATGATCTGATTTACCCAATGTTCATTCTTATGGGTAAAGATCGTCGTGAGAGCGTGGAGTCCATGCCGGGTGTAGAGCGTTTGTCGATTGATTTAATGCTAGAAGAAGCACAATACCTTGCAAATCTAGGCGTTCCAGCAATCGCGCTTTTCCCTGTCGTAAACCAAGACGCTAAAAGCTTATGTGCTACTGAAGCCTACAACCCAGAAGGTTTGGTTCAGCGAGCAGTACGAGCGCTTAAAGAACACATTCCTCAAATTGGTGTAATCACAGACGTGGCACTCGACCCATTCACGACACATGGCCAAGACGGCATCATCGATGAAGATGGCTACGTAATGAATGATGAAACCACAGAAGTATTGGTTAAGCAGGCTTTGTCTCATGCAGAAGCGGGTGCTGACGTAGTCGCGCCTTCAGACATGATGGATGGCCGAATTGGTAAGATCCGCGAAGCATTAGAAAACGCGGGCTACATTCATACTCAAATCATGGCTTACTCGGCTAAGTACGCATCGAACTACTACGGACCATTCCGTGATGCGGTTGGCTCTTCTTCAAATCTAAAAGGCGGCAACAAGAAAAACTACCAAATGGACCCAGCAAACATTGATGAAGCGATTCACGAAGTGGCGCTAGACATCAATGAAGGTGCGGACATGGTGATGGTTAAACCTGGTATGCCATACTTAGATGTAGTTCGCCGAGTAAAAACTGAACTTCAAGTACCGACATTTGCTTATCAAGTCTCTGGCGAGTACGCGATGCATAAAGCGGCGATCATGAATGGCTGGCTCAAAGAGCGTGAAATTGTGATGGAATCACTATTGTGCTTCAAACGTGCAGGTGCAGATGGCATCTTAACGTACTTTGCGAAAGACGTTGCTGAGTGGTTGGCAGAAGAGAATGCACAAACTGCTCAACACCTAAATCGTACTCCGGAAGCGACAGAAGAGTAATTATCGCTCAGTGAGAAATACCAGACCAACAAGAGTTGTTCGTCTGTATATACCCAAGTAACCTCAGGCGGATTACAACAGTAACAATCCAAGGTGCTTGGGTATTTTTATTTTGGAGAAGAGAACAATGACAATGCTGATTCGTGAAGGCACATTGGAAGAAGCACTTCAAGTTGTGGCGCGTGTTACCGAGTTTTCGAAAGGAGAAACGGTAGACTCCATGACTCAACGTTTAGAAGAGAAAAACAGTTTAATCCTCGTTGCAGAAAAAAATGGCACGATTGTCGGCTTCAAAATAGGTTACGAATTAGAGGATGGTGTTTTCTATAGCTGGTTAGGTGGTGTTGTCCCTGAAGCTCGAAATGAAGGCGTGGCACAGCTGCTTTTGGAAGCTCAAGAGGATTGGGTGGCAGAACAAGGCTACAACACATTAAAAGTGAAATCTCGAAACCAGTTTCCGGCTATGCTTCGCTTGTTATTGAGAAATGGCTATATCATTGAAAAGTTTGAAGAAAAAGTAAATCTTCGAGAGTCTCGAGTGCATTTCATTAAAGCAATGTGAAAATAAATGAGATTTTTTCTCATTTAACTGTTGACTACGAAATGAGAATCATTATTATTAAACCTGTCTTAGGGAATGAGGAAAGTTCACAAGGACGTTGAGTGACTTATTAACAGAAGTTAATTAACTGAAAGTTGAGAAGTGATGAAACATTTTTCCGAGAACTTGCACGAATTCTTTTTGACACGACATTGCTCACATTGCTTCCAGTGTAATTTATAGCTTCTTGGTTAAGCTGCTCTATTTACAGAATTTGCTTTACCACTTCTGCTAGGCGACCCCATTCGGGTCGCTTTTTTCTTTTCTACGATTTCTATTTGACGTCACTATTAATATCTTTTCCACATGCGATGATCATTTTAGGATCGTTGATCTTCTCGCCGTTATGTGAATTTATTATTATAAATCAATAGTTTGAGTTGGTGTTTTCTTGTGTTTTTTGTTATTGGATAACCAGTGGATAATTTCTATAAACAGAGTTATCCACAGGGGGTGGTGTTTTCGTGAATAAAGTCGGAAAAATTTACGCGACCTAGATCGAGCGAACAAGATAGATTCAGATCAGCAGTCATGGCATCCTAGGCAGATCTCTCAAGTACTGAATTGGATACAGACAATTATGGCAAGTATTCCTGAAAATCCGTTGATCCTTATCGACGGCTCTTCTTACCTATATCGCGCTTTTCACGCCTACCCGGGCACCATGAGCAATGGTGAAATTCCAACTAATGCCGTTTACGGCGTCGTGAACATGTTACGCAGCATGATGCGTCAGTTTGCGTCTGAGCGCATCGCGGTGGTTTTCGATGCAAAGGGAAAAACCTTTCGTGATGATATGTATGCAGAATACAAAGCGAATCGTCCGCCAATGCCGGATGACCTGCGTTGTCAAATTGAACCATTACACAATGTTATTCGTGCAATGGGTTTGCCGCTGATCTGTGTTCCTGGCGTCGAGGCGGATGACGTCATCGGTACGTTAGCATACCAAGCATCACAAAAGGGCATGCCTGTATTGATCAGTACTGGTGATAAAGACATGGCGCAGCTAGTGGATGATAACATTACCTTGATCAACACCATGACGAACGTCGTAATGGATCGTGAAGGTGTGGTTGAAAAGTTTGGCATTCCACCTGAGTTGATCATCGACTACTTAGCACTGATGGGCGATAAAGTAGATAACATTCCTGGTGTACCGGGTGTCGGTGATAAAACAGCGACCGCACTACTGCAAGGCATTGGTGGTCTGACGAAGTTGTATGAAAACCTCGATGATATTGCAGGGCTTGGTTTCCGTGGTTCTAAAACCATGGCGAAAAAGCTCATCGACAACAAAGAAAATGCCATGCTTTCGTATGAGCTCGCGACCATCAAATTGGATGTTGAGCTTGAGGAAACGCCAGAATCATTGCTGAAAGCGGAACCAAATAAAGACGAATTAGTGAAGCTGTATGGCCAACTGACGTTTAAATCTTGGTTGAATGAACTACTTGAAGGCGGTTCTGGATCTGTGGAGGCCGTAGAGCTTGCAGGATCTTCACAAGCTTCTTCTTCTCAAGCCGAGATGGAAACTTCTGCGGTAACAATCGATCGCAGCCAATATGAAACAATTCTGGATAAAGAAACCTTCAATGCTTGGCTAGATAAACTTCAAACGGCTGAGCTGTTTGCATTTGATACGGAGACCGATAACCTAGATTACATGCTAGCGAATCTAGTTGGTTTGTCATTCGCTGTCGATGAAGGTATTGCGGCTTATGTGCCAGTTGCACATGACTATTTAGATGCGCCTGAACAGCTTGATCGTGATTGGGTACTAGAACAGCTGAAGCCAATTCTTGAAGATGCAGCGAAAGCAAAAGTCGGTCAAAACTTAAAGTATGATGCGTCTGTACTCGCTCGTTACGACATTGAGCTAAAAGGTATCAAGCACGACACGATGTTGGAATCGTATATCTACAACAGTGTCGGCGGTAAACACGATATGGACAGCTTGGCGCTTCGCTTCCTACAGCACAGCTGCATTTCTTTTGAGCAAATTGCAGGTAAAGGCAAAAATCAGCTTACGTTTAACCAAATCGAACTGGAACAAGCATCGCCATACGCGGCAGAAGATGCGGATGTGACCCTTCGTCTGCACAATCGCTTGTTTGCTAATATCGAGCAGGATGAAAGCCTGAAGACAGTTTACGAAGAGATTGAAATGCCGTTGGTGCCAGTTCTTTCGCGCATTGAACGCACTGGGGTCTTTATCGATGAAATGAAGCTGAGTGCGCAGTCGGTCGAGATTACCGCTCGCCTTGATGAGCTTGAAAAGAAAGCGTACGAAATTGCAGAGCAAGAGTTTAACATGAACTCGCCAAAGCAATTACAAGCCATCCTATTTGAAAAAATGGGTTTACCGGTTGTGAAGAAAACGCCATCAGGCACACCATCGACGAATGAAGAAGTTCTGCAAGAACTCGCGCTAGACTACCCACTACCAAAACTGATTTTGGAATACCGTGGTTTGGCGAAGCTAAAATCAACTTACACCGACAAACTGCCGAAGATGATCAACCCATCAACGGGGCGCGTGCATACTTCTTACCACCAAGCAGTGACTGCAACGGGTCGTCTATCTTCTACTGATCCGAACTTACAGAACATTCCAATTCGTAACGAAGCTGGCCGTCGTATTCGTCAAGCGTTTGTCGCGCCATCAGGGCATAAAATCTTAGCGGTCGACTACTCGCAAATCGAACTTCGCATCATGGCGCACCTTTCTGGTGACCAAGCGTTATTGGATGCATTCCGTGATGGCAAAGATATCCACGCGGCAACCGCAGCAGAAATCATGGGTGTTTCTATTGAAGACGTTTCAAGTGAGCAACGTCGTCGTGCGAAAGCGGTTAATTTCGGTCTTATTTACGGCATGAGTGCGTTTGGTTTGGCGAAGCAATTAGGCATTCCTCGTGGTGAGGCTCAAGCGTACATGGATACATACTTTGAACGTTACCCAGGCGTGATGCAGTACATGGAAGACACACGCAGCACAGCAGCAGATAAAGGGTATGTTGAAACGATTTTTGGTCGACGTTTGCATTTGCCAGAAATCAAATCGCGCAACGGGATGCGTCGTAAAGCTGCTGAACGTGCGGCAATCAACGCACCAATGCAAGGTACGGCAGCGGACATCATTAAGAAAGCGATGCTGTTGGTTGATCAGTGGATTCAGGAAGAAGGCAATGGTCGTGTGAAGTTATTAATGCAAGTACACGATGAATTGGTCTTTGAAGTTGAAGAGTCATCATTGTCCGAAATTGAAAGTAAAGTACAGAAATTGATGGAATCTGCAGCAGAGCTAAAAGTACCGTTGGTTGCAGAAGCAGGTCACGGTGATAACTGGGATCAAGCTCATTAGTCACTTTTAGACCAAAATAACCAATTAATTATGAGCCAGCGCACAAACGCTGGCTTTTTTTTGAGATTAAAAAAGCTAGCGCAAAGTTAACTTTGATGTTGCTTAATAAAAATTTCATGAAAAAAAACTACAAAAATTCTTTGCAATTCTGACCAATTGTTGTACATTAATACTCGTAGGGTACAGAGGTAAGATGTTCTATCTTTCAGACCTTTTGTTTCACGTTATTGGATTAGGCTGATTCAGCCGCCCCAGTCAGTTTTTGACTGGGGCGTTTTTTATTGGGCGAAAGAAAATTATTCTTTTGGATCAGCAGCTTAAAGTTAGCCTTCAAAAACCTTCTTTTTTGACCTTTCTAAGTTACTGCAAAATCTCGATTTTTCCTTCAAATTTATTGCGTTATTCATCCTGTAAATTTACGCCAGTCACACTATTATTTTTTCTTGAAAGAAACTAAGTTACATCTTTTTGAAGATTTGCTTGGCTTAACTGTCTGAATTGTAACGCTATTGGGTGTTTTTGGAGTGAATGTTTGGTGATACACAGGAAACAAGAGCGCTTTTTAACCTATTGAAATCGAATCTCAGTTCAGCAATGCTTCGTCACATAACAATAATTACCAATTTTTCTCTCCCGTTATCCCTGCCAGGAAGGCGGGGATTTTTATTGCCTGTTATTTAGTTCAGATAAACAAAAGCCCCACCAAATGGCAGGGCCGTGTCGAAGAAATTTAACAAATATTGTTAATTATTCTTCATCGCTCGCTGGTATCTCTTGTTCGTCTTCTTCTATCAGGTGTGCTAGTGCTGGTGCAAACCAGGTATCCAGTTTTGCACGTAGCTGATCGACACCTAATCCTTTAAGTGAGGAGAACACATCAACAGAAACGTCACCACCGAAAGTTTCTACTTGCTTACGAACTTTCAGTAGAGTTTGTTTGCGTGCACCACTTTTTAGTTTATCTGCTTTGGTTAGCAAAACCTGCACAGGAATGTGGCTATCGATGGCCCAGAAAATCATTTGTTGGTCGAGATCTTTCATTGGATGACGAATGTCCATTAGAACCACTAAGCCTTTTAGGCACTCGCGTTTCTGTAGGTATTCACCCAAAGATTTCTGCCATTTGTTTTTCATTTCTACCGGTACTTGAGCAAAACCGTATCCAGGTAGATCGACAATGTGACAACCTTCTTCTACTTTGAAAAGGTTGATTAATTGCGTACGACCAGGTGTCTTTGATGTCTTGGCTAAGCTTTTTTGATTAGTTAGACGGTTAAGTGCACTCGATTTACCAGCGTTTGAGCGTCCTGCAAACGCAATTTCGACACCTTCGTCTTCCGGCAGGTGACGAATATCGGGTGCGCTGGTGATGAAATGCGTATTTTGGTAATGAATTTTTACGCTCACTGTTAACTCCATCTCGACTTTGTGTAGTCGATTGATTACTTTTTTGTGAAAATGTGTAAAATAACCGTGCTCGGCATAAGGTCGCCTATTGTACCATGAGTGTACGCGGTATGTTCACATTCCGTGGTACTGGAAGCTTGATAATTATAATGGAATGTCATGAAGAAATTAGCGCTAATTTTGAGTCTTTTAGCCAGTTGCTCAGTATGGGCCCAAGGTAATATTGAGGCTGGTAAAGCAAAATCACAAACCTGTGTCGCCTGTCACGGAGCAGATGGCAACAGTGCAATAACAACGTACCCGAAACTCGCAGGCCAACACGCTAAGTATCTTGAGAAGCAGTTAAAAGAACTTAAGCTAGGCATGACAAGTGGTGGTAAACAAGGTCGTTACGATCCTGTAATGAGTGGTATGGCAATGCCACTGAGCGATGAAGATATCGCAGACCTATCTGCTTACTACGCTTCGCTACCAGTTTCAGAAAACTCAACACCTGAAGATGTAGTAGCAAAAGGCAAAACGCTTTATACCGCTGGTGATGCCGAGCGTGGCCTAACCGCATGTATTGCATGTCATGGTCCTCGTGGCAATGGTACTGAGCTTTCAGGTTTCCCGAAAATTTCTGGTCAGCATGCTGACTACATCAAAGCTCAGCTAGAAAAATTCCGTGATGGCGACCGTGGTAATGATATGAATGCCATGATGCGCGACATCGCGAAGAAAATGACAGACGAAGATATCGAAGTGCTGTCTAAATACGTTGGCGGTCTGCACTAATATACCTAAATCGCTCAAGAACCTGCATCTTGAGCTGGTTGGGTAGATGTCCCTACATCGTTCGAGCAACTTGTACAAAAATGCCCTAGTGAATCCACTAGGGCATTTTTGTTCGTGACAGATATCACAGTCGAGTTTGGATACGAAAGCGATAGTTGGCTCGGCAGTTTGTGAGACATTTGCCATACTTGATGTTGGCTTTTTCTTGTTAGTGTTTTTAAGTTTTTGATTAAATGATAATTTTGATTTTTTAGAAAAATAGGCGGATTATTTTTTCAACCCATTACTTGTGAGCATAACGGGATGGCGTAAAGTAGAAGTCGTTCACAGGGAGTGAATGTAAGGATTTAAGACCACGGTTTAGGTCTCCAAGGATGTAGCTCGGATGCTTGGTGATTTAGAAAGGGATTTAGATAGGTAGGGAGCCTATCAGATAAGGATGGTCATCTCGTCTGACGGTTAAGACAGTGAAACGGATCAGGCACAGGAAGTTGCTCAGTAGACAGGAAGTAAACGGATAGCCAAAACTCATCAGGAAGATGAAAAACAACTCTTTTTGGCAGGGAAAGCTCTAAAAACAAAGGGTTCATTGGTGCACCAAATGTGTGCAACACAGTTTCGCCAATTGATGGCACTTAGAAAGCGACAGTCTGACTGTCGCTTTTTTTATATCCGTTGACTTGCTCAGTCGTAACTTGAATTGAGATTACTGCACTTATTTAGCTTTATAGGTTGTAAACAAAGTTTTTTAACAAAAATTGCTGAAAAAATACTCAACAACACTCCAATCCGAGTTCACTTTCTGGTATGTTTCGCATCCCTGTTTGAGGAAGTCAGCATGCATACCTGTCCTTTATGCCAAAATCAGCGCACTCACCATTATTTTGAAGATAAGCGTCGTGAATATCTTCAATGTGAGCAGTGCAGCTTGGTATTCGTAAATCCAGACCAACGTTTGGATGCGGAAAGCGAAAAAGCTCACTATGATTTGCATGAGAACAACCCCGATGATTTGGGTTACCGACGCTTTTTGTCGCGTATTGCTGACCCGATCACAGAGCGAATTTCTCCACAATCAAATGGTATCGACTTTGGTTGTGGTCCTGGCCCAACGCTCTCCTTGATGCTGGAAGAGGCGGGGCACAACATGGCGTTGTACGATCTCTATTACCACCCTGATACGTCGGTTTTAGAAAAAACGTACGACTTCATGACAGCAACAGAGGTGATAGAGCACCTCTACCACCCAGATTTGGTGTGGAAGCAATGGTTGAATTTAGTTAAGCCAGGGGGCTGGATAGGCCTGATGACGAAAATGGTCATCGACGTGGAGGCTTTCAAATCATGGCATTATAAGAACGATCTCACTCACGTAGTGTTCTTTAGTCGTGACACGTTCCAGTTCCTAGCAGAGCGGGATAAGCTCGAACTCGAATTTATTGGTAATGATGTAATTTTACTGAGGAAACCCCAGTAATGAGCCGTAGTAAAAAATCTAGAAAACCGGGTGCCGCTGGTGCACCTGAGTTTGTTGTAACTCGTAACCGTACAGAATCTGATGTGGAAGGCCGCTTACGCAAGCGTGCTAAAAAGCGTAAGGGTCTGAAAACGGGTAACCGTAACTCAGAAGTTAACGAGCAGAAAAAGCAAGCTGCTGCACAAAATCGCGACCCGCGCTTAGGCAGCAAAAAGAAAATACCTCTGATTGTTGAACCTGCGAAGAAAATGACGAAGCAAGAGCGTCGTTTGTCGGCAGAGCAAGAACTAGAGATGCTAGAAAATGACGCGCAATTGAACGTGTTGCTAGACCGTATTGAAGCGGGTGAAAACCTGGGCACAGGTCTACAGAAATTCGTCGATGAGAAACTCGATCGCATTGAGAAACTAATGGACCAACTAGGTTTGTTGGAACCTGAAGAAGAGGAAGACTTCACTGCACCTGCTGAGAAAAGCACGCGCAACGATGATGACTTGCTGGCAGATTTCGACGACATTAATTTCGACGACTATAAAGGATAATTAAGCTATGAATGTAACCTTATTAGCTATTGCTGGTGTTGTGATTATCATCGCACTCGCTTCTTATGCAGGTTACCTTCTGCTTCAATTGAAAAAGCAAAAGGAATTGCAGCTGAAGCATCAAAAATTGGCGATAGACAAACGTAACGCCAACATTTTTGAGAATGTGCATACCTTGTGTCAGGCGGGCATTCAAGGCCAGTGCGATTTATCTGAAATCAGTATCCGTGTGTATAACATCATGGATTATGTACAAGGTGAAGACCGCGTTGATTTCGATAAAACGTACCCTGCGATTTCTGAGCTTTACCACATCGTGAAAGATATGGCGCGTGGCGAAGAACGCCAACAACTTGCCAAGAAAGAGCGTATGCAACAGAACTTGACGCGTCATAAAGCGGAAAGCCGCCTCACTGATGCGATTATTGAGGAGCTCAAAGTGTTGCAGAAAAACGTCCAGCCACTGAATAATCAAATCAATATTCAGATGATTTAAGCGCGACCCCCAATAGTCTCCTTATGGCTAATGGGGGTATCGTGATCACGCTAGCACTTCTTTAGTTTTATACTTAAAAAGCCAGTCGGCGTTGCCACGCTTGTCATCGTCGTATGGCAAAATAGCGGCTCTGAATATCGGGTGACGGCTTTCGTTGCCCTAGCATTTAACGGAAAGTACCACCATGTCGAATCAACACACTGAATCGAAACAGCAAATCGTCTGGGATCAAGCGGTATTGGATAAGTACAACTATTCCGGGCCTCGTTATACGTCGTACCCAACGGCGCTGGAGTTTCATGAAGCGTTCACCATTTCTGATTATGATATGGCATGCACTCAATACCCAGAACGCCCATTATCGCTGTACGTACACATTCCGTTCTGTCACAAGCTTTGTTACTACTGTGGATGTAATAAAGTCATTACGCGCCACTCGCACAAAGCGGATGAATACCTCGACGTGCTTGAACACGAAATTCGTCAACGTGCTGCATTACTTGTTGGTCGCACCGTGACGCAATTGCATTTTGGTGGTGGTACACCGACGTTTCTCTCTGAAAAGCAAATCACGCGTGTAATGAGCCTGCTACGCCAAGAGTTTACTTTTAGTAGCGATGCTGAAATCAGTATCGAGGTTGACCCGCGTGAAATCGAGCTGACCATGCTGGATCATCTGCGTAGTGAAGGCTTCAATCGCTTGAGCATCGGTGTTCAGGACTTCAACAAAGAAGTGCAAAAACTGGTGAATCGTGAGCAAGATGAAGAGTTCATCGTTGCGATGGTTGCGCGCGCAAAAGAGTTAGGCTTTCGTTCGACGAACCTAGATTTGATTTACGGTTTACCGAAGCAGACCAAAGAATCTTTTGCCAAGACTCTAGAACAAGTGCTAGAGATGCAGCCGGGCCGTCTATCCGTGTTTAACTACGCGCACATGCCACAGTTATTTGCAGCGCAGCGTAAGATTAAAGACGAAGACCTGCCAAAGGCAGAAGAGAAGATGGCGATTCTGCAAGACACCATCGCGACACTGACTGATGCTGGCTACCAATTTATCGGTATGGACCACTTTGCTTTGCCGGACGATGAACTTGCTGTTGCCCAGCGCGAAGGTATTTTGCATCGCAATTTCCAAGGCTACACCACACAAGGTGAATGTGACTTGGTTGGCTTTGGTGTTTCTGCAATCTCGATGATCGGCGATGCGTACGCGCAAAACCAGAAAGAGCTGAAGAAATACTACGCTCAAGTCAACGAACTTCGTCACGCTCTATGGAAAGGGGTCTCTCTGGACTCCGATGATTTGCTCCGTCGTGAAGTGATTAAGCAGCTGATTTGTAACTTCAAGTTAGACAAGAAAGCCATTGAGTCTGAGTTTAAAGTGAAGTTTGATCAGTACTTTAAAGAAGACTTACAGCTACTTCAGACCTTCATCAACGATGAGCTGGTGGAAGTGGATGACAATGAAATTCGTGTGACGCTGCGAGGTCGTTTGCTGATCCGTAATATTTGTATGAGCTTCGATAAATACCTACGAGCGAAGGCACGTCAGCAACAGTTCTCTCGTGTGATTTAATCAGAGATACAGATTCAAGATATAAAAAATGCCAGCAGATGCTGGCATTTTTTATGTTTTCGCTGGATTTAAGCGCGATCTTTTACTTTTTCTTTCAGTTCCGCTTTTTCTGCTTCTGAAAGGAATGCAATCTCAAGGCCATTAATTTGCGCTTGGCGAATCTGGTCTTGGCTCAGACCAGCGGCTGGTGCCGCTACTTCGTATTCGTATGGCAGTTCGATGCCTTCAACCGCTGGATCGTCAGTGTTCAAACACGCAAGAACGCCATGCTCTAGGAACTGCTTGAGAGGGTGGTTTTCTAGCGTTTCTACCGTACTTGTTTGGTAGTTTGACGTCAGGCAAGATTCAATACCAATGCGGTTTTCTGCTAGGTAATCCATCAGTTTTGGATCGTGAATCGCTTTTACGCCGTGACCGATACGAGTTGCGCCCAGCTCATTGATTGCTTGCCACATGCTCTCTGCACCTGCTGCTTCACCAGCATGGACCGTTACCCCAAGGCCAGCATCGCGTACTTGCTTGAAGTGAGACACAAAGCGATCACCCGGTTGGCCTAGCTCGTCACCCGCAAGGTCGACGGCAACGATGTGATCTTTCTGGCTCAGAATGCCGTCCAGTTCTTGTTGACATGCGTCAGTGCCAAATGTGCGACTCATGATACCGATCAGGTTGGCTTTCACGCCAAAATCGCGCATACCCGCTTGCACACCGTCCACGACGGCTTCAACAACCCCCGTTACTGGTAGTTTGTGTTTCATCGCCATGTAGTAAGGAGAGAAACGCAGCTCTGCGTAATCGATTTGTGCGTTTAGCGCGTCTTCTACGTTTTCGTACGCGACACGACGACATGCATCTAGATCGCCCAGTACAGCAACACCCCAGTCGAGCTTAGAAAGGAAAGCAACAAGAGAGGGTTCCGCTTCGACAATTTGAACGTGAGGAGTGAGAGACTCAATATCGTACGCTGGTAGGGCAATGCCAAACTTTTGGCCTAGCTCAAGAATCGTTTTAGTACGAATGTTACCGTCGAGGTGACGGTGCAAATCAGTAAGAGGAAGGTTCTTCGTTATCATTTTGTCGATCCGGATAGTTATGAACTGGAACAGGGCCCAAACATCATCTGTGACAATACATGGGTAAGATTTGCAGTTAAGTATAAATAACAGTTGGGTAGATTGTCAGTAGAGGATGACTAGGAAATCAACGATTCTCGCTCTTTTCTACTTCATGTTCACCAAATGTGTTGGCCATTCTTCTAGTGGCATAGGGCGGCTGTAGTAGAAGCCTTGCACCTGATTACAGCCTAAAGAGCGGAGTAATTGTGCTTGATTGCTATCCTCGACACCTTCCGCGACGACATTAGTTTTGAGACCTGCTGTGATATTGATGACGGCAGCGACGACTGAACTGTTTAAGTTTTCTTGCGTGAGTTGATTGATGAAGGTGCGATCAATCTTCAAGCAAGTAAACGGTAGAGAGTGGAGGTAACCCAGTGATGAGTAACCGGTGCCAAAGTCATCTATCGCGATACCAATACCCATTTCACGCAGCTTAGTCATATTTTCTAGTGTGGTCGGTGCGCTATCAATGATGCGTGATTCTGTGATCTCTAGTGTGAGGTTACTTGCTGGTAATTTCGTGATATCCAATACGCTTGTCACCGTATCAACAAAACTTGGGCAAGATAGTTGATTAACGGAGATATTCACATGCAGTTGGAAGTCCGACGGCCACTGTTTGCTTTCGATCGCTTGGTAAGTGTCGCGACAAGCTTGTAACAGAATCTGTTGGCCGATGGCTTTGATCATGCCGCTTTCTTCCGCGATTGGGATAAAATCTAATGGTGACACCATACCTGAGTCGCTATGCCAACGCGCAAGTGCTTCGGCGCCACACACTGTGCCACTGACGAGATCCACAATCGGTTGGTAATGAGGAATAAACTCTCGGTTTTCAATGCCAGTTTGGATCTTGGTCAGCATTTGCGTACGAAACTTTGAAGCGCTCGCTAGTTCTGGGCTGTAGTGACAAACACCAGTCAGTGAGTCTTGTTTGGCGTAACTTAATGCGATGCTGGCGTTGCGTAACCATAAAGGCATGGTTTCGTTTGGCTGGGTTTGTACAATACCAAGTGAAATCTTCATCACTACATTCTCGCCTTCCACCATAAATGGGGTGGAAAAGAGTTGCTGTAATCGACGCTCGGTTTGTTTAATTTTGGTTTCAGTGTCGACATTTGAGAGAAACACCGCGAACTCATCACCACCAATCCGAGCCAATAATGCGTTGTCACGAAACTGCTGTTTTAACCTTTCAGCGATGCTGACCAACAGCTGGTCGCCGTTGTGATGACCCACACTGTCGTTGATATCTCTAAATTTGTTGATACCAAGTAAAAATAAACTGCCGTGACAAAGATCAGACTGATTTTCACAGATTTCGACCAAACCCTGACGGCTATATAAGCGTGTTAGAGAGTCATAAACCAACTGTTCACGCAATGCTTTGAATGAAGCTCTTAGATTGTTCGCCATTTCATTAAAAGCATGAACCAGTACGGTTGTCTCATACACATAACCAGGCTTTGGCATGCCGCTATCCCAATCCCCATTTGCCAGGTGCTGAGCGGCGGCGGCCGTCGCGTTAATTGGTCTGGTAACTCGGTTGAAAATGATCCAACTGATGGCGATCCCAAATAGGCTTACAATAATGCCAACGAGCCAACTCTCTTGCTGGCTTTTCGGTAACAGGCCGAGAAGCTCAGACTCCGAAATGGAGGTGCCGATAAACCATGTTAAGCCGTCTTGGTCTCGATACGGGGTTAGCCGACTGAAAATACGTTGGCCATCATGTTCAAATGAAAAAGTATAAGGTTGCTTGGTGTTGTTGAGATCGAAAGACCGGACTCGGCTCGCACTGATTTTGATGATCGGGTCCGCGTTTTCAGCGGCAAGCAAACGCTGCCCTTTATCCGAAAATTTTGTGCCCCATGAGATGACGCTTCCCGGGCCTGAGTGAGCGATTAAACGATGATCTGGGTCCATGATGTAGACCGACGCTTTAGTGTTGTATTTTAACTCGCGCAGGAACTCGTTGAATGTATTGATACGAATGTCTGTCACCAAAACACCAGCAAATTGGTCGTGTTTGTACACCGGCGTCATGGCTGATAGCGTAATATCCTGGCGTTCATCAGCGTTGGTATAAATTTCAGACCAAGTGGCGTTTTGGCTCTTTGCAACGGGCTTATACCATGGGCGAGTGCGAGGATCGTATTGGGAGATAACCGTTCGAATGTTGTTACTCACATGGTTGGTTCCATAAATAACCAGATCACCATCGGTGTAGCGATCTTGCACCATTAAGGTGTAATCGTCGGAAAGCTCGCGGCGAAAGCCTGCAAAGTCGCCGTTTTCTGAACCAAATGCGATTACATCCAACTGCGGTATCGATTGGTAAAGATTTTTGAATGCACTTAGCAGGTAGTTTTGAATGTCTGAGGTATCGTGAGGGCGATAAAGGTTGTGATAGCTGACGTTGTGCGCGAGAGCCATAACCGCAGTAAAAGGCTTACGTAGATAGCTATTGAGGTGGTCGTGGACACTTTCGGTTAACACGGAAAGTTGCTTGTCACTGATATCCGTGACCACTTCTTCGTAACTTTGTTTTTGGACGTAGACAATGACACCGATCGCCAGTAAGAAGATCATGACAAATGGAATCAGAACAGCAGTACGCAGTGTAATTTGAGTCGTAGCAGTAGACATCGCCTAATCACATAGATGGTGGTGCGCCACAATTGTACTGATGTTTTTATTAATATCGAGTGACAAACGACGCTCGTTGTTAACGCACCACGTAAGTGATTATCAGTACAATTCTTTTAATTTTCTGGTGAGTGTATTTCGCCCCCAGCCTAATACTTTAGCGGCATCTTGCTTATGACCTTTAGTGTGCTCTAAGGCTGCTTCTAATAAAATGCGTTCAAATTCTGGTAAAGCGTAAGAAAGTAGTTCTTTATCTCCTGCTGCGAGTGAATGCCGTGCCCAATCCGCCAATTGTTCTTGCCAACTACCGTGTGCAGAGTCTGAAATGGATTTTTTCTCTTCGAGTAGTTCGCTTGGCAAGTCATTTGGTAACACTTCGCTACCACTGGCCATAACGGTTAACCAACGGCAAATATTCTCTAATTGACGCACGTTGCCAGGCCAATCAAGACGGTTAAGAATCTCTACGGTCGACGGGTGGAGAGTCTTTGTTTCCACACCAAGCTCATCAGCCGCACGGATAAGAAAATGCTGTGTAAGCTTTTCAATGTCTTGCTTACGCTCACGCAGTGCCGGGATCTGAACGCGAATCACGTTTAAGCGATGAAATAGGTCCTCACGAAAGTCACCTTCGTGCACCAGCTTTTCTAAGTTCTGGTGTGTTGCCGCGACAATTCGTACATCGACACTGATCGGAGAGTGACCGCCCACTCGATAAAACTGCCCGTCAGCTAGAACGCGTAGTAAACGAGTTTGAATGTCCAATGGCATGTCGCCGATTTCGTCTAAAAATAGAGTGCCGCCATTGGCTTGTTCGAATCGTCCTTGACGAACATTGTTTGCCCCCGTAAACGCGCCTTTTTCGTGGCCAAACAGTTCTGATTCAATCAAGTCTTTGGGAATCGCCGCCATATTGAGCGCAATGAAAGGTTTGTTAGCACGTGGACTGTGACGGTGCAGTGCATGAGCAACGAGTTCTTTACCCGTGCCCGATTCACCGTTAATCAAGACTGAAATAGAGGAGCGAGAAAGACGACCAATGGCGCGAAACACCTCTTGCATCGCTGGTGCTTCACCGATAATTTCAGGCGTTTCTGCTGGAATGTCTTCTGGAGAGAGCTGCTCGCGTTTGTTTTCGTGGCTGTGTGCAATGGCTCGTTCAACCAGAGTTAAAGTTTCATCAATATCAAAAGGTTTTGGTAAATATTCAAAAGCACCTTTTTGGTACGCATTCACTGCTGCATCTAAATCTGAGTGCGCGGTCATGATAATCACGGGAAGGTCTGGGTAATCGCGCTGTACTTGCTTTAGTAGCTCCAACCCATCAATACCTGGCATGCGAATGTCTGATACTAGAACATCCGGCACTTCGCGTTCGAGCGCCATTAACACGCTTTCTCCATCGGCATAGGTTTCACATTTGATGTTGGCAGAGGAGAGCGTTTTCTCCATTACCCAGCGAATTGAACTGTCGTCATCAACGACCCAAACATATCCTTTACTCATGTAGTAATCCTTGCAGCAAACCGAAAAACTGACGCGACTTGAAGTCCATTAGCGCAATCAGATCGGCAGATAAATAGTAAATGTTGTGTGACCAGGCCAGCTTTCTACGTCTATTTTTCCATTGTGCTGGTCGATCAAATTTTGCGAAATAGATAGCCCTAATCCAGTTCCTCCCTCGCGGCCACTGACCATGGGATAGAACAGCGTGTCTTGTAGTTCCGGTGGAATACCTGGGCCGTTGTCTGTGATTTCGACACGAGCAGCGAGTTTACAGCGTTTGCCGTGAATATTGGCTTGATGCACCGTTCTGGTGCGAATGGTTATTTTCCCGTGTTCTTGATGGCTAAGAATTTGTGCGGCGTTGCTGACGATATTAAGCATTGCCTGTTCGATTTGGTCTGTATCCATCAAAATCTCTGGCAAGCTTGGGTCATAATCTCGTTCAATGATGATTGAGCGTTGTGACTCTAATTCAACCAGTTGGCGAACCTTTTCAAGAATTTGGTGCAGATTCTCTTGTGTCTTCTTACCTGGCTTTTGCGGTCCTAGTAATCGATCCACGAGCGCCCTTAAACGGTCTGCTTGCTCAATGATGATGTGTGTATATTCGGTGAGAGAGGGCTCTGGCAGCATTTTTTCTAGCAATTGCGCCGCACCGCGTAAGCCGCCAAGCGGATTTTTAATCTCATGTGCAAGCCCTCGGACTAACAGCTTCGCTGCTTGTTGTTGGGCGTGTTGGTTCAGTTCTTGAGAGAGTCGGCGCTGCTGATCAATTTTGCGCATCTCGACCAGAAGCATCAACTGCTTTTGCCAAGTGATAGGGCTAACCGTCACCTCTAGCATTAAAGGGCGGCCATCAACAACGAAAGTGACGTCACTGTCGGTGATGCTTTGGCCACTTTGCAACGGTTGAGTGAGCAGCGCGAGATCCAGCGACGCATGCTGAATCAATTGAGAAAGTGATTGTTCAATAATTCGTTTGGCGCTTTGAGAAAACAGCAATTCGGCAGCCGGATTGGCATAACGGATGGCCAATCCATCATCAAGAATCAGCGTTGCTGTCACCATATTGTTGAGAATGGCACTAGGAAGACTGGTATCCACATTACGTCCTTGTTTTGCTTTAAGATTGTGCGGTGCACAATAATGGTGCAATTGAACGTTAAGTATGGCGAATAAATCTTAGAAGAAAAAGTGAAAAGCATCGCTGTGATGTGATTTTTTTTCACCAGATATTCTATTTTGCCCCTTTTACGGTCGGCTTAACACTTGCTCTATGTAAATGCACCGTTATAGGGCTAGTAGATGCAATAAGCTTGCCGCTTCTTTTCGCGTGCACAGCAAGTGTGTGAGTGCCTCGGTCAATATTGTTTAACTGCCACACTATATGGTTTTGTGGTGCACCATAAGGTTTTCCATCGAGTAACAATTGCAATTGCTCACCGATACCAAGCTTGCGATTGGTTTCTAATTGAATATTGATGATGCCTCGATTACTGCGGATGGTCTCGTTGTGCTTGGGAGTCAGCATCGAGAGTTGTAATGGGAGAGGCTTCTCGGTTGTTTTATCTGGCTTGTTTTGTGATGCAGTAGATGGCGTAGTCTGAGGTGCGAGCGATTCAGTACTTTCTACCTCAGGAGCTGGTGCGCTGGCTTCAAGGTTTGGCAGTGCGATCGCTTTTGCTCCTTTGTTTGGCGTATCACTAAAGTGAACCACGCCATTTTCATCTACCCACGTATACGCGACCTGCGCGAAGGCGATAGAGGCGATTAACAATCCGCTGAGTGCACACAGTGATGGAATAAGCTGAACTTTCATTGCTCACCTTCTCTTGTTCGATGATTTCACGTTTCAATGGCTTAGCTCTTTGACCTGTAAGCAAAAATTCTAAGCGTATTTTTATTATCCCCTCATGTTAAACGTCGAAGCTTGAGTGGCGAATACAAAAAAGGCCCGCCTGCGAGGCGAGCCTAATATTTTATTGCTGTGTTTACATTTTACACAGTGTCGACCTTACACAGAGTAGTAAAGTTCGAACTCAACAGGGTGAGTTGTCATGTTCACACGCTCTACGTCCTGAGACTTAAGGTCGATGTATGAATCGATGAAGTCGTCAGAGAATACGCCGCCCGCTGTTAAGAACTCCCGATCAGCATCTAGCTCTGCTAGCGCGTCTTTTAGTGAGTATGCAACAGTTGGGATTTCTGCTGCTTCTTCAGCTGGAAGATCGTAAAGGTCTTTATCCATCGCTTCGCCTGGGTGGATCTTATTCTTGATACCGTCAAGACCAGCCATAAGCATTGCTGCGAAACATAGGTATGGGTTCGCCGCTGGGTCACCGAAACGAACTTCGATACGACGTGCTTTCGGGCTTGGTACCACTGGGATACGGATTGAAGCAGAGCGGTTACGCGCTGAGTAAGCTAGCATTACTGGTGCTTCGAAGCCTGGTACAAGACGTTTGTACGAGTTTGTTGATGGGTTAGCGAATGCGTTGATTGCACGAGCGTGTTTGATGATACCACCGATGTAGTAAAGCGCCATTTCAGATAGACCGCCGTACTTGTCACCAGCAAATAGGTTTACGCCATCTTTTGCTAGAGACTGGTGAACGTGCATACCGCTGCCGTTGTCGCCAACAAGTGGTTTAGGCATAAACGTCGCTGTTTTACCAAACGCGTGAGCAACGTTGTGCACAACGTACTTGTAGATTTGGATTTCGTCAGCTTTGGTTGTTAGCGTGTTGAAACGAGTTGCGATTTCGTTTTGACCCGCCGTTGCCACTTCGTGGTGGTGCGCTTCAACAACAAGACCCATTTCTTCCATTACTAGACACATAGCAGAACGGATGTCTTGAGATGAATCTACTGGAGCTACTGGGAAGTAACCACCTTTAACGCCTGGACGGTGACCTTTGTTACCTTCTTCGTAGTCAGAACCTGTGTTCCATGCCGCTTCTACGTCGTCGATTTTGAAGAAAGAGCCTGACATGTCTGTCGAGAACTTCACGTCATCAAATAGGAAGAATTCTGGCTCAGGACCGATAAGTACAGTATCTGCAACACCTGTAGAACGCATGAAGTCTTCAGCGCGTTTTGCGATAGAGCGTGGGTCACGGTCGTAGCCTTGCATTGTTGCAGGCTCTAAGATGTCACAACGGATATTTAGTGTTGCGTCTTCCGTGAATGGGTCAAGCACAGCAGAAGATGCGTCAGGCATCATTACCATGTCTGATTCGTTGATACCTTTCCAGCCAGCAACTGATGAACCATCGAACATTTTACCTTCTTCGAAGAAGTCTGCGTCGATTTGGTGAGCAGGGATCGAAATGTGCTGCTCTTTACCTTTTGTATCAGTGAAGCGTAGGTCAACAAACTTAACTTCGTTTTCTTGGATCAGCGATAGAACGTTTTCTACTGACATCTTGGATAACCTCCAGTGTTAATAAGCGGTAAAAGCTCGATTTATGAATTATTCATGAAACCTGGCATTGATTAATCAATTTGACTTTTCATTAATCGATGCTGTTTTAACTAAAGCCAAAACCGTGCCAAAAAAAATATTCCATTAATTTCAAGCAATTGTGTTTTTGAATGCTAGTTTGGTGCAGTTGCTTGCACCAAAATGATCTTTGCTTGCACTATTATGGTGCCAAAAATCATTGTTGCACCATAATGTGACAGGTACATTGCGTATTCAGCCCAGTTTTTGAGCAAGAGTCAATTTGAATTATGCATCGATTAGAATAAAGTTGCGTTTAATCAATTCGTTCTGAGGAAGAAAATGGGCATTAAGCGTAAAAATCGCAGAAATGCTCGGGAGTAGATCACATATTTCTAGGCTTTTTGCTAAAATCTGGTACATTATGGCCGTTTTTTTAATCAGCAAATGTCGCCAGAGAGCACCCGTTCTCAGCGTGGGGGCATTTCATCTATCTAAGTGAATCAATATCCATGGCTACTCCACAGATTGATAAATTAAGAAATATCGCGATCATCGCGCACGTTGACCACGGTAAAACCACGTTGGTTGACAAGCTGCTACAACAATCAGGCACGCTTGAGTCTCGCGGTGAAGCTGAAGAGCGAGTCATGGACTCGAACGACATCGAGAAAGAGCGCGGTATTACCATTCTTGCTAAAAACACAGCAATCGACTGGAACGATTACCGTATCAACATCGTAGATACTCCGGGACACGCGGACTTCGGTGGTGAAGTTGAGCGTATCATGTCGATGGTAGACTCTGTACTACTTATCGTTGACGCAGTTGATGGTCCAATGCCTCAAACGCGTTTCGTAACACAAAAAGCGTTTGCTCACGGTCTAAAACCAATCGTTGTAATCAACAAGATTGACCGCCCTGGCGCACGTCCTGATTGGGTTATGGACCAAGTGTTCGACCTGTTCGACAACCTAGGTGCAACTGATGACCAGCTAGACTTTAAAGTAGTTTACGCATCAGCACTTAACGGTTGGGCTTCTCTAGAAGAAGGCGAAACTGGCGAGAACATGGAACCACTATTCCAAACTATCGTTGATGTTGTTGACGCGCCAAATGTTGACCTTGATGGTCCACTACAGATGCAAGTTTCTCAGCTAGACTACAGCTCTTACGTTGGTGTTATCGGCGTGGCTCGCGTAACTCGTGGTAGCGTTAAACCAAACCAGCAGGTAACCATTATTGGTGCTGATGGTAAAACTCGCAACGGTAAAGTGGGTACAGTAATGGGCTACCTTGGCCTAGAGCGTCACGAAGTGGAACAAGCTAACGCGGGTGATATCATCGCAATCACTGGTCTTGGCGAGCTGAAAATTTCTGACACTATCTGTGCACAAAACGCAGTAGAAGCATTACCACCATTGTCTGTTGATGAACCAACAGTAACAATGACGTTCCAAGTAAACACGTCTCCATTCGCGGGTAAAGAAGGTAAGTTCGTAACGTCACGTAACATCCTTGAGCGTCTTGAGAAGGAACTGGTACACAACGTTGCACTACGCGTTGAGCAAACAGACGATCCAGATAAATTCCGCGTATCAGGTCGTGGTGAACTTCACCTTTCTATCCTGATCGAAAACATGCGTCGTGAAGGCTTCGAGCTAGCAGTATCTCGTCCAGAAGTAATCATCAAAGAAGAAGATGGTCAGTTGATGGAACCGTTCGAAACGGTAACTATCGACGTAATGGAAGAGCACCAAGGCGGCATCATGGAGAACATCGGCCTACGTAAAGGTGAGCTGAAAGACATGTCTCCAGACGGTAAAGGTCGTGTACGTATGGACTTCGTTATGCCATCACGTGGTCTGATCGGTTTCCAAACGGAATTCATGACACTGACTTCAGGTTCAGGTCTTCTTTACCATACGTTTGATCACTACGGCCCTCACAAAGGCGGTAACATCGGTCAACGTGTAAACGGTGTACTAATCGCGAACGCGATGGGTAAAGCGCTAACTAACGCACTGTTCAACCTTCAAGAGCGTGGTCGTCTATTTATCGGTCACGGTGTTGAAGTTTACGAAGGTATGGTTATCGGTATTCACAGCCGTGACAACGACCTAACGGTAAACGCACTGAAAGGTAAGCAGCTAACCAACGTTCGTGCATCAGGTACCGATGACGCACAGGTTCTTACTCCGCCAATCAAGATGACTCTTGAGCAAGCACTAGAATTCATCGATGACGACGAGCTAGTAGAAGTAACGCCTGAAAGCATCCGTATCCGTAAGAAGTTCCTAACGGAAAGCGACCGTAAGCGTGCTTCTCGTGGCGCGAAATAATTTTCGTTAAGCGATTCAATTAAGAAGAAGCCTCGAGTTATGCTCGGGGCTTTTTGTTTTCTGGAGTTGAATATGAACCCGATTATTATCACCGGTGGGCCTGGTGCGGGAAAAACAACACTGCTGAATGCGCTAGACGCGTGTGGTTACGCCACGTTTCCTGAAGGGTCTCGCGACTTGATTGAGCAGCAAAGCCAGTTAGAAAATGGTATTTTGCCGTGGACGAATTTACCTGAGTTTGCCAAGTTATGCCTTGGGTTGATGGACAAACAAAAGAGTGATGCGCGTTGTCATGATGTTGCGTTTGTTGATCGCGCCATCCCCGACATCATTGCATACCTACAAGTGGGCGGCTGTAAGGTTGACCAAGCTTTCTTAACCGAAAGCGCTGGGTACCATAGTCAGGTGTTTACTTGTCGACCTGAAGCATCCATTTACGTACAAGATGAAGTGCGTCCGCACAGCTTTGAAGAAGCATTGGAGATTCATCAGTCGTTAGTGAGTGTCTATACTGAGTTGGGTTATGAAGTGGTAGAAGTGCCATGGGGAACTGTGCCAGAGAGGGTAGGCTTTGTTCGAAGAGTCATCGGTTTACTCGGTAAGGTCGCCGACTAAAACCTCCTCGCTAGGAGGAGGTCTGAATCATTTACTTTTGATTGAGCTTTTGTAGGAATTTATCGGACTCTGCAATCGCTTCGTTCATTTGTTTGATCGCAAACTGAATGTCCTTCTCTAAGCTAGAGAACTCACCTTGCAAAGAACCAATCGCACTGGCGTTAAGGTTGTGTTTTAAGTACAACGTGTTGTCACGCAGCGTGTCCAGTACCGGTGTCATCTTTTTCTCTGCACGCTTCATAGCGCTAAGCATGGTTTTGTACGAGGCTTTGGTTTCACGTAGCTTTTGCTCGCTTGAACGACGCAGTTTCGCACTCGAGTACAGCTCTAGCTCATCTTGCCACTCATCAAACAGTGCGCCGGATACGTCTTCAATCGCAGCAATACGGTCACGTACGTCTTGAGCCGCTTTTTCGCTATCTTCGTATTTGTCATTGATGTTGTTGTAGACATTTTCTAGCTCACCACCATCAAAGTTGGTGATCGCAGATAAGGCTTCAAGTGCACTGGTGAATTCTTCTTGTGCATCTTGTTGAGATTCTTTGGCATCTTCGACGCGGTCGACCATAATATCTCGTTTATGATACCCAACCTGCTCCATTGCTGAGTAATAAGCAGATTGACACCCTGTTAAAGTGAAAATTGATAGTACAATTGCTAATAAATAAGGCATTCTTATGTCCTCGGCGCTAATTATGGGATGAACTATGAACCAGTTATCAGAGAGTTACAAGGCGAGATTAATCAATCTACTGCCAAGTTGCGTCGCGTTTTTTACGTACCTTCTTAAGCGATTAACGCATGACCGTGTGAATGTGAACGCGGGCTATCTTGCCTACATTACCTTGTTGTCTATTGTGCCAATGCTGACGGTATTGTTATCAATATTGTCGAAATTTCCCGTTTTTGCGAACGTTGGTGAGGTGCTGCAAGGCTACATTATTGAGAATTTTGTGCCGGCTTCTGGAGAAGCTGTACATACGGCATTACAGGAATTTGTGGCGAATACGGGCAAAATGAGCGCGGTTGGCGGTGGGTTTTTATTCATCGCAGCGGTCATGCTGATTTCCAACATTGATAAGAACTTAAACTACATTTGGCGAGTTAAAGACAAGCGCCGTTTAGTCTTTTCATTCTCTATGTATTGGATGGTACTCACGTTAGGGCCGATCATGGTCGGTGCGAGTATTGCGGCGACGTCGTACGTGACTTCGCTGCAAATTTTAGAGAATGAGACATTATCTGGTGCGTTTAATTTATTTCTGCGTTGGCTACCGTTGTTGCTGTCCTTTTTTGCTTTTCTTGGCTTGTATATTCTAGTGCCGAATAAAAAAGTACACCTCGCTCATGGTGCCATGGGGGCAGCAGTCGCCGCGATACTGTTCGAGTTGAGTAAAAAAGGCTTTGCACTCTACATCACTCAGTTTCCGTCTTATCAGCTCATCTACGGCGCGTTAGCGGCGATTCCTATCTTATTTGTTTGGGTGTATTTATGCTGGATGATCGTGTTATTGGGGGCGGAAGTTACGGCTGCGCTTGGTGAGCGAGAGCACTGGAGTGAAGATTTAGACATGATACACTCGACCGCTGAATCTCAGTTAACAGATGAAGGAAGCGAGAGTAGTGATAGCGCTAATTCAACGAGTCAGTGAAGCAGCCGTCCGTGTGGATGGTGAAGTCGTAGGAGAAATTGATCGTGGTCTGCTGGTCTTATTGGGCGTAGAGAGGGACGACGATGAAGCTAAAGCAAAGCGTTTAATGGAGCGTGTTACAACCTACCGTGTGTTCGAAGATGACGAAGGCAAGATGAACCTAAACGTTAAACAGGTGGAAGGTAAAGTGCTGGTGGTTTCTCAATTTACGCTGCCTGCGGATACAAAAAAAGGCACGCGAGCTGGCTTTTCTCGCGGTGCGCATCCTGTTGATGCAGAGCGCTTGTATGATTACTTTTCTGACTTGTGTGAAGAAGTCTTACCCACACAGCGTGGCCGCTTCGCTGCCGATATGAAAGTGTCTTTGGTGAATGACGGTCCAGTGACGTTTTGGTTGCAGGTCTAATCTGGTAACACAGGCGCCATAGTCTAAGCTTTAACTCCAAGCTCATGGAATTGGCTTGGAGTAATTTTTCCGACACTGATTAGTGTTGTGCTTTCAAAGGATTGATATGTTCAAACTCATTACTCCCAAAACCGATAATCAGATAAACAAGTATTATCAGTTTCGCTGGCAACTGCTTCGTGAGCCATGGCGTATGCCGATCGGCTCTGAGCGCGATGAATACGACGAAATGAGCCATCACCGCATGATTGTTGATGGTCGAGGTCGTCCTATGGCGATTGGCCGTTTATACATTACGCCGGACAATGATGGCCAGATCCGCTATATGGCGGTTAAAAATAATCGCCGTAGCAAAGGGATGGGTTCGCTGGTTTTGGTTGCACTAGAGTCGTTAGCGCGCCAAGAAGGAGCGAAACGCTTGGTGTGTAATGCCCGTGAAGATGCCATCGCCTTTTATGAAAAAAATGGCTTTGAGCGTCGAGGTGAGCTGACCGATGAGCGTGGCCCTGTGCGCCATCAGCAAATGGTGAAGCAACTGGATCCGATGGCTAATGTGTTACGTCGCCCTGAATGGTGTACTGAGCTTCAACAGCGCTGGGAGCAACAAATCCCAATTAGCGACAAAATGGGGATCAAAATTAACCAGTACACGGGTTACCAGTTTGAATGCTGTGCGCAGCTTAATCCTAACCTTAATCCGCATAACACCATGTTCGCCGGGTCAGCTTTTACCTTAGCAACCCTGACAGGGTGGGGGATGACGTGGCTGCTGCTTAAAGAGCGTGGGCTGCACGGTGATATTGTGTTGGCCGACAGCTCGATTCGTTATCGTCAACCAGTCGAACAAAACCCCGTGGCGAGTACTTCGTTGGATGGGATCAGTGGTGACCTAGACCGATTGGAGTCGGGACGCAAAGCACGCATCGTTATTCACGTAGTGATTTATAGTGGTGACACGCCAGCTGTGGATTTTGTCGGTACCTATATGTTGATACCGAACTACTCGCAGTTACTCAGTTGCTGATGGGGTAAGCGCCGACTGATCTGCTGGGCGCTTATCTGTTTCACCTTCTTGCTCTGTCGGTGAGAGGGTTTGTTCTGCTGCGGAATTCGTGTCGGGTACTTCATCTTCTTCGATAACTTCTTCGTAAAGCTCTTCCTCTTGAGTCTCCAAATGGATGTTATCAATCACGATAGGTTGCTCGATGGAAGGCTCATTTTTCAGTGGAGTCTCAATATCAGTAGGCTCGGCCAGTTTTGATGCGTTCACGCACTCATTACGGTGGGTTTCACCACTTAGTAGATCGCCTTCAATGTTTCCGCACGACTCTTCCAATTGATAAGTAATGCCACTTAGCGGGTTGTTGGCCATATCAAATGTTCCCCAAACCTTACCACTTATGGCTTTTCCTGAGATGGTGACCGGCTTTATGGCAACTTCCCCTCGTTGCGCGCTTAAACGCAGTGGACTTAAGGTAATGGCTTTGAGCGAATGATCCGCTTGGGACTTCAAGCGGGTATCTCGGAGGTTGGCTTCCACTTCACCCGACAAGCTGTAGGCCAGCATGTTGCGATCACCTGACAACCCTTGTAGATCGAGGCTGAGATCGGAAAAACCATCAATAGCCAGTGTGTCGGGTAAAAAATAATCGTGGAAGAGCGATAAGGGAATACCATCAGCATTGACGTTGAGCGCCCAAGGTTGGCTCGGGGTACTCAAATCTATCTGTCCGATGCCTTCTACGTAGCCTTGCTCGAGTGGCGCAAAAAGGCGAGTCAATTGCCAAAAGCCATCTTTGCTTTGCATGGCAAGTGCTGCGTGAGACGTGAGTATTTGGTCATAGCTGGCGTTGACAACGCTGACTTCCAATTCGCCTTGCCAAAGGCCCCAACGTTGAGCCGACTGTTTAATATCAAGCTGTTGTCCTTCGATATTTAAACCGGAAAGTTGCCAATAAGGTTCGTGAGATAGCTGGATAATTTGGCTGCGCTCAATGTCGAGTCGTTCGATTGCAACATGCTCTAACTCGCTGGTGGCGGCGTGCCACCAATTTAGGTTGTCTTCTGGCTGTGTTGCCCACTTGAGGCCTTGAATAGAGGCTTCTTTGAGCTTCCATTGTGTTGGCGTGAACAATCCAGAAACTTGCACTCGACCTTGCTGCCAATCTAAACTGAGCTCGTTGAGCTGGATTACTCCTGGCTCGATAGCGGCACTCAAACGTGGCTCTATTGCGGTTTGCTGCTGGAATCGAACGCTATCCGCCTGCAATGACACTTGAGCTTTTGTCTTCCAGAGAGACAGTGGCAGTGTGGCGTTTTCCACAGAAAGATCCAAGTTCTGCCAGTGCCAGTCGCCCCATTCAATATCGACGTTAAGCAAATCTAAGCTATTAATATGATTAATGTTAAATGGTAGATCGTGCCAAGGTTTTGCAAGCAGTGATTGGCGCTGCGTATTACTCAGTTTCAGCTTGTTGATGGTCACATTTACTAAAGACCAACCTTGAGGATACTGCTCCCCTTGCCCAGATATTTGACTGTGACGCCAGTTAAAAGAGATGCCATAAAGCGTACTGTCTTGCGGTTTGTAGTCTATATCGACTAAGACTTGATTAAAGGCTTCGCCATTCCAATAGAGTTGGTCAGCTGCAAGTTGAACTTCGCCATATGGTATTAATTGACCATTCCATTGTGGTGATTGAATTTGAAGGTCAATGCCATTGGCAGAGAACTGCTCGTCGGCGTAATCAATATTTTTGAGCGCGATTTGATGGAATAAAACGTTATCTAAAGGTGGGAGCTTTGGTGCACCATACTGCAAGCTCATACCATCAATCAATAAACTATCAACGATCCATTTACCATCGCGATAAACATCGGGATTCATCCATAAATCGACTTGCTCGATGTAAGACGCATCGTCTCCGCTGGTGTTCACGCGTTGTAAAGTTAGGTGATAGGGAAAGCCATAACGCACGCTTTCGGCCCGGAAGGGAAGAGAAAAGGTGTTTGACAGCAAGCGCCAGGTTGCGTCCGCGTAAGATGTTGTTAGCAGCGCAATCGTAGCGGCCGGAATGGCAACTAAGATAACCAGTAACAGAAGTAGAACTCGACGCGCTGTTTTCATCTTTGCTAGAACCTACGTGTGTTATGAAATAAAACTAGATAGGCTTTAGCTTGTATCAATATTCTGTGGTATTCAATAAAAAGCCCCTCAAAAGAGGGGCTTGAAGCAATTTTTGTAACTTGGCCTACGTAAAGGTGATAAGTTAATGCCAACTTTTCACTGAGTTTACGCGACGTCGCTGTTACTCGATTTAATCAATCTGAGGACCAGCCGCAACCAGAGATTTACCTTCAGCGTTGTCTGTGTACTTATCAAAGTTATTGATAAAGCGCGCTGCTAAATCTTTCGCTTTGCTTTCCCACTGAAGTGGGTCAACGTACGTGTCGCGAGGGTCTAGAATGCTAGGATCCACACCTGGTAGTGAAGTCGGTACTTCAAGATTGAAGATAGGAATGTGCTTAGTTGGTGCATCTTCAATCGAACCATCAAGAATCGCATCAATAATTCCGCGCGTATCTTGAATCGAGATACGTTTGCCAGTGCCGTTCCAACCTGTGTTCACTAGGTAAGCCTCAGCGCCTGCTGCTTCCATGCGTTTAACCAGTACTTCTGCGTATTTAGTTGGGTGAAGTGTTAGGAACGCCGCGCCGAAACAAGCAGAGAAAGTTGGTGTTGGCTCAGTAATACCGCGCTCTGTTCCCGCTAGTTTGGCGGTAAAGCCAGACAGGAAGTGGTACTTAGTTTGCTCAGGTGTCAATTTAGATACTGGAGGCAGTACGCCAAATGCATCGGCTGATAGGAAGATCACTTTATTCGCGTGACCGCCTTTTGATACTGGCTTAACGATATTATCGATATGGTAGATAGGGTAAGAAACACGTGTGTTTTCTGTTTTCGAACCATCATCAAAGTCGATAGAGCCATCGCCACGTACTGTTACGTTTTCTAGCAGTGCATCACGACGAATTGCGTTGTAGATGTCCGGCTCCGCTTCTTTCGAAAGTTTGATGGTTTTTGCGTAACAACCACCTTCGAAGTTGAAGACACCGTCATCATCCCAGCCGTGCTCATCATCACCAATTAGCGCACGTTTAGGATCAGTCGACAGGGTCGTTTTACCCGTACCAGATAGACCGAAGAATACCGCTACATCGCCATCTTTGCCCATGTTAGCGCTACAGTGCATTGATGCGATGTCTTTTAGTGGAAGGAAGTAGTTCATCATGGCGAACATACCTTTCTTCATTTCACCGCCGTACCAAGTACCACCGATAAGTTGCATGCGCTCAGTTAGGTTAAATACGGTGAAGTTTTCTGAGTTCAGGCCTTGCTCTTCCCATTTTGGATTAGTGCATTTTGCGCCATTCATTACTACGAAGTCTGGTTCAAATGTCGCTAACTCTTCTTCTGTCGGGCGAATAAACATGTTTTTAACGAAGTGCGCTTGCCATGCGACTTCTGTGATAACACGAATGCTCAAACGTGTATCTGGGTTTGCACCACAGTAACCGTCAACAACAAACAAGCGTTTGTTAGAAAGCTGGTTTGTGACCAGTTCTTTTAGCTCGTCCCACACTTCAGGAGTGATTGGCTTGTTATCATTTTTCACTTGATCAGACGTCCACCACATATGTTCTTCTGTCGTAGCGTCTTTGACGATGTATTTATCTTTTGGTGAGCGACCAGTAAAGATGCCAGTGTCAACGGCAACCGCACCTAGTTCAGTAACCACGCCGCGCTCATAACCGGTTAGGTCTTCACGCGTTTCTTCCTCAAACAACATTTCGTAGCTTGGGTTGCGAATAACCTCTTTTACGTTATGCAGTCCGTGCTTGGTTAGATCAAGTGTTGCAGCCTTAGTATGTTCCATAACGGTCATAGGTGCTCCTTATAAGGATTTTGTAGGGATTTTGTAAGAATGTTTTAATTTTAATCTGCTCACCATGCTAGCAACGGGGCGGGGAGAAAACAGGGAGATAGCTCAAAATTTACCCATGATTTCAATAAGGTTTTAGGTAACCCGTCACATATTGGTGGGAATAGTCTATCGTGCACGCAATCCTTTGCGCTAGGGCAAAATCATTATTAATTGTTTAAAATTAAGCAGTTGTTTTATTACGCTTGAGGTTAGTTATTACGAGGGGTTGATCACAAAAAGGCCAGCATTAAGCTGGCCTTTTGTAGGGTAAATTACGTGCTTGATAAGCTATGTAAATTAATGCAGGGTTTTCTTGTCCGTAGAAGCTTGTGCATACAGTTCAGTGACTTCAGATTCGTCGAACGTATAAGTTGTGCCACAGTAATCACAATGTAAAGAAACTGATCCAACTTCTGCCAAAATGTCATAAATTTCAGCTTTCTCAACGGTGATGATTGCGGCACCGCTACGCTCACGAGAACAGCCACAATGGAACTCGACAGGTTGCGGCTCGTACAGACGTACTTTGTCTTGGTTATATAGTCGATACAATAACTCGTTCGCTTCTAAACCAAACAATTCTTCATCTTTTACTGTATCAGTGAGCTGCTCTAGATGTTCGAAATCATCTGGAGAGCCAGTGCCGTCAGGGATCACTTGAATCAACATACCTGCTGCGTGTGCTTTGCCCTCATGCTCACCAGTGCGGATCCATAGGCGCGTTTTTAACTGCTCTGAGTTTGCAAAGTAGCCTTCTAGCACTTCTGCTAAAGTGTCACCTTCTAATCCAACGACACCTTGGTAACGCTCGCCGTTTTTCGGTTCGATAGTGATCACAAGGTAGCCCTTACCCATTAGATCGTGAATGTTTGCGTCATCGGCAATATCGCCTTCCCAGCGAGCTACGCCACGAACACGTTGGTTATGGTCACCGTTGATAACGGCAAGAGACACAGGACCGTCGCCTTGTAGCTGGATGGTGATCGAACCTTCGAACTTAAGAGTGGCAGTTAAAAGAGTAGTTGAAACGAGTAGCTCACCCAGCAGTTTCTCTATTGCTGCCGGATATTCCTTGCTGGAGATAACACGTTGGTACGCTTCATCTAATTGTACCAACTCGCCACGTACTGAAAGATCTTCGAATAGGTAGCGGTTTAAAACATTATTTGCCATGGAGTGCTTTCCTCGTTGGTAATTCCGGCTTTTATTGGTGTTTGAACTTAATGATGTCTCGGCGCTGCTTTTTATCTGGGCGGCGTTCCGGACTTGGGTTGTGGGCATTAAGCTTACGTTGAGTCGCGTGTTCCTCACGTTTCGCTATACTTTCATTAGTTTCGCGATATAAGGTTTGTGCGATGGGAGCGCCTCGGCGTTGATCTGAGATTTGTTCGATGATCACGATTTTTTCTTCGTTGCCTTGACGAAGTCTTACTTCAGCGCCCACTTCAACGATTTTACTCGGCTTGCTTCGTTGGCCATTATAGTGGACTTTACCGCCATCGACCATGTTACGCGCGATGGAGCGGGTTTTGTAAAATCTTGCGGCCCATAGCCATTTATCTAGCCTAACGGCTTCATTTAGGGAACTCATAGAACACTACGCTATCTAATCACTGCCCGAATACGGCAATGAGTGATGGATTATTCACCTACAGATGGAGTCAAGGCGTATTTTTTTCAAGGGAGTTGGCAAAAACTGCATAAGAAAAAGGTATGAAAGACAACTTGTGATATAGTTCACTGCTCTTTGTTGAGTAATAATTTTATTGCAAATTTAGCAATTTAAAGTCGATAGCTATCGTTATAGCTTAAATGACGGACGTTAGAATAAAGGAATCCATTCAGTGAAACGTTTAGAGCTAAGTGCAGGATTATCAAGCAGACCGCTACTGGCTCAGATCAAGTCCAATCATTATACCATTCAAGCCAAACTTAGCTTGTTGCTTACCTGTCTGTTTATTGCGATAACCGGATGGATACTTGGCAAAATTGTGTGGTTAGCCATACCTCAATCGTCGGAAGTGCCGCAATGGCGTCCATCGGCGAGTAGCGTTACTGCGAGTAATAAAGGCGACGCGATAGATTTTAATGCCCTTCAGAATGCCAACCTATTCGGTAAATTCACTGAGCAAAAAGCGGCAGTTGTAGAACAGCCTATTGTTAAAGACGCCCCTAAGACGCGCCTTAACCTCACCCTAGTCGGTGCGGTTGCCAGCAGTGATGCCAATACCAGCCTTGCTGTTATTGCTAACCGAGGTAAGCAAGCTACGTACGGTTTGGGTGAAGAAATCGAAGGGACACGTGCGACGCTAAAAGCGGTATTGGTGGATCGCGTCATCATTGATAACCAAGGTCGAGACGAGACCTTAATGATGCAAGGTATAGAATATAAGAAGCTATCTGAATCGCCGCAGGTAGCTAGGGCGCAAGCTCAGCGAGCAGAAGCAGCGACGTCTGACGTTGGAGAGAAATTAGAGCAAATCCGCGAGGAAATTGCGAAAGATCCACAAAGCGTTTTTAAATACATCACCATTTCACCCGTCAAAAAAGACGGAGACATTGTTGGTTATCGAGTATCACCTGGTCGTGATGCCGCATTATTTAATGATGTAGGGCTACAACCTGGTGATATTGCGGTTCAACTGAACGGGATCGATTTAAGTGACCCGTCTTCTTCAGTACAACTGATGCAAGTGATGAGCGATCCGCAAGAATTAAATTTAACTGTTGAGCGAGACGGCCAACAGTACGATATCTATATCCAATTGTAAGACTTAGGCAACCGGCGTAAGTTCAGGGAGACATACGTGAAACATTGGTTCAGCAAAAGTGCTTGGCTACTAGCAGGAAGTTTACTCTGCGTACCAGGTGCAATGGCAAACGAATTTAGTGCGAGCTTTAAAGGCACTGATATTCAAGAATTCATCAACATAGTGGGTCGTAACCTCGAAAAGACCATCATTGTTGATCCTTCAGTACGCGGTAAGATCGATGTCCGCAGCTATGACGTACTTAACGAAGAGCAATATTACAGCTTTTTCCTTAATGTCCTTGAAGTATACGGTTACGCAGTCGTAGAGATGGACAATGGGGTACTTAAGGTTATCAAAGCAAAAGACTCAAAAACCTCAGCAATCCCTGTGTTAGGTGATGGCAGCGCGCAAGGCGATAGTGTTATCACTCGAGTTGTCGCGGTGCGTAATGTGTCGGTCCGTGAGTTGTCTCCTCTACTTCGTCAGCTGATTGATAACGCCGGTGCCGGTAACGTGGTTCATTATGATCCAGCGAATATTATCTTGATTACTGGTCGTGCGGCAGTAGTGAATCGCTTAGCAGAGATCATCAAGCGTGTTGACCAAGCCGGTGATAAAGAAATTGAATTGGTGGAGCTGCGTAATGCATCTGCTGCTGAAATGGTACGCATTGTCGAAGCACTGAATAAAAGTGCGAATCAGAAAAGCACGCCAGAGTTCCTTGAACCTAAAATTGTGGCCGATGAACGTACTAACGCGATTTTAATTTCTGGTGATCCAAAAGTAAGAGCCCGCTTGAAACGTTTGATTCGTCAACTTGATGTTGAAATGGCGACAAAAGGTAACAACCGAGTTGTGTACCTGAAAAATGCGAAAGCTGAAGACTTGGTGGATGTATTGAAAGGTGTTTCCGATAACCTGCAAGCTGAAAAGCAAGCCGGTCAGAAAACATCAGGTGCATCGCGTGGTGAGGTCGTCATTGCTGCTCACGCTGCAACTAACTCGTTAGTTTTAACAGCGCCACCAGATATTATGATGGCATTACAAGACGTCATTTCTCAACTCGATATTCGTCGTGCTCAGGTTCTTATTGAAGCGTTAATTGTCGAAATGTCTGAAGGTGATGGTATTAACCTAGGTGTTCAGTGGGGTTCGTTAGAAACGGGTGCTGTAATTCAGTACGGTAACTCAGGAGCCCCGATTGGTCAGGTGATGGTTGGTCTAGAAGAAGCAAAAGATCAAACCCGCACTGAATACTATACCAACTCTAATGGCGAACGAACGCCATATGATGTTACTGAATCAGGTGACTACTCTACGCTAGCGTCAGCGCTTAGCGGAGTAAATGGTGCGGCAATGAGTATTGTCATGGGTGACTGGACAGCGCTAATTAGTGCTGTTGCTTCTGACTCCAACTCAAACATTCTATCTTCTCCGAGTATTACCGTAATGGATAATGGCGAAGCATCATTTATTGTGGGTGAAGAGGTTCCGGTTATTACGGGCTCTACGGCTGGCTCAAACAACGACAACCCATTCCAAACGGTTGACCGTAAAGAAGTCGGTATCAAACTCAAAGTAGTGCCACAAATTAACGAAGGTGACTCTGTACAGTTAAACATTGAACAAGAAGTTTCCAACGTATTAGGCGCAAACGGTGCGGTTGACGTTCGCTTTGCTAAACGACAGTTAAACACCTCTGTCATGATCCAAGATGGTCAGATGTTGGTTCTTGGTGGTTTGGTCGATGAACGCGCACTTGAAAGTGAGTCTAAAGTGCCGCTATTGGGTGACATTCCGGTACTTGGCCATCTGTTCAAGTCAACTAGCACGCAAACAGAAAAACGTAACTTGATGGTGTTCATCAAGCCGACGATTATTCGCGATGGTGTGACGGCTGACGGTATTACGCAGCGTAAATACAACTTTATTCGCGCAGAACAGCTTTATAAAGCGGATCAAGGGTTGAAGTTGATGGCAGACGAGAAGATCCCGGTTATGCCAGCCTTTGGCCAGGAGCGTCAGCACCCAACAGAGATTCAAGCGTTTATTGATCAAATGGAAAACAACTAATGGTTGATATGTTAGACACAGCGCCAAGTATGCGTCGTCTGCCATTCAGTTTTGCCAACCGCTTTAAACTGGTGCTGGAGACAGAGCATCCTGAGCGTCCACCTATTCTTTACTATGTCGAGCCGCTTAACCCTGCGGCTCTGGTTGAAGTCCGTCGTGTATTAAAGAAAAGCTTCGTACCGCAACCTATCGATAAAGAAGCCTTTGATAAAAAGCTGACCGAAGCATATCAACGCGACTCGTCTGAAGCGCGTCAGTTGATGGAAGATATTGGTGCTGATAGCGATGATTTCTTCTCTTTGGCTGAAGAACTGCCGCACGATGAAGACTTATTAGAATCGGAAGACGATGCGCCAATCATCAAATTGATCAACGCCATGTTGGGCGAAGCGATCAAAGAAGGTGCGTCGGATATTCATATTGAGACGTTCGAGAAAACCCTTTCGATTCGTTTCCGTGTCGATGGCGTATTGCGTGAAGTCCTGACTCCAAGCCGTAAGCTAGCGCCTTTGCTAGTTTCTCGTGTGAAGGTTATGGCTAAACTAGATATCGCAGAAAAGCGTGTGCCTCAAGATGGCCGTATTTCGTTGCGTATCGGTGGTCGTGCGGTGGACGTGCGTGTATCTACGATGCCGTCCTCACATGGTGAGCGCGTGGTAATGCGTTTGTTGGATAAAAACGCGACTCGTCTTGATTTACATAGTTTGGGCATGACACCTTCAGTGCATGACAACTTCCGTCACTTGATTGGCCGCCCTCACGGTATCATCTTGGTGACGGGCCCGACAGGTTCTGGTAAATCCACCACCTTGTACGCTGGCTTGCAAGAGATCAATAGCAACGAACGCAACATTCTAACGGTTGAAGACCCGATCGAATTTGATATTGATGGCATCGGTCAAACTCAGGTGAACCCAAAGGTCGACATGACGTTTGCGCGCGGCTTGCGTGCCATTCTGCGTCAGGACCCGGATGTGGTGATGGTCGGTGAGATCCGTGACTTAGAAACCGCACAAATTGCAGTGCAAGCGTCCTTAACGGGTCACTTGGTAATGTCTACTCTCCACACCAACACCGCAGTGGGTGCGATTACGCGTCTACGTGATATGGGTATTGAGCCATTCCTTATTTCTTCTTCGTTATTAGGGGTGCTAGCGCAGCGCTTAGTTCGAACGCTTTGTCCAAGCTGTAAAGAGCCGTATGAAGCCGATGCGGAACAGAAAAAACTGTTTGGTATGGAAGCGCATGAACCGTTAGAACTGCACCGAGCAAAAGGCTGTGAAGCGTGCAACCAAAAAGGCTACCGAGGTCGAACAGGTATCCACGAGCTCATTATGGTTGATGAGCAAGTGCAAGAGTTGATTCATCGAGAGTCTGGTGAACAAGAAATTGAGAGAGCCGTTCGCGCCCATACGCCAAGTATTCGCAGTGATGGTTTAAGCAAAGTACGTCGTGGTATTACGTCACTTGAAGAAGTGATGCGAGTGACGAAGGAAACCTAATGGCGGCATTTGAGTACAAAGCGCTAGATGCAAAAGGCAAGCATAAAAAAGGCACGATAGAAGGGGACAACGCCCGACAAGTGCGCCAGCGACTCAAAGAGCAAGGGATGATCCCGATTGAAGTGGTCGAGACGAAAGCTAAATCGGCTAAGTCTTCAGGTTCAGTCAGCTTTAAGCGCGGTATCTCAACATCTGAGCTGGCACTCATCACACGGCAATTGTCTACGCTAGTCCAATCAGGAATGCCTTTGGAAGAGTGTTTGCGTGCGGTCTCTGAGCAGGCTGAAAAGCCGAGGATTCGTTCTATGTTGGCTGCGGTTCGCTCGAAAGTAACAGAGGGTTATCCGCTTGCCGACAGTTTTGCCGATTACCCACACGTGTTTGATGAACTGTACCGCTCCATGGTTGCGGCGGGTGAAAAATCAGGTCACCTCGATACCGTATTAGAGCGTTTGGCAGACTATGTCGAAAACCGCCAAAAGATGCGATCTAAATTGCTTCAAGCCATGATTTATCCTGTAGTTTTGGTGGTATTCGCGGTTGTCATCGTTTCGTTCTTATTGGCGACAGTGGTTCCTAAAATCATTGAACCCATCATTCAGATGGGCCAAGAGTTACCTCAATCGACGCAATTTTTACTGGCAGCCAGTGAGTTTGTGCAAGATTGGGGGCTGATTATTTTCGTTGTGCTGGTGGTGCTTTTCTATGGCCTCAAACTGGCGTTGCAAAAGCCAGACTTTCGCTTAGCTTGGGACAGAAAAATCTTGAGCTTACCGCTAATAGGTAAGATCTCTCGAGGTTTGAATACCGCACGATTCGCACGAACGCTTTCGATCTGTACTTCCAGTGCGATTCCAATTCTAGAGGGTATGCGCGTTGCGGTAGATGTTATGTCTAACCGTTATGTGAAGCAGCAAGTGTTGCTTGCAGCGGATAACGTTCGAGAGGGCGCTAGTCTGCGTAAGGCGTTGGACCAAACCCGCTTGTTTCCACCAATGATGCTACACATGATCGCCAGTGGTGAGCAAAGTGGTGAATTAGAGAGCATGTTGACGCGGGCAGCCGATAACCAAGATCAAAACTTTGAATCAACAGTCAATATTGCTCTGGGTGTGTTTACTCCTGCGCTGATTGCATTAATGGCTGGATTAGTGTTGTTCATTGTGATGGCGACCTTGATGCCAATGCTAGAAATGAATAACTTGATGAGCGGATAATTTCGAATTAAGACGTGTCTACTAACGGCATGGCTTTAATCTAACTTTCGGAGAAAAAAATGAAGTTTAAGCGTAGTAAACAACAGGGTTTTACACTTTTAGAAGTGATGGTTGTTGTAGTTATCCTGGGTATTTTGGCAAGTTTTGTTGTTCCAAACCTATTGGGTAACAAAGAGAAGGCAGACCAACAAAAAGCGATTACGGACATTGTCGCGTTGGAAAATGCCTTAGATATGTACAAGTTGGACAACAGCGTTTACCCAACAACGGACCAAGGTCTAGAAGCATTGGTTAGCAAGCCATCTAACCCAGAGCCACGCAACTACCGTGATGGTGGTTACATCAAACGTCTTCCTAATGACCCTTGGGGCAACCAGTACCAATACTTAAGCCCAGGTGATAACGGTACAATCGATATCTTCACTCTAGGCGCAGATGGCCAAGAGGGTGGAGAAGGTCCAGCTGCAGATATTGGCAACTGGAACATGCAAGACTTCCAATAATTGAGCCTAAGCCAGCACTAATGAAACAAATGCGAAAACATAACGGTTTTACATTGATAGAAATTCTATTGGTGCTGGTTTTGCTATCTCTTACGGCTGTGGCCGTGATCTCGACGTTACCGACTAGCCAAAAAGATCTTTCCAAACAGTATGCTCAAAGCTTTTTTCAGCGTTTACAGCTGCTCAATGAAGAAGCGGTGCTGAGCGGTAAAGATTTTGGTGTTCGAGTGGATGATGCCAAATCGACCTACGCTCTACTGAGTTTAACCTCAGAAGGTTGGCAGCCTCTGAAATTAAAGCAGATTCCGAGCAAAACCAAGCTAGAAGAAGATATTACGCTACAACTCGAGCTCGGAGGTGGTGCTTGGGATAATGATGAGCGCTTATTCAAACCAGGTTCTCTTTTTGATGAAGACATGTTCGCAGAAGAAGAGGACGAAAAGAAAATTGAGCCACCGCAAGTGTTTATATTTTCCAGCGCCGAAGTCACGCCATTTACCCTGTCTTTTTTTCCGCAAAATGGTGATGCCTTTAATGACGGTTGGCGAGTTATTGGCAAAGAAAGTGGACAAATTTTGTTATTAGCTCCGGGCGAAGAAGTGAAAGAGGATGAGAATGCGCAATTTTAAGCAAGCTCGCCCAAATTTGAGTCATCGCCGGACGAGAGGCATGACCTTACTGGAAGTATTGGTCGCACTGGCAATTTTCGCCACCGCTGCCATCAGTGTCATTCGCTCCGTGAGCCAGCATATTAATACAATCAGTTATTTAGAAGAAAAAATGTTTGCAGCCATGGTTGTGGATAATCAGATGGCAAATGTGATGTTGAATACCGGAGAACTCAAAGCGAAAAACGGCACAGAAGAGCTGGCAGGACGCACTTGGTTCTGGAAAGTCACGCCAGTCGCCACGACGCAGCCATTGCTGAAAGCATTTGATGTGAGCGTCTCGGTAGAGAAAAGCGCGAGCCCTGTAGTAACGGTACGAAGCTATGTGGCGCAATAATAATCCCCGCGCAAATACGCGCCAAAGGGTAAAAGGTTTTACACTTATTGAAGTGTTGGTATCGATTGCCATCTTTGCCAGTTTAAGTGTCGCTGCGTACCAAGTGGTATCGCAAGTACAGCGTAGCAATGCGCTATCACAAGAACGAACCCAACGCTTAAACGAAATTCAGCGTGCCATGGTTATGATGGATAACGATTTTCGTCAAATGGCGATGCGTCAAACACGTACTAATGGTGAAGAGCCTGCTAGCCGGCTAATTTTTTGGTCCGATTACCTGTTGGACTCCGATACTAAAGGGCTGATGTTTGCCCGTTTAGGTTGGCACAACCCTCAGCAACAGTTCCCTCGTGGAGAAGTAACCAAGGTTGGCTATCGCTTAAAAGAAGAAACACTGCAGCGAGTATGGTGGCGCTACCCTGATACGCCGGTTGGGCAACAAGGCACTGTTACTCCATTGCTAACGCAGGTCGAGTCATTTGATATGCGTTTTTATGATGGTAAGCAATGGAAAAAAGAGTGGGCTGAAGAAAAAGCGCTGCCGAAAGCGGTTTCTGTTGTTCTCACTCTCAAAGACTATGGAGAAATTGCCCGCACTTATCTCACTCCTGATGGCACATTGAGTCAGAAAGAGGAAAGTTCAGGAGACAGCAATAATGGTTAACCGTCAGCGCGGTGTTGCTTTGATTATAGTGTTGATGTTGCTGGCGATTATGGCGACGGTTGCCGCCAGCATGTCGGAACGTTTGTTCTTGCAGTTTCAGCGAGGCGCTAATCAAATCAATTATCAGCAAGCGTACTGGTACAGCCTTGGCGTCGAGGCGCTAGCAAAAGTGGGTATCGAACAAAGTTATAAAGACACCGACACGATTAATATGAGTCAACCGTGGGCGATAAAAGAGCAAGTCTATCCGTTAGATTATGGTCAAGCGGCGGGACGAATTAGAGACAAGCAAGCGTGCTTTAATCTAAATGTATTGAGTCGTGTGCAACCAACGGGTCTGCAAATTACAAGACCATATTTAGTGAATGTATTGCAGCGCCTATTAGAAGAGCTGGATGTCGAGCCATATCAAGCAGAAATCATTGCAGACTCTACTTGGGAATACATTGATGCTGACGACTCTGTCCGTTCGACTACTGGGGTTGAAGACAGCACATATGAAGCGATGAAGCCTTCCTATTTAGCATCAAATGGTTGGATGGCAGATGCTTCCGAGTTACGGGCTGTCTATCAGGTGAGTGGTGAAATTTTCCAAAAATTGGAGCCGCTGGTCTGTGCATTACCAAGTGATGACTGGCGTTTAAACGTGAATACGATTGATGTTGAGCAAACTCCGATTTTGGTGGCAATGTTCTCACCAAACTTAAGCAGTAGTGATGCGATTCAGCTAATTGAAAAACGCCCATTTGATGGGTGGGATAGCATTGATGAATTTTTAGCAGAGTCAGAAATGGCTGGCTTAAGTGAAGATGTAAAGAAAAACGCCAAAGGCTATTTGGGTGTGGATAGCGCCTTTTTTGAATTGGATGCACAAGTGTTGGTGGATGAATCACGTGTACGTATCCGAAGCCTTTTACAAAGTACAAATAGAGAAACGGTGACCGTAGTTCGCCGTCGTTTTGGAGGGATCAGTGAGCGAGTTTCTGACCGTTCGGCTGAGTAGCGAACAACAAAGTACCATTCCTTGGGTGGTGTGGTCGACAGATCAACAGGAAGTGATTGCTAGCGGTGAAATCGCCGGATGGGAACACTTAGATGAGTTGGTCTCATATGCTGGTCAGCGCCAAGTTGTGGCGCTGCTGGCGAGTAATGATGTAGTCCTGACGCAAGTGGATATACCACCTGGTGCAACACGCCAATTCGAGGCTATGTTACCGTACTTAGTGGAAGACGAAGTTGCTCAGGACGTTGATGGCCTGCACTTTAGCGTGTTGGGTAAACAAGCGGATAAAGCGCAGATTTGCGCAGTTGAACGTGCTTGGATTCAGACTGTACTGCAACGTTTCTCAAGCCAAGGTATCGCCATTAAACGCATTTTACCCGATGTGCTTGCGTTACCGGTTCGTGGAGATCACAGCAGTGCTGCAATGATTGGCGAGCAATGGCTAATTCGTCACTCTGCGACAGAGGGCGCGGTTGTCGACGCTTCTTGGTTAGACCTTTACCTCTCTTCTTATCTACAAAATCATGAAGGTTGGAAGCTCGATTGCTATAGCTCGGTCCCGGAATCTGCGTTACCTGAAATATGGGATCCGCAACCAGAAGAAATGACGATGGCTTTACTGGCGAAGGGGGTGACAGAAAGCAAAGTCAATTTGCTGACTGGGAGCTTCAAGCCGAAATCTTCTTGGGGTAAATACTGGAAGCTCTGGCAAAAAGCCACCATTGCTGCGGGGATGCTTATCGTCGTTATGGTTGCGCAGCAGTTGCTCGTGGTCCATAAGTACGAAGCACAAGCTCAAGCGTATCGTGAGGAGAGTGAGCGTATTTTCCGCCAGGTGTTCCCAAATAAACGACGCATTCCTACCGTTAGTTACCTCAAACGACAAATGGATGATGAAGAGCGCCGCTTATCTGGTGGAAGTGGTCAGCAGGCAATGTTGTCATGGTTGGCGGCATTACCCGCGACGCTTGGTCAGGTCAGCGACTTGGAGATCACTAGCTTTAAATACGACGGACAACGTGGCGAAGTACGTATTCAGGCTCGTAGTTCAGACTTCCAACCTTTTGAGCAGGCTCGTGTGAAATTGGCAGAGAAGTTTAATGTTGAGCAAGGTCAGTTGAACCGTAGCGATAACGTTGTGGTTGGCAGCTTTGTTTTGAAGCGTTTGTGAGGTGATGATGAAAAATTTAATTTCTCAAGCTCAGGTTTGGTGGAGCAGCATCTCGCAGCGTGAGCAGCGTTTGGTCATGGGATGTGGCGCTATTGCCGTTATCGGTATTATTTATTGGGGTTTATTACAACCAATGAGTCAACGTGCGGAGCTAGCTCAGTCACGTATTCAAAGTGAAAAGCAGTTGCTAGCTTGGGTACAAGATAAAGCGGATGGCATCACTGCACTGCGAAAAAGCAGCGGTGTGAGCTACTCTAGTCAACCGTTGAATCAGTTAGTTTCTTCTTCAGCTCGTCGTTATAAAGTTGAGTTGATTCGAGTACAACCTCGTAATGAGAGCGTTCAAGTGTGGATCAAACCACTCGCGTTTAATCAACTAGTGGATTGGTTACGTTACTTGAAAGAGCAACAGGGTATTGAAGTCGAATTTTTAGATATCGACCGAACAGAGCAAGCGGGCATGATCGATGTAAACCGCCTTCAGTTTAAGCGAGGTTAAGGTGAAGCGAGCAGTACTTTACGTTGTTATCTTTATCGTCTTTTTTTCAGTCAGTCTTTTAATGGGATTACCAGTCTCTTGGGTGTTACAACAAGCACCAACAGTGAGAGGTCTGGACATTCAAGGAGCCAACGGTTCGGTATGGCAAGGTCAAGCTTCTAGTATTCGTTGGCAGCGCCAGAACCTTGGAGAAGTTAATTGGGATTTCCAATGGTCGAGTCTACTGACAGGTAAAGCTGAGTTTGCTGTGCGCTTTGGTCGTGGTAGTGAAATGGACGTTCGTGGGCGCGGTTTTGTCGGCTATAGCTTAAGTGATGGCCCTTATGCCAAAAACTTAGTTGCCTCGATTCCGGCGGTAAAAGTTGTTGAGCAAGCGCGCCTCCCTGTGCCTGTTGGTGTTGATGGGCAACTTGAGCTGAATATTCGTCATGCGACTTATGCTGCGCCTTGGTGTAAGAACGGTGAAGGCACTTTAGTATGGAATGCCAGTGGTATTCAAAGCCCCGTTGGCAGCTTAGATCTCGGTCCTGTGATTGCCGATATAAACTGTCAGGATAGTGTATTGACGGCAACTGGTGAGCAGAGCAGCAAACAAGTCTCTGCGGCGTTCTCAGCAGAGCTGATGCCTAATCAACGATACTCAACCAAAGCGTGGTTCAAACCTGGAGCAGAGTTCCCATCCAGCATGGGGGAGCAATTGAAATGGTTGGGTAAGCCGAATGCTCAAGGTCAATATGAGTTTAATTACCAAGGGCGCTTCTAACCAATCGTGACAAAATCCAATATCTTAAAAGAGCTGCTATTGTGCAGCTCTTTTTGCTTTTGGATCATCGTAAGCTAAAACCTCTATTCGCTGTACATTCGATCTTGATTGGGAATGAGTGAAAGTTTAAAACCATGATTTTTAATTGATTTGTTTTCTTTCGTTCAGCTTTGCAAGCAATTGGAACATAGTGGGCCAAATACTCCAAGTGCTGTACAGAAGGTCAAAAAGAAAAGGCCACGAAGATATTCGTGGCCTTTCTATTGCTAGAATTTTGTGCTCTAAATTTTACCGATAGGGCGCTTAATCTTTGCGTTGTAAAATCTCATTCCAAGGTAAATCCGCATCACCAAGAACAATAAAGTTCGGGTTTTCTAGTGTTTCCCGCTCGTTATATGACAGCGGTTCTAATTGCGTGCTGAGAATACGTCCGCCAGCTTCTTCAACAATGCATTGTGTCGCAGCGGTGTCCCACTCACCTGTTGGACCTAGTCGGAGATAGCAATCTACCGCCCCTTCCGCGACGAGGCATGCTTTCAATGCTGCAGAACCGAGCGGTATTAAGTCGTAATTCCAGGCGCTACTCATACGGTTAGTAATACGATTGATGTCTTGGCGACGACTAATAGCAATTGCGATGCTTTGCTCTGGCTGTTCGTGTTTGTGTGTATGGATTTTGACGCTGTCCGACATGTCGGGAATTTTCCAGGCGCCTTTGCCATTATAAGCGTAGTAAGTCACGCCAGATACAGGGCCGTAAACGACGCCCATGGTTGGTCGATTGTTGTCGACCAACGCAATAATAGTGGCAAAGTCACCACTGCGAGCGATGAATTCTTGAGTACCATCAAGAGGGTCGACTAACCAATAACGTTCCCACTGAGCGCGTTGCTCTAAGCTTATGTCTGCGTCTTCTTCTGACAACACGGGAATGTCAGGCGTCAGATCACTCAAGCGTTCAGTGATGAACTTGTGAGCTGCAATATCTGCACTTGTTACGGGAGTTTCGTCACTTTTGGTGTAGGCCTCGTATTGCTTCTTTTCATATATTTCGAGGATCATTTGCCCAGCACTGCGGGCAATCTCGATGACTTGAGGAAGTAGGTGAGATAGATCTTTTGTCATTGGCATAAGTGATAGTCCTTACTCACAGTGTTATTCGGTTCTAATGACCGTTATTGGTTATGCTTGTGAGTGGTGTTTGGTAAGTGTTTCAGTGCCAACATTAGCGCTGTGATGCTTCGTGCTTCACAGAAATCCATGTGAGTTAATAACTCTTCGGCTTGCGCAAGTGGCCAACGCACAATTTCCAGTGGTTCAGGCTCATCGCCTTCTTGCTTCTCTGGATAAAGCGCCTGTCCTAAAAATAGAGTCATTTTGCTCGAAAAGTAAGATGGCGCGAGGATAACTTGTTTCAACGGGGTTAACTGATTACAGCCAAAGCCGATTTCTTCTTTTAACTCACGATCCGCAGCTTGGTGTGGTGTTTCTCCTGGGTCAATCAGCCCTTTTGGGAAACCTAGCTCGTAGCGTTCAGTTCCAGCGGCGTATTCACGCACCAGTAATAAATCGCCTTGTTCTGTTACAGGGACTACCATTACAGCATCTCGTCCACTTGGCTTCATACGCTCATAAGTACGGTGCTCACCATTGGAAAAACGAAGGTCGAGCGCTTCCACAGCAAACAGTTTGGATTTTGCAACCGTCTGGCATGAGAGTATCTCTGGTGGGGTTCGTTTCGGCATGACGCTGGCTCCTTGGTGTCGTTGGCGTTTACGAGATGCGTAAGATTCTTAATATATGAGAACTCCGCCTGAGTTTCTAGCGGATTTTACGAGTCGAGCTAAGCATCTCAGCATCACCTCAGTATCGATACAAAAATGGGAGACCGAAGCCTCCCATTTTCTGACAGTGTTTACTCTTAGTAGTAAGAGTGATCACCACGGTCATGTTCTGTAGCATCACGAACTGCGGTTAGTTCACCAATGAACTGGTTTAGCAGCTCTTTCTCGATGCCTTCTTTTAGTGTTACGTCAACCATAGAACAGCCATTACAACCGCCACCAAATGCAACAATCGCAACACCGTCTTCAGTGATCTCAACCAAGTTTACGTGACCACCGTGGCCAGCAAGTTGTGGGTTCACTTGAGTTTGGATAACGTACTCAACGCGCTCAACCAGTGGTGCGTCGTCCGCAACTTTACGCATTTTAGCGTTAGGTGCTTTTAGCGTTAGCTGAGAGCCCATTTTATCGGTAACAAAATCGATTTCAGCGTCTTCAAGGAATGGCAGGCTTAGCTCATCCACGTAAGCTGAAAAACCGCTGTAAGAGAGTTCAGTGTCGGTCGATTCTACTGCTTCTGGTGGGCAGTAAGACACGCCACACTCAGCGTTTTGTGTACCTGGGTTCACAACGAAAATACGAATGTTAGTGCCTTCAGGTTGTTGACCTAAAAGGTTAGCGAAATGCGTTTGCGCAGTTTCTGTAATAGTAATATTTGACACGACGAATACCCGAGTAAATTTGTAGGTTACTGCTGCTATTCTACTCTTGTTGACGTATGGGTCTAGTCTTTTTGATGCTAAGGCATGGCGAAGCGATCTAGAGAGAACGAGGAGCAGGTGTTCTGCAGATGCAGTAAATATCGATGCTTTCTACGCCAACTTCAAGTAGTAAATGACATAATTGTCGGACGGTACTGCCTGTGGTGACTACATCATCGACGATGGCAACATGGGAAGAGTGAGGTTGCTTATTGAGAATAAACGCGCCTTTTAAGTTTTGTTCACGGCTTGTTTTGGTATTACCACGCTGTGATTGGGCGAGCTTTACTCGACGAAAGACCTTCGCATCAAAATTAGTCTGCAATTGCTTGGCGAGGTGTCGGGCTAAAACATCACTTTGATTAAAACCCCGGCGCAGGTAACGCTGCCAGTGCAATGGCACACTGGTAATGATTGGAGCTGGCGTGGTGATGCGCTGTGCCAGTTGCTCGGTTAATGCTTTTACATGCCAAGACTCTCCGTGATCTTTAAAGCGTTGTACTTCCCGTGAAAGGGGAAAGTCGTAATCGCCTAACGTGTATAGCCTTTGCCATGGCGGTGGCTCTGAAAGACATTCACCACAAATACTATCCGTACTCATTTCTTCTTTCTGTAATGATAAACCGCAGCGTTGACATCGTTTTACCGGAGTTAGGTATTTTAAACAGTGCTCGCACCAGCGCAGAGTATTTGTGTGGCTTGGTGTTTGAATAGGGAACCGACACAGGCCGCATTGACTGCTCAATACACGATGCATGATGTTTTGCCAGTGATGAGATAACATAGCGTTTATTCATGATGATATTTTACTCAGCCTAACGCTTGGCTGAAGCCGTAGGGAATAAAATAAGTGGGAGAGATTGAGAGCATGAGCACGAAATTACACTGGCAGTCATTTGGTCAGGGACCAGATTTGGTGTTACTTCATGGGTGGGGCATGAATGGTGCGGTATGGCAGCAGACAGTCGAGTCTCTTCAACCTTATTTCCGAGTTCATGTGGTTGACCTTCCGGGGTACGGACATAGCGCCGAATCTCATGCTGAAGATTTAGACCATATTGCTAACTTGGTGGTGCAAGGTGCGCCAGAGAAAGCGATTTGGCTTGGTTGGTCCCTCGGAGGTTTAGTGGCGACGCATGTGGCATTAAATATGCCCGAGCGCGTGGCTAAGTTGATTACGGTTGCCAGCTCACCTAAATTTGCCGCAGAAAAACCGTGGCGTGGCATTCAACCGAATGTACTGAGTGCGTTCACCTCTCAGTTGCTAGAAGATTTCTCACTGACCATTGAGCGCTTTATGGCGTTGCAAGCGATGGGCAGCCCATCAGCGCGTAAAGACGTTAAACAGCTCAAGCAAGCGGTACTATCGCGCCCTCAGCCAAACCCTGAATCGCTGTTGGTTGGGCTAAACATCCTTGCTGATGTGGATCTGCGCGATGCGTTGACGTCTCTTTCTGTTCCAATGTTGCGTCTTTATGGCCGTTTAGATGGGTTGGTGCCAATTAAAGTAGCTAACGATTTAAGTGAACAGTTGCCTCATACCCAGCAGTTTGTTTTTAATCAGTCCTCTCATGCGCCTTTTATCACCGAACATGACGAATTTTGTGTTCAAATCCGAGAGTTTGCTCACGATTGAGCAAGTACGAGCGGAAATACCTCAAGTTGTTTAAAAAGTGGTCGATATAAAGGCTGGTGAGGTTTTATTAGCCAATAAAGCTAAGCCATATTGACGAGTTGGGCGACTCTGAGGAGGGTTCGCAATGATTGTGTCACCGACCAACGTAAGTGTGCCACTGATCGCCCCATCCGTGAATGTGCAGACGGAACAAGCAGCTCGCGACAATAAAGTCCGAGAGCCTGTAACGCCAACGGTCGCATTGGCCAAAACCAATGCAGAGCGAAAAGTAAAAGGTGATGACAAGCGCCGACGTCAGTCTTCTTGGGATCCTTCAGAGCATCCTGATTATGATATGGAAACGGAAGTCGACACGCGTTATCAAGAAGAGCCGGAAGATACACTAGAACGGCTTTTTAGTTTGCTTGCGCTCAAATCGTATAGTGAAGACCAGGGGAAAGGCTACGCGATCCGCTTTCGCTTACCAAAGCGCATTTTGGATGCTGCGATCAATGAAGGATTAATGGAAAAGCGCAGGAAGGTGATCAAGTTTCATTATGGTCATGCAGTCGCTCCCCATACACCGTCAGAAGTGATAGCAGTATTATGACGACTCAATATCCTACTCAAACAAAAACGCTCCAAGCAGGTTGACTGATTGGAGCGTTTTCTTTTTAGTTATGAAAGCTCGTTAGCGGTGAAGCCTAGGTAAGATTACTTTTTCGCTCTAGCAAACGCTGCAGCAAATGCACCGCCCATCGCGCTGTTCGATGACGAATCATCACGGCGAGGCTGACGACGCTGCGGTTGGTCATTACGACGCGGCGCTGCTGATGAGCGTTGGCTACGGTTGTCTTGACCCGGTTCGTCGTTCATACGCATCGATAGACCAATACGTTTACGCTGCACGTCAACTTCCATCACTTTCACTTTGACGATGTCGCCCGCTTTCACCACTTCACGTGGGTCAGACACATAACGATCTGTCAGTGCAGAGATGTGTACGAGACCATCTTGGTGAACGCCGATATCAACGAAGGCACCGAAGTTGGCTACGTTCGATACCACACCTTCTAGAATCATGCCCGGTTCCAAGTCAGATACCGAGTTTACACCCTCTGCAAACGTCGCCGTTTTGAATTCTGGACGTGGGTCACGACCCGGCTTGTCTAACTCTTTGATGATGTCTGTAATGGTTGGAACGCCGAAGTTATCGTCGGTGTAATCGACCGCATGCAGACCTTTAAGGAAGCTTGAATCACCAATCAGTGCTTTGATATCTTTGTTGTTCTTCTCAGAAATCGCTTTGACCACTGGGTACGCTTCTGGGTGAACCGCAGACGCATCAAGTGGGTTCTTACCATCCATGATTCGTAGGAAGCCTGCACACTGCTCGAACGCCTTAGGACCTAAACGAGGTACTTTCTTTAAGGTTGTACGTGCTTCGAAGCGGCCGTTCTCATCGCGGAAGTCGACAATGTTCTGCGCGATGGTACTTGATAAGCCTGCTACGCGCGTCAGTAGCGCCGCAGAAGCGGTGTTCACATCAACACCAACCGCGTTTACACAGTCTTCCACAATCGCATCTAGGCGTTTTGCCAACATAGATTGGCTTACATCGTGCTGGTATTGACCCACACCAATAGATTTCGGATCAATTTTCACGAGTTCAGCCAATGGATCTTGCAAACGACGTGCAATCGACACTGCACCACGCAGTGATACGTCCATATTCGGGAACTCTTTTGCTGCAAGCTCAGACGCTGAGTAAACCGATGCACCCGCTTCACTTACGATGATCTTCTGAACTTTCAGGTTGCCACGTTTGATGACGTCTGCGACAAAGCTGTCGGTTTCACGTGAAGCCGTACCGTTACCAATCGCAATCAAATCCACGTTGTACTTACGCACCAACTGCTCAACGATTTGTGCTGACTTGTCGTATTGTTTTTGTGGTGGGTGAGGGTAGATGGTTTCGGTTGCAAGCACTTTACCTGTTGAGTCGACAACCGCGATTTTTGAACCTGTACGCAGACCCGGATCGAGACCAAGTGTTGCACGAGGGCCAGCCGGTGCTGCCATCAACAAGTCTTTTAGGTTAGTGGCGAATACTTCAATCGCTTCGATTTCAGCGCGCTCTTTCATTGCGCCCATTAGCTCGGTTTCCATGTGCATCGATACTTTGATGCGCCATGCCCAGCTGATCACTTGCTTACGCCAGGTATCCGCCGGTGCGCTGCTTAGCGTTACGCCATAATGGTCGGCGATAATCGTTTCGCAGTAAGACTGACGAGCGCCTTCTTCCTGTTCTGGATCAGCGTTCATCGCCAATGTCAGGAAGCCTTCGTTACGGCCGCGTAGCATCGCCAGTGCGCGGTGCGATGGCACTTTGCTTAGGGGCTCGTTGTGGTTGAAGTAATCTTTAAACTTCTCGCCTTCTTGCTCTTTGCCTTCAACGACTCGTGAAACCAGTTCCGCATTGCGATTTAAGTGGTTGCGAATTTTTTCCAGTAAGTTTGCGTCTTCTGCGATGCGCTCCATGATGATCGCGCGAGCGCCATCCAATGCAGCTTTGGTGTCTGCGATGCCTTTGTCTGCATCAAGGTATTTGCTTGCTTCGCTTTCTGGCTCGGTTTGTGGATGATTCCAAAGTTGATCTGCGAGTGGCTCAAGACCAGCCTCAATCGCGATCTGACCTTTCGTACGACGCTTGGGTTTGTAAGGTAGGTATAAGTCTTCAAGACGAGTTTTGCTGTCTGCCTGCGCGATCTCTTGTTCTAGCTCTGGCGTCAGTTTGCCTTGCTCTTGGATTGATTTGAGGATGGTTTGACGGCGATCATCCATTTCACGAAGGTAAGACAGACGGCTGTCCAAAGTACGCAGCTGGGTATCATCAAGGCCCCCCGTCACCTCTTTGCGGTAACGTGCAATAAAAGGGACAGTGTTGCCATCATCAATTAGGGTGACAGCGGCGTTGACTTGCTCTGGGCGAACATTCAGTTCTTGAGCAATCATGCGACAGATAGCTTGGCTCATCCGTGTTTTCTCTTTTAATTCGGTTTGGGTTGTATAGAACATTGGGGTCATTCGAAGAATTTGCAATGTTTTAAATTAACGAGGCAAAAATTTACCGGGCGCTGGTGGACATCAGTCAGATTTATGTCAAAACTGTAATTAAATTGAGAACTTATATCCGCAGTTATCGACTAACCTAATTCCACGGTTGTTGATATCACTAAATGTACCTCGGCTTATACGGATAATCATGATGAAAAAAATGTCTTTGGCGTTAGCGCTTACGAGTGCCTTACTTGTCGCCCCGCTTAGTTGGGCGCAATCTATCTCAGGAACCACACAAGCTCCCGTTTATCAGCTCGATAACAAATTGGTACTAGGGCGTGTGGAGAGCGTCTACTACAGTGACATTCCGGAACTAAAAGCGGTGCCATTTATTGGCAAGATTGATACTGGTGCAGATACGACATCGATGCATGCGGAGAATATCCATGTCAGTAGCTCACACCCAGATTACCAAGATTTGAAAGATAACGAGTTACTTTGGGCGATTGTCGATGACTTAGGTGGTACGAAGGCAAAGTGGGACGCCGACAGCTTTAAGCCATATCAAGTAAAGGTTAGCTTTACGGTTCCTCACCCTTATACAGGGAAGGAAATACAGATTACCGATGATCTGGAAAGAGTGAGCGCGATTCGCAGCCGAACAAGCAAAAAGCCCATCCTACGCCCGACAATAAAAATGCCGATGACAATCGCTGGTCACACCGTTGATACGGAAGTGAACCTGACCAAGCGTACGCAATTCTCTTCTCCTATCTTGATTGGTAAAACCTATCTCGATGATAACGCATGGGTCTTCGCTGGTTACGATTACCTTCAAGAACAGCCACGCGCAAAAATGATTGGCAAAAAAGAGACGGTTGAAGTCGAAGGTGTGCCATATAAGATCAGCATCTCAACTTCTAGCCGTTATACCAACGTCCATGCACTGGACATCAAGGTAGACAAAAAGCATAACGAAGTCTCTTTTATGTTAGAGGGCGAGAATGGCAAGCGTCATCCAATGACATTACCCTTGGTACGAATGCTGAAAACGACCAAAAGCGAGCGCCCTTTAGTCTATTTACCCGTCAAAGTCGGCGAAAATGAAACTCAACGTTGGTTGGTGTATCTGCGTGATCGCAGTAAGTTCAGTTCGCAAATTCGCTTAGGTCGGGACGTCGCGAGTCAGCACTTTGTTATTGATACGGACAGAGAAAATCTACTGGGTGGCGTAGAAAAAACGTTCAAAAGCGCGCTCAAATCAAAACCTCTTGTCGTTTCACCAGAAGAACAGGTCACCATTGATGGTTATACCGTCCCTGCTTACCCCACTTTTACTGTGAAAACGCCATTACTGCGTGTAAATGGGTTTGAAGTAACAGAAAAAGGTAAGGATGAATCCGTCACGTTTTATTTAATGAACGATGAGGGGAAAGAAGAAAAAATCACCAAACCAGTGTTGAAAAAGCTCAAGGTTGGCAGCGCGGTTCGCCCTGTTGTCGAAGGAGACTTTCTTCTCGGTAGAAAAGACACATCAATGAAGTTTGCGCTCGATGTGCTTGATGAGGGTGACACTCAACCCTTTTTCGTCTTTGGTCATGACATAGCCAAGGGTGGTGTGTTGCTGAACACTCGCGCAGACCATCTACTAGATGCAAGGCCACTTTTCAAAGCTGGCCATATCGAAGTGGCTGAAGTTGAGGGGATGTCTTTCCCTGTGAAGTTAGACACGGGTGCAGATGTAAGCTCAATCAATGCTAAGAACATCAAGCAGTTTAAGAAAGACGGCAAAGACATGGTGAGCTTTACCTATGAGAACGATCTTGGCATGAAACAGGCGTTTACCAAGCCTGTTGTTGATGTCATGCGTATTAAAGCGAAGAAAGGCGAGAAAGCGAACGTACGCCCTGTGGTTGAAATGCATGTTAAGCTTGGCGAATTAGAGAAGAAGATCCGAGTCAACTTACAGGACCGAGGTCGCTTCCATTACAGCATGATTTTAGGTAAAAACTTCCTAAAACATGGCGCGGTTGTTTCGAGTGATACGAATTACATCGTGACGCAAAAACCGGATTACGAAAAGTAACACTCTGGCCGCCTTATCACCTTGATACCCAAAGCCTGAACAACGTTGGATCTTTGGGTATATCATCTCCTTAATGCTGCCAAAGAGCAGCATTTTTTAGTTGAGATAGGAGTTAATTTGAAAACTAAGCTGATTACACGAGAAGGTTACAACAAACTCAAACAAGAGCATGATTACCTTTGGAATGAAAAGCGCCCGGAAATCACCAAGATCGTCACTTGGGCGGCGAGCCTGGGCGATCGCTCAGAAAATGCGGATTACACCTTCAATAAACGTTTACTCCGTCAGATCGACCGTCGTGTCCGCTTCCTTCGTAAATTCCTGCCAGAAGTCACGATCGTTGACTATTCTCCGCAACAAGAAGGCAAAGTCTTTTTTGGTGCATGGGTGGAAATAGAAAATGAGGTAGGAGAAGTGAAAAAGTTTCGTATTGTCGGGCCTGAAGAGATTTATGGCGATGCGAAAGACTACATCTCTATCGATTCACCTATGGCGCGAGCGATGTTGAAAAAACAAGTGGATGAAGAGTTCACGGTACGCACCCCAGAAGGTGAAAAAGAGTGGTTCATCAACTCAATTGAATACACTCAACCGGCCTCGGAAGACTGAGGCTTTATCACCGATTCAAGTCTCATGAAGTTCACTAGAAGTGACTTGGGTCTCAACGTCAGAATATTTGGTATAAAGGCATGGTGCCTTTCTCGGAGAAGTAAAATGAACAAAGCAGTCATGTGTAGTGCTGCACTAACAATAGGTTTCTCACTTTCAGTTTTTGCTCAAGATGAAGTGAAAGGCTGTGACGCTAAAGAGTTAGCGGTAGAGCAGCAGCTTGAGTATGCAAAAGCGCAAGGTAATGAGCATCGCATTAAAGGCTTGGAGCAAGCACTTTCCGCTATCCAGAATGAATGCTCGGAAGGTGAGCTGCGCCAAGAGCTGCAAGCAGAAGTGGAAGAAAAGATTAAAGAAGTTGAGGAGCGAGAGGAAGAATTAGTCGAAGCTCAGCATTCAGGTAAAGCAGACAAAATTGAGAAAAAACGTCACAAGTTGGCGGAGGCACAGCAAGAGCTGCTTGAGGCCAAACGTGAACTGGAATGGAATTATGGTCAATAGTAGGTGCTGAAAATACCTGCTAGAGAGAGAATAAAGCGCTTAAGATAAAAAGAGTAACAATTTGCTTGAGCACGTTAGGAAAAACAGTGATACATTTTCGACAATAGACGCTTCTGAAAGGATGTTTCAATGCAAGAAAATCATAAAATTTTAGTGGTTGATGACGATGCTCGTTTACGTGCTCTATTGGAGCGTTACCTTTCTGAGCAAGGTTTTCAGGTACGAAGTGTCGCCAATGGCGAACAGATGGATCGCCTACTGACGCGCGAAAACTTTCACTTAATGGTGCTGGACCTAATGTTGCCAGGTGAAGACGGTTTGTCAATTTGTCGTCGTCTACGCCACGCGAACAATATGTTGCCAATCTTAATGCTCACCGCGAAAGGTGATGAAGTGGACCGCATCGTAGGTCTTGAGGTAGGGGCGGATGATTATTTGCCAAAACCGTTTAACCCACGCGAATTATTGGCTCGCATCAAGGCCGTATTACGCCGCCAAACTGTAGAGTTGCCGGGTGCACCAAGCACGGAAGAAAAAGTGGTGGAGTTCGGGGAGTTCCGACTCAATCTAGGCACTCGCGAGATGTTCCGCGGTGACGAGGCAATGCCACTCACCTCTGGAGAGTTTGCTGTTCTAAAGGCGCTCGTGATGAATGCACGTGAGCCAATGTCACGAGACAAATTGATGAACATGGCGCGTGGCCGTGAATATTCTGCAATGGAACGTTCTATTGACGTACAAATCTCACGTTTACGTCGCATGTTAGAAGACGATCCGAGCAAGCCGCGCTACATTCAAACCGTATGGGGCCTAGGTTATGTTTTCGTCCCAGACGGCAAAGAGGTGTAACCTCTTCACTCCATAGCCAGCACTTGGCTATAGCAACTTCAGCCTTCATTACCTTCCCTTTGAAGGCTGAAATTTCGCGATTAGGACCACTAGGAACGTTCCATGCGCATCCGAAGTTCACTGACACAATCTATTCTGCTGTTCATCTCTTTGCTTCTCGCGAGCCAAGTTTTCTCTTACTACGCCGTTTTTAACTACGCGTTGATGCCGAGTTTGCAGCAGTTCAATAAAATTCTCGCCCATGAGCTCAATTTGGTGCTTGATGATGAAGGACCTTTAAAGTCTGATGCACCGTTAAGGCGTCAATTGTTAGAAAGATTAGGGGTGACGGTTCATAGTCTCGATAGCGATAAGGCGATTGAATTTCATCACGCAATGTCGATTGATTTGATGTCTGAAGAAATGAGCCAAGAGCTGGGTTCGCCCACAGAAGTGCGCTTATTGCTTGGCGATGAAAGTTACATTTTGTGGATGCACATCGAAAAGTTGCCGAACTCCATCATTCGTATTCCGTTATCTGAGCTGCAAGAAGAAGATTTTGCCCCGCTGTTTCGTAACAGCTTGATTATGGCGCTGCTGATCATTGCAGGTGGTTGGTTGTTTATTCGTTTGCAAAACCGTCCACTTTTGGCTTTAGAGAGAGCCGCGAAAGACGTCGGTCGAGGTGAGATCCCGCCCCCCTTAGCAGAGAAAGGCGCATCGGAGATTCGCTCTGTAACTCGAGCCTTTAATCAAATGTCGAAAGGTATTCAAGAGCTAGAAGAAGACCGAGCCTTATTAATGGCAGGGATTAGCCATGACTTACGAACACCTCTGACGCGTATTCGCCTAGCGACAGAAATGATGTCTCCTGAGGACAGCTATCTTGCGGAGGGGATCATTAGCGATACGGAAGAATGTAATGAGATCATCAGTCAGTTTATGGATTACCTCAAACCGGTGAACCAAGAATCGTTTGAAGCGGTTGATATCAGTACGATTGCCAGTGACGTCGCCAGTTCTGAAGGTGGTTATGAGGTTGAAATTGAAACAGATCTTAATCTTAACTTGCCGCCAGCCAAAGGAAGCGCGATTGCGATTAAGCGGGCGATCAGTAACTTAGTTGTGAATGCGCTACGCTATGGCAATGGCTGGGTCAAAATCAGCACTGGTGTGACAGCAGATAAGCAGCTAGTGTGGATTTCAGTAGAGGACAACGGACCGGGTATCGAGCATTCCCAAATCGCGAGGTTATTTGAACCCTTTACGCGTGGTGACACCGCTCGCGGTAGTGAAGGCACTGGGCTAGGGTTGGCGATTGTGAAGCGTATAATCAGCCAACATTCAGGCTCTGTGGTGATGCGTAATCGCAGTGAAGGCGGTTTAATCGCTCAAATCAGCTTTCCTACCAAGTAAGTCGATGGCCTGCACCCTTTAAACAAAAAGCCCAACCTAAATAGGTTGGGCTTTTCTTATTCTCAATAATCTTAAGACTCTTTCACTTCCTGAGGAAGTTCATCTTCGTCTTCCAGTTTCTCTGGCAGAAGTAAATTTAAAATGATCGCAGTGATGCCACCTGCTGCAACACCAGTTGAGAAAATACTCTTAATAAATTCTGGCATAAATTGCAGGATCTCTGGTTTTTGTGCGATACCAAGTCCCATTGAGAAGGATAAGGCCATGATCAGAATTGCGCGGCGATCGAGCTCAACACGAGAGATAATACGCACACCAGCGGCAGCAATCGTACCAAACATGACAATCGTTGCGCCGCCAAGTACTGGCTCAGGAATCAGCTGAACAAAGCTAGCGACGCCAGGAAACAAGCCAAGAATCACTAACATGCCTGAAATAAAGTAACCCACGTAGCGGCTCGCGACTCCTGTTAGCATGATGATGCCGTTATTCTGGCTAAACGTTGAGTTCGGGAAGCTGTTGAAAACGGCTGCGATTGCAGAGTTTAAGCCGTCTGCTAACACACCGCCCTTAATGCGTTTCATGTACACTGGGCCTTTTACTGGCTCACCAGACACTTCAGATGTTGCGGTAATATCACCGATGGCCTCTAGTGCGGTAATAAAGAAAATCAGTACCAGCGGAATGAACAGAGACCAGTCAAACGATAAGCCATATTGCATTGGTACGGGCAGTGCTACGATCTCGGTTGCGCCTAGCTGAGAAGTATCTACCATCCCCATAAAATACGCCATGATGTAGCCCACTAGCATCGCAATCACGATTGAAGCCACACGGATGTATGGGTTTTTCGAGCGGTTTAAAATCACAATTAATCCAAGTACCGTCCCAGCCAGAGCAAGTTTGTCTAAGCTGCCGAAGGTTCCTTCATTTAATGCTGCGTAGCCACCGCCCATTGATACTAAGCCGACTTGAATCAGTGTGAGACCGATAAGAGTGACGACGATGCCTGAAACAAGCGGAGTGATGATTCGGCGGGCATGCTCCAACACGCGAGATAGAAAAATTTCTGCAAATGATGCGACTAAAATCGTACCAAAAATGGCAGCCATCATGGTGCTGATGTCTGCTCCACCGGCTTTCAGCGATAGGCCTGCACCAATAATAGGACCTAAAAAGTTAAAGCTGGTGCCTTGAACAGAGAGCAAACCAGAGCCAATTGGGCCAACGGTGCGAATTTGAATAAACGAAGACACGCCTGACGCAAACAAAGACATGCTGATGATGGTATTCGTTTGGTCTGCTGGTACACCCAAAGACTGACAGATGATCAGTGACGGAGTGATAACCGCGACGAACATCGCCAATAAGTGCTGAAGTGCGGCAAAAATGGTTTGAGGCAAAGGTGGTCGTTCGTTGAGTTGATAGACCAGTTCCGAAGATCGGTTTGAAGTTGTCATTGTTTGTCTCGCTAGTCGCAATATTTCCCTAGTTCTCGCTGAATGGGAGAGCAGGGTGGAGTTGACGTCGTTACCTGTGATTGCTGTTAATCAGAGTCAACTCAGGTTGGTGGAGTGTGATCTAACACACTTAAAAATTTGTGCGCGATTATAGAGAGATTTACTCAAAAAGCAAACGTTTGCTTTGTTTTTGGCGTATTAAAAAACGAGCCATTTGGCTCGCTTTCAATCATTACGCTTTGGAGTAAATATCCCGCTCACCCAACCAGCGATCGATAATCGCTGTTGCGTTAGTCGGGTAATTGTCATGAATATGACGCGCAATACGCTGAACTTCGGGAATCAGGCGTTGATCTCGAACTAAGTCTGCGATTTTGAAATCAGCAAGACCTGTCTGCTTTGTACCCAATAGTTCTCCAGGGCCACGAATTTCTAGGTCTTTCTGCGCAATGACGAAGCCATCGTTACTTTCACGTAGTACTCCGAGACGTTTTTGCGCGGTTTTTGACAGCGGAGAGTGGTACAGCAGCACACAATGGCTAGCAACGGAACCTCGGCCCACGCGACCTCTTAACTGGTGTAATTGTGCCAAACCAAGACGTTCAGGGTTTTCTATGATCATCAAGCTAGAGTTTGGCACATCCACACCAACTTCAATCACTGTCGTTGCGACCAGCAAATGCAGTTTATTGTCTTTGAAATCTTGCATCACCGCTTGTTTCTCTGCCGGCTTCATTCGTCCGTGCACTAGACCAATTTTTACGTCCGGCAGTTTACGTTGAAGCTCTTCTGCGGTATCTGCCGCGGCTTGCGCTTCTAATACTTCCGACTCATCAATCAGGGTACACACCCAATATGCCTGCTTGCCTTCGTTTAAGCAGGCATTTCGGACACGCTCGACGATGTCGTCACGTTTTGTATCAGGAATGGCAACGGTTTGAATCGGCGTTCGACCCGGTGGTAGCTCGTCAATCACGGAAGTTTCCAGATCGGCGTAAGCGGTCATCGCTAAGGTGCGAGGAATAGGCGTCGCCGTCATGATCAACTGATGTGGGTAGGCGCCTTGTTTTGCGCCTTTTTCACGCAATTCTAATCGCTGATGGACACCGAAGCGGTGTTGTTCATCAATGATGACCAAAGCAAGGTGATGAAATTCAACGTGCTCTTGGAATAGCGCGTGAGTACCCACTACCATTTGCGCTTCACCACTGGCAATACGAGCCAGCTCGGCTTCCTTTGCCTTACCTTTGAGTTTGCCCGCTAACCAACCGACTTGAATGCCCATGGTTTCAAACCAGTTTGCGAAGTTGATAGCGTGTTGCTCGGCCAATAGTTCGGTTGGCGCCATGAGTGCCACCTGATGGCCATGCTCAATGGCTCTAACAGCGGCCAAAGCGGCAACCAACGTTTTCCCCGAACCAACATCGCCTTGCACTAATCGCATCATTGGGTGCGGTTTTTCTAGATCGGCTTCAATCTCTTGTACGACTCGGGTTTGAGCGTTTGTAGGAGAGAAAGGCAGTTGGGCTAAAAGCTGCGTTTTTAGTTTATTACAAGGACCGAGAGGTAGCGCTGAATCCTTCTGACCTTTGCTACGCACCGCTAGCATCGATAAGTTTTGTGCGAGCAATTCTTCCATGATCAAGCGGATTTGGGCAGGATGTTTGCCTTCGTCAAACTCATCTAAATTAATGGTTGGTGGTGGGCGATGAATGGTGTGCAGCGCTTGCGACATCGTGATTTGATGGTCATACAACCCCGCTGGAAGTAATTCCTGCACTGCGGTTTTATCAAGCAGGGCTAAAGCTTGTTCGGTAAGGTTGCGTAATGTGATTTGGCGTAAACCATCGGTGGTGGGATAAACAGGGGTTAAGCTCTGTTCTACATCGGGCTTTTGCTCGCTGACGTAAAACTTGTAGTCAGGATGAACAATTTCCAAACCCATGCCACCGCGCTTAATTTCACCGTAAGCATGTACTAACTTACCTTGCGTGAAATTGTTCTTCATGGCTGCGGTAAAGTTGAAAAAGCGCAGCGTGATAGTGCCATTACCGTCGCTGATTTTTACCGTTAGCATTTTGCGCTTACCGAAGATGGTGTCGACTGCCATGACCTTACCTTGCACTGCCGCCCAAAGGCCAGCATGCAGTTTGGCAATAGGGTAAATACGAGTACGATCTTCGTAGCGTAACGGAAGGTGAAACAGCAAATCTTGAACGCTATGTAAGCCAACTTTGGCGAGTTTTTCTGCGACTTTCGCGCCAACTCCAGAAAGGGAGGTTAATGGGACGGCAGATAACATTTGGGCGGACATAGAGGGCTCAAGAAAATGGTTAACATAGCAGTATGTTAACCATGGAGCTGTGTTTTTGTACAGGAAAAAATAGTCATGCTTTAGTTAGTGTCATGATTTGACTGATAACCTATCATTCCGAGGAGCTTTAGCGACATCAGGATTCTATTTCCAACAAGTATGTCGCTGAAGTTAACACTATCAGCATCTGTATATTTGAGAATTAGATCCTGAACCACGCTCCTTCGCCGCCGTTCAGGATGACGAAAGTCTGTTACTTGCTTTGCATCTCTTGCCACCACGCGTCATCGGCGATGATTTGACCTTCTTCATCGAGTGGTGGGTAAACGAGCCCTTTTCGTTTCGCGACCTTTGCCAGCACTGGGTGACCACGTTCAAAGAGAATACGGTTGATTGTCTCTTTAGGCAGAGCGCTTTCTTCTCGGTCGTACATGCCTGCGGCTTCACGTTGACGTTGCGCTTCATACAAAATTACGGCACTGGCAACCGATACGTTTAGTGACTGCACCATGCCCACCATCGGGATAATAATGTCTTGATCAGCAAGCTGTTTGGCTTGCTCTGAAGCGCCAACCTTTTCGCTGCCTAAAATGATTGCCGTTGGTTTGGTGTAGTCGATCTCGCGAAAATCGACGGCGGTGTCCGAAAGATTGGTCACCAAAACCTGCATACCTTGCGCTTTGAGTTCGGTAATCGCAGTTTCAATCGAATCGTGAGTATCCACTTCAACCCAGTTACGCGCGCCAGCTGAGGTATGGCTCAGCGTACGCATTTTGTCAGGCCAAATTGCGTGAACTTTGTGTAAGCCTGTCGCGTCAGCGGTGCGGATCACGGCAGAGACGTTGTTTGGCTTATGTACTTCTTCGAGACAAAGTGTCAGATCAGTTTGGCGAGTTTTTAGGACTTGGTGAATACGGTTGTAACGTTCTAGGTTCATATTTATTGAGGTATAAAAAATCGCCACCTAACAGAGTAGGTGGCGATAGAGGTTAGTTCTTTCTGCGTCTGACTCGGGTTGCTTGAGGCATTGCCTTAATCTTACGCATGATACCAGCAAGGTGGACACGATCTTTCGTCGTCAACAGCACAGTCACAGTGTATAGACGACCATCACGTTCTTCCGTTGAAAGGCCATGAATGTTTGATCCTGTTTTCGAGATCACGTTGGTTAGTTCTGCAAGAGCACCTTGGTTGTTAAGCATGTCGACTTTAAGTTCAGCAATGAACTCTTTATCGTAGTCTTCAGACCAAGCGACAGCCATATAACGGTCTGGCTCTTTCTGATAACCACGAACGTTCGGACATGTTTCTCGGTGAACAACCAAACCACGACCAGGCGATACGTGAGCAATAATGTGATCATCTGGGATAGGATGACAACAATTTGCAAACGTCAGCAATAAGCCTTCTGCGCCACGAATCGGAAGCTTCTTCTTCGAGTCCGTTGGGATTGAACTTGTTGTCGTGAGCTCTTCGGTGTCACCAAGGAGACGACGTGCGATCACAATGCTCATCAACTCACCCAATCCAATAGCAGCCAATAAATCATCGATGCTTTCTAGGCGAAGATCATTCAAGACTTCTTGGATATTTTCTGGATAAATTGAATCAATCGAGTGACGGCCAAGTGCGTGATTAAGTAGGCGACGACCTAAAGTAATCGACTCTTCACGACGCATCGTTTTCAGTACTTGTCGAATCTTAGTGCGGGCACGAGAAGTCACGACATAGTTTAGCCATGCCGCATTCGGACGCGCACCAGGGGCACTGATAATTTCCACCGTCTGACCGTTTTTCAATGCCTTACTCAATGGGTAAGGGTTACGGTCAACACGAGCACCAACACAAGAGTTGCCTACATCGGTATGTACCGCATAGGCAAAGTCGACAGCCGTTGCGCCTAAAGGCAATTCAACGATACGACCTTTTGGTGTGAAGACGTAAATCTCATCTGGGAAAAGATCGGATTTTACGTTTTCAATGAATTCGAATGAGTTACCCGCGCTTTGTTGTAGCTCTAACAGGCTTTGCATCCAACGCTGAGCTTTCACTTGCGCAGTGGTGCCAGACTTGTCGCCTTTGTCTTTGTAAGACCAGTGTGCCGCGACACCTTTGTCCGCCATTTGATCCATATCTTCAGTACGGATCTGAACTTCAACAGGTACGCCGTGTGGGCCAACCATGGAAGTGTGTAGCGATTGATAGCCGTTCGCCTTTGGTACCGCGATGTAATCTTTCATGCGACCAGGACGTGGCTTATACAAGCTGTGTACTTGGCCTAAAACGCGATAACAAGTATCAGCGGTATCAACAACGACTCGGAACGCATAGATATCCATGATGGTGTGAAAGCGCTGTTCTTTGGTTTTCATCTTGTTGTAGATAGAGAACAGGTTTTTCTCACGACCAACGACGCGAGCATTCAAGCCAAAATCTTGCAGACGGCCTTCTATTTCGCTGTGAATGCGTTGGATCATCTCTTTACGATTACCACGTGCGGCTTTAACCACTTCTTTCAGTACGCGGTAGCGGTTGGGATATAGCGCCTCAAAGCCCAACTCTTCGAGTTCGGTTTTGATATTGTGAATACCAAGACGATGAGCGAGGGGCGCGTAAATTTCTAACGTTTCACGAGCAATACGACGCTTTTTATCTGGTCGAAGCGCGCCAAGCGTACGCATGTTATGCGTGCGGTCAGCCAGTTTGATCAGAATGACGCGGATATCTTGCACCATGGCCAGAACCATCTTACGAAAGTTCTCAGCCTGAGCCTCTTTCCTATCGCGGAATTTGAGTTTGTCCAGTTTAGATACACCATCAACCAATTCTGCGACAGTGTTGCCGAATTTCTCTTCGAGATCTTCTTTAGTTACATCACAGTCTTCAATGACGTCATGCAGCAAAGCAGCTTGGAGGGTTTCGATATCAAGGCGCATTTCGGCCAAGATACGAGCCACTGCGACAGGGTGGATGATGTATGGTTCACCGCTAGAGCGGGTTTGCCCTTCATGGGCATCTCTCGCTACCACATAAGATTGACGCAGAGCCTCAATCTGAGGCTCTGTTAGGTATTCTTGGGCAACGTCTTTGAGGCTATCGAATAGATACAAATTATAGGCCCGGGAGGTTGTTGAATTCTAAAGTCAGAATTAACGGTTGTGAGCGATGCTGCTTACTGCCGCTAGCTCTGCCGCTTCTTGCTCTTGCTGTTCTTGACGTTCACGAGCGTCTAGAACTTCTTTAGTAATTAAACCTTCTTCGATTTCGCGTAGAGCGATAACCGTTGGCTTATCGTTCTCTTCTGGCACTAGTGCATCTTTACCGCCAGTTTGCATTTGACGAGCGCGGCGAGCCGCAATCAGTACTAGGTCGAAACGGTTGCCAACTTTTTCAACAGCGTCTTGAACAGTTACGCGTGCCATGAGGACTCCAAATAGTTAACTAAAATTTTAGAATGACGAGAAAGTATACAACCTAACTACTTTATTTACTAGCAATTAGACAAGCCACCGTTTGTGGACTTTCTCAGGTAGTTTATTGTGTTTTTCGCACTGGGCAAAAAACGGGAAATTCTTTATGTTTTACAGCGTGACTTTTTTGAAGTTACTCTGCTAACAACGCGTCAAGCATACCTTTATATTTAGCAGCTTGCTTTTCTTCCTTCAATCTTTCAGCACGCAAGATAGCTTTAAAATCCATCAAAGCGGTATCAAAATCGTCGTTTACGATCACGTAGTCGTACTCGTTGTAATGAGAGATTTCCGACTTGGCTTCAGCCATACGCTTTGCGATCACTTCATCGCTATCTTGACCACGAGTGTTCAAGCGACGCTCTAACTCACCGTTTGATGGTGGCAGGATGAAGATGCTTTTGGCTTCTGGCATTTGTTCACGGATTTGGCGTGCGCCTTGCCAGTCGATATCTAGAAAAACGTCGATACCTTTATTTAGTGTTTCTTCAATCCATACACGAGATGTGCCGTAATAATTACCAAACACTTCTGCGTATTCTAGGAAGTCACCTTTAGCGATCAGGGCTTCAAACTCATCTTTCGCTACAAAATGGTAGTGGACACCATTTTCTTCACCAGGTCGCATGTTGCGCGTGGTGTGAGACACAGACACTTTCATTGCGTAGGTTGGGTTGCGTTCCAACATCGCTGAGATCAAGCTAGATTTACCTGCGCCGCTAGGTGCAGATACGATATAGAGAGTACCTTTGCCCATTGTACTGTTCCACTTTTGATTGGATTGATTGAGTGCCGAAGGAAAGTTCGACATTCTTATAACGATAGCACTGGCATTGAGAAATCAACCACCAAAGGGGTGGATATTGGTGATAATCCCGCCAGAAAAATGGAGGCGAAGAGTATCATGATCTCTATTTTGTTACCAGTTGATCTTTCTGTCTGTGATCGTCTCAGATGAAATAGTTACTTACGCCAGAGTGTTCCTAAACAGCGAAGAAGGAGCGTGATACAGGACTTACCATCCGCGCACTCTGTTATTAAAACCATTTCTACAACCGTTTAGTGTGCTGATTTTAGGTTTAGAGTCCCGATTTGGCTTGCGTGAGTGACTCTGGTTAAAAATAGGGGTTAATAAAGATAAAACGGAAAAAAGGGGAAGCTTTCACTTCCCCAGGCGTGCGACTGACTCACACTTAATCTTCGAATTATCCTTGAGACTCTAGGAAATTTATCCAAGGGCTAACGGTTGACCTGAATTTTGGCGATTGAGCAGCGCCTTTCATCGCCTGCAAGGCCTTTTGTGGCTGCTTAAGCTCGAAATAGGCCATCCCGCGAATGTATTCAAGTTCTGCCTTTTGCTCTTTAGAGGCACTGGATGCCGCGCTTTCTACAAAACGAGTTGCTTCAGAATACTGCTTGTCTTGTATCATTAAGCGAGCAATCTGAATTTGCGTTTTAGCAGAAGGAGCGAGGTTATATGACTTTTTATAAGCGAGAATTGATTTATCTAGCTCTTTAGCTTGCTGCCAGAAGCTGGCTAGGCGGTCATAGTTTTCCTTCGTCTTTTCAATGTTTCCAGCTGCCATTTCCTTTTCAAGAGTTTTGGCTGCTTTATATGGAATACCTTGATAAGCCAAGAAGTTTACAAAGCGTAAATATTCCTTCTCTCCTTCTAGTTTCCCCATTTTGTAAACCATTTCTAGGGTGGCTAGAGAGTTGCGCTCTTGACCTAGCTCCATGTAGACACCAGAAAGTTGCATCCAGTAACGCTTTTTCTGAGGGTACTTTGAAGTCAGAGTTTTGAGTACACTGGCAACGCTTTTCAGCTGGCCTAACTCGTAGTGAGATGCAACGAGAATTAAGTACCAAGACTCACTTGGGCTCTTGCTCATCGCGATGGCTTTTTTGGTTGGCGGGATTGCATTTTTGTAATCTTCCAACTGAACATAAGCGCTCGCTAACGTGATATAAGCATGAGCTTGAGGCTTCTCTTTGGTTGTTTCTGCAACCTTGAACCATTCCTTCATCGTTTTTACAGACAACGTATACTTTTCTTCAGCTAGGTAAAGCTGAGCCAAGCTGTAGCGAACTTGTTGAGCAACCGGAACGGGAAGTGCGTCGAGCTGTAATGCTTCGGCAAAGTATTTTGCTGCTTGCACATAATTGTCTTGTAGCGAATACAAAAAGCCAGTCTGCTGAAGTAAAACTGCTCGGTCGTATTTTTTCGAACTTGTGCTTTCTAAAGCGCTTGCTAGTTTTTCTTTCGCTGCTGAATATTTTTCAGTTGCGATCAACTCTTGCACTTTGTTAACGGTTCGAAATGTCCGATCTGATAACTGAGGAGCTTCTTTTGCCATCGTAGGAGCGGCCATTGCCACTCCTGCGAAGAGAATTAAAGAAGCCACTTTGCTTTTCCATAAACTTTTCATCGTGACTCCTTAATTGGTTGAGAACTCTATTTCTTGCGATAGGCGCGAGCTAACAGGTTTCCCGTCAACCAATTTTGGTTTAAATGTCCATTTAGAGACTGTTTTTCTTGCCGCTCGACCGAGGCCTAAGCGTCGTGGTTGCTCTTTAAGAACTTTGATGTCCTCTACGGCACCACGTGCGTTTACAGTAAACTCTAATAAGACGACCCCTTTTTCTATTCCTGCTTTCGCAGCCTTCCTAGGCATTTGAGGTTGGAATGTCGCTAGAGGTGTTGGACCTCCGCTACCCGCGAGTTGCGCACCTCCACCCTGGCTATAATGTCCAAGCACCGAACCACCTGTAACATTTACGGGTAGGTCAAGCTTTGGCATATCCATTGGGGTCTGCTCCATCACCGGTTTTACTGTCGCTGTCACTTTCATTTCTGGCGGTGGCGGCGGACGCTTAGGCGGTGGTGGTTTTGGAAGTTCGCGTTTTTTCTCCTGTATTTTTTCGTCTGGTTTAATGCGAATAAACTCGACCATACGCAGGTCATCATTCGACACTAACTCGTGGCGCTCTTTGTTTACTAGCTTGTCCATCCCCCAGAACAACCCGAGGGAGACAATGAGCGCCAGTGCAATTGAGGCCAGATACCGCATAAGCTTAATCCTTATTGGTTGCGGCAATGGAGATGCTTTCTACACCTGCCATTTTGATCTGGTCCATAACCTTCACGACTACGCCAGCATTTGCTTCAGTGTCGGCTTGGATAACAACTGCGCCATCAGGGCTTTCTGCACGAAGACGTTCAATATTCGCGCGAACTGCGTCCACTTCGATGCGGCGTTTATCAACCCAAACATCACCCGCCGCACCAACTGCGACCATGATGTTACCTTTTTTCACGGTTTGCGCAGAGCTTGCCGTAGGGCGGTTTACTTCTAGACCAGCTTCTTTGACGAACGATGTTGTTACGATAAAGAAGATCAACATGATGAATACGATGTCGAGCATCGGTGTCATATCGATAGCGGTTTCATCACTGCTATCACTGCTATAGCGTCTTTTCATGACCTATACCTCTAATTCCATTTACTCAGGCAATATGCTTTAGCTTATCTTCCAGCTTTTGCGTTGTGACTTTGGCTAAATGATCAAGACGTGAACTAAAGAACAGTCCTGATAGAGAAGCCACCATCCCGGCTAACGTTGGGATTGTTGCCTTTGAGATCCCCGAGGCCATTGCTCGAGGGCTTCCTGTTCCTGTTACCGCTAAGATGTCGAATACTTGGATCATGCCAACAACGGTGCCGAGCAAACCCAGTAAGGGACAAAGCGCAATCAATACTTTCACGATTGGCAGGCCCTTTTTATTCTCAATGTCCTGACGAGAAACAATTTCTTGTCGGATCATCTTAGCGTTCCAGCTCTGGTGCTCTGAGCGCCCCTGCCATGAGCCAACGGCTTTTTTCATGGCTTTTGGAGCGACGGCAGCAAAATAGAACCAACGTTCTAACAATACTGCCCACAGCATAAAGCTGAGGATGAAGATGGCGACGAGTACATCGCCACCCATTCCCAAGAAGCGCCTAATTGATTCAAGTTCTCCAACTAACCACCACATAGCGCCTCCTTAGCTTTCGGCTTTATGTAGTTTTTCCTGATAGCGAGCGATGAAGCCTGCACTCTGTTCTTCAAGAGTTTGAACCAAACGACGACCTTTACTGTGTACGATGGTGTACAGGAACAGTAGAGGAATTGCGACAACCAGACCAAGCATGGTTGTAACAAGTGCTTCAGAGATACCGCCAGCCATTAGCTTAGGATCGCCGGTACCAAATAGTGTGATTGCTTGGAACGTACCGATCATACCCATAACCGTACCCAGTAGACCTAGAAGTGGTGCTACAGAAGCGAACAGTTTGATTGAGCTGATAAAGCGTTCAATGCTCGGTGCGTTACGTAGGATGATTTCGTCAAGCTTCGCTTCCAGATCTTCAAGGTTGTCACCTTTGTGCTCTTGGTAAGCTTGGATAACTTCACCCAGAGGGTTACCAGGAATCACGGTTTCTGATTTCGCTTGCTTACGCATTTTACCGCCAATCACTTGAAGGCGTAGGAAGCAAACTAGAGCAATGATAGCGCCAACTGCACCCATACCAAGGATGACGTAACCTACAATGCCACCTTGATCAATACGTTCTTGAACGGTAGGGCTTTGTACAAGTAGAGACAGAATTACACCACGGGATGGGTCAATAAACAGTGGCTCATAGCTGTTTGACGCTGACTCAAAGCCTGCAACATGACGCGTAATATTGGTGCGAGGCTGTCGAGAGAGTTCTTCGAACTTACCTGTTTGAGGTACATAAGTAACGTACTTACCATCGGCAATCGCGTTAAATTCACCGACAAGAGTAACATCGCGAACCGCTTCTTTACCTTCGCCATAAACAACCGTTGCTTGGGTTGTTGCTGTCTCGCCTGAGGCAACCACTTGTTGAAGAATGGTATGCCAGAATGCTTCTAGCTCTTGTGTTGATGGCAGTTCTTTGCTTTCAGCCAGTTTCGTTAGTAGAGCGTCACGCTCTGGGAACTGAACTGCGTTTTGAGAGGCTGCAAATAAGCCTTTAAACTCGCCCGCATATTGGCGGACCACACCAAACATTTCGCCCAAAGTACCAGAGCGAACACGTAAGGTTTCTGTTAGTTCAGTCAGCTGCTTATCGTTTTCATCAAATGTCGCTTTAAGTTGATCGCCCAGTGCTTGCTGTGAAGCTAGCTCTTCACGAGCCTGTTGCAATAATGCCGCTTGCTTATCTCGGTTGTTCTTGAACTCAGCTTCACGGGCTTTGTTCTCTTTTGACTCAACGATGCTTTCTGATTTTACGTTTTTGAGTAGTTCAGATAGGTTTTTAGGCGTTTCTGCTTGTACGCCTGAAGCCATAAATAAGCTCGCTAGTAGACCAGCGGCTAGAGTTTTGAATCCTTTCATCTCTTATTCCTCCCCAGCATATACAGGCAATTTGATTAGCGCTGGTGGCGCTTGCTTCTTCGCGATACGAAGGCCTTGCTGTACCGCTATGCGGTAGCTTTCCGGTAATGTTTCCCATTGACGTGTTTGTTGGTTCCACATACCTGTCTCACCACCGTCTGGAGATTGGAATAAAAGCGCCGTGCGACCAATACGTAGGAAATCGTAAGTCACGGTTTCCCCATTTCTATCTAGGCTAGCTTTGTAAGATTCAATTGAGCGAGAGAAGCCTTCTTCAATTTGGTAGGCTTCCATCACTTTACGGAATTTCTCAGAAGTCGTTACGTCGGCGCGATCCATGAGACGACGCAGTTCTTGGACACGTTTATTACGTTCTTTTTTCTGGAAAGGCAGATCGAGAGTCACAAACTCATCGAGTGCATCGATCATTTTAAGTGTTAGTGGCACTACTTCTGTTGCCGTTTGATCGATCTGAGCAATTTGGTTATTTAATGAGTCCAATTCACCTTGCTGTGATTGAACCATACGATTAATTTGCTCGTTGTAGACTTTCATGCTGTCGATTTGACGTAGTAAGCCTTTGTATTCTGCCAACATGCCTTCAGTACTTTCGGCATAATTGTCGATTTTTTGTTGCGAAGCTTCTGAAGATTGATTTGCTTTTGCTTGTGTGGAAACGACAGCACCAGAGTTGGCCGCTATAGAGCTACTACTGATAGTAAGCAATGCTGCAGCTATGGCACTGAGACCAAATTCCTTGAATTTCATGGTTGCATCCTTGTCAGTGTTTTAGTCAGTCGAAAAGGGCGCGGAAAACCCGCGCCAAATATTTTTTAGAAGTCGTATGATGCCTCGACGTATAGCTGACGTCCGATTGGATCGTCATACCCAGTTGCATAGAATGGAGAGGTATCGCTTAGAGGATCTGCAGGCGGTACTTTGTCAAACATGTTGATAGCACCAAGAGTTACACGACCACTCTCGTTGAATTGGTAAGAAGCCGTTAGGTTCCACGTTGTCATACTAGCGATTTCTGCTTTGTAACCCGCTTTTTTAGCAGAATCACAGTCATCAAAGTAGTAACGGTTAGCGTAGCTTGAACACATACGGTCGCGGTATTTACCAAATAGGTTGATAGCGACATCTTCATATGCCCAGCCAAGATTTAACGTTGCGGTGTATTCAGGCATGAAATCTCTTTCATCCGTTACAGGCTCGCTGTCGTTTTCTTGATATTCAGCAATCAAGATCTTCGTTACAGCAACACGCGTGTTAAATGAGCCGAACTCATTAGTGTCGTATGCGTATTTGATCGCTAGGTCAATACCAGAACGCTCTTCATACGACTGGTTCACTGGACCATAGGATACCGACTTGATGGTGCCATCTGGGTTACGAACGACTTCAGTACCTGGGTATTTACCTGGATCGTTAATTACGTCTTGGTAAGTTGGTGCTGTTACGACGTCTTCCATCTTGATGTGGTACCAGTCAACAGTTACACCAAGATCATCCACAGGCTCCCACGCTAGGCCCAAGTTAATGTTTGTACTTGTTTCTTCTTTCAGCTCAGAGTTAGGGCCATTAAGCGTATCGAAGTATTGAGTATCACACTCTGGGTACTTGTCTTTATCTTGTGGGCCGCTACCACCAGCGTTGGCACAAAGCTCTGGGTCAAAGCCAGAACCAAAGCCTCGAGTTTGATCACCAAATAGTCGCTTCAAGTCTGGAGCTCGGAAGCCTAGACCGTAGCTACCACGTAGCAATAGGGTGTCAGTAGGACGGTATGCTAGGGCTACTTTAGGAGTGAATGCGCCACCAGTTGCCGAGTCGTCGAAGTAGTGGTCGTAACGACCAGCGACAGTCATTTCTAAATCTTCAATGATAGGAATAAGAGCTTCAACACCAAGACCAATCTGATCGCGGTCACCGCCGCCTGATGTTCCACCTAGACCAGAGAAACCACCCGCTGCTGTTGTAGCATCAATCGTCTCATTGTAGTCAGTACGGTTCCATTCACCATAAACAGCAAAGCCAGACATACCTGCAGGAAGTTCAACCAAATCACCAGCCAGTGAGCCGTTAACAGAGTAAAGCTTTGAGTAAGCTTCTTTGCTTGAAGTGCCGCTGTATTTGTCTACAACGTCTTGTGAGATAGGCCCTAGAAGATCGACATCACCATTTTGTACAGCTTGGTCGAGAGTTAGGAAGATTGCTGGGTTGCTTGTTTCAACGCTTTGCTCAGAGTAACCAGCGGATAGGTCCCAATCATACGTATCAGCAAGCAGGCCGTTCAAGCCTAAGGTTAAGCCAAAAGAATCGGCTTCAGTGTTACTTTCGCGTGGTCCAAATTCGACCATACGGCGAGTGTATTCGCCTTCGCCGCGGAAGTGAGTGGCATCAACTTCAACGCTGTAAGGGTTAGGTTCGAATTCAGATTCTGTAGACTTGTAGCCAAAACGGGCTTCTGCCATGGCAGTGACATTGTCGTTAATGTCCATTTCACCACGTAAAAGTAGGTCTACTTGTTTGTTTTCTGGTTTTAATGTTCGGTATGCAGAACGGTTAACACCACACTTTCCATCCGCTCGTTCAATCGCGGCATCACCAACGACTTCTTTACATGAAGAACCAGCATCAGCTGGTGTTAGAAGTGTTCCGTTGGCGCCTTCAAAGTTTGCACCGTAGCTAGAGTAGCCACTTAGCTGAGAACGGCTAGAACCGTCATCGCCAGCCCAATCATCTCGGTCAGATTGCTTTAGCATTTCGTTGCCCGCAAATTGGCCAACGAAGAGAATACGTTTGTCGTCAAAGTTTTTGCCAGCCACAACGTCTAAACGGCCGTTTTGGTAACCACCATCCGTCGCGTCACCCGCGCGTACTTTTACAGAAACGCCATCAAAGTCTTTCTTTAAAATGAAGTTTACGACACCACCGATTGCGTCGGAGCCGTAGATAGCAGAACCTGAGTCGGTCATTACTTCAACACGCTCAATGGCGGCGACAGGGATTTGGCCGATATCTTGGAAGTTAGATGTACCATTTTGTGCTAGCGGGTATTGAGGAAGACGACGGCCATCAATAAGAATCAATGTGCGTGATGCGCCAAGGCCACGTAAGTTGACTGACTGCGCTGCTGGTGTAAACGAGAAAGAGTCTGTTTGAGCCATTACACCACCTGTGTTTTGGGTCAAACTGTTCAATACGTCTTGCGCGCTGTTAAAGCCTTTAGACTCAATGTCTTTACTATTAATAACAGTAACTGGTGAAGGACCTTCCATATCCGTCGTGGAGATACGCGAACCAGTAACTTTCATCTTTTGAAGTTTTTCAACTTGCTGCTCTTCTGCCAGTGCTGTTGCTGGGGCTGCAACTGCTGCTGTCCCCAAAGCAAGGCTTATCGCAACAGATAAAGCGGTTGTGTTTTTATACATCCTTGTTGCTCCGATTATTATTATTTCCTATGTCTGGCCGCATAGCGGCCAAATGTGACGTTAATATTTCGTTAACGTTCGGCCAATGTATAACCGAGATGAAAAAAGGAAGTCAAACCAGTGGTAAACGGGGATGCTTAAATGTAAAAAAGATGTAAATAACCAGGCTTTATTTAAAAGGCGGAATAAAAAACCGAATAATGTTTATGAATCGATATTAAATTTCAATAAAACACCGTATTTTGTGTTTCTTATAAACTTTAATGACTTATCTTGCCTATGGTTTTTTAGTGGGTAATTGAATCTGGAAAAAGATATTTTTCCAGTGAATTGTTCTGAGATGAGTTTTATATCGAATCCATACTTTGTTAGCTCGAACTTATTAGGTGGTATCAAAATATGATACCCATTGCGGTTAAAGGGCTCACTCGTATTTTTAGGTCAAATATAACCTTGGATCATGTGTCTATTTATGTGTGTAGGGTGCATTTTTATGTGGGGTTTTGGCTCTAAACAGCCTAGATTGATATTCTGTATGAATTATTTTTGTGGTTTTTTATAATTTTTTACAAAAACATTTCTGTTTTTCGACATCGAAGGAAGTTTGTCATGTTTTGGTTTCAAACACTTGAAGCTGATGTGGATTCAAGATAAATATGACGCTGAAATTATTGCAGTAGTAGAAAAGTCTAGCTCTTGAGGCGCAGGGAGTGTGCTTCAACAGTTTTAGTTACTACGAGATAAATATGCACCATTTTGGGCGGAAAATATCCTCTTTCACTCCGTTTGAACTGGACAGTAGACAAGGAGCAAGTTGTATATGCTGTCGTACTTTTTACGCCGTTTGGCGTTGGTTATCCCAACGTTTCTCGGGATAACTATTCTCATCTTTGCTATCACTCGTTTCGTGCCTGGCGGACCTGTTGAACGCATGTTGTCACAAATGCAGTCCCAGGGGGACGGCGCCGCATCAATGACGTCTGCTGGTGGTAATACGGCCCTTTCTGACGATCAAATCGCGGAGCTGAATGCGTTTTATGGCCTGGATAAACCAGTAACGGAAGCGTACGTCGAGTGGTTAAGTCGTTTGGTAATGCTAGATCTTGGCGAGTCGACGCGTTACTACGAGCCTGTCTCGGACATGATCGCAGAGCGTTTGCCAGTGTCGTTGTTTTATGGCGGCATGACCTTCTTTATTAGTTATTTTATCTCGATTCCTCTTGGTTACTATAAGGCACTCAAGCACGGTTCTGTGTTTGATTCCGCTTCTTCAGTACTCATTTTCGTAGGCTACGCGCTACCAGGTTATGTGGTGGGTGTATTGCTGATCACGTTATTTAGTTATCACTTGGAATGGTTTCCGATGGGAGGTTTTGTCGGCGATGACTTCGACGATTACGAAACCTTCTTTGAACGCGCTAAAGACATTATGTGGCATGCGGTGTTGCCTTTGATCTGTTACCTCATTGGTGATTTTGCCACGCTGACGATGACAATGAAAAATAACCTGATGGAAAACCTTTCCTCAGATTACATCCGCACCGCAATTGCGAAAGGATTACCTTTCAAAAAAGCAGTTCGTAAGCACGCGTTGCGTAACAGCTTAATTCCAATCGCGAGTCACTTTGGTAACTCTTTGTTGTTCTTCATGACCGGTGCCTTCCTGATTGAAGTTATCTTCAATATTGATGGCATTGGCTTATTAGGTTACGAATCAATCATGGAGCGTGATTACCCTGTTGTTATGGGTATTGTCGCCATTAATGCGTTGTTACTGCTCATTGGTAACATCATTTCAGATATTTGTGTTGCTTTAGTCGACCCACGTGTGAAGTTTGGAGCGTAACATGATTAAAGTTAGTCCATTAACTCAAAAGAAAATTCGTCACTTTAAAGAGATCAAACGAGGCTATTGGTCGTTTGTTGCTCTTTCTATCATGTTGCTCCTTTCTCTATTCGCCGAACTTTTGATCAACAGTAAAGCGCTAGTCGTCAAGTACGATGGTAGCTACTATTTTCCTGTTGTCAGTGACGTACGTTTAGGTAGCGAATTCGGCCAAGAGTCATCCAGTGAAGCCGATTATCGTGTACTGCAAAAAGCGTTTGAGGCTGAAGGGGGCGACAACTTTGTTATTTTGCCGCTTGTGCCGTGGAACCCATATGAACAAGATTTTAGTGGTGATTTCCCGCCAACAGCACCTAGTGCCGAAAATAAGCATTATTTAGGTACAGATGTGATAGGTCGCGATATTTTGGCGCGACTCGTCTACGGATTCAGAACGGCGATGGGATTTGCGTTGCTTACGATGGCCATTTCCTACGCGATCGGTACTGCAGTCGGTTGTGCTATGGGTTTTTGGGGCGGTAAATTTGACTTGTTTGTACAGCGACTTATCGAAATCTGGTCAATGGTACCGTTTTTGTACGTCATAATGATTCTTGTTTCAATCGTTCAACCGACGTTTGCTCTCTTTGTCGCTATTAACGTGCTTTTCACTTGGATGGGTATGACATGGTACATGCGGACCATGACCTATAAAGAAGCGGCACGAGAATATGTAATGGCGGCTCGTGCTTTAGGGGCATCGACCGGACGTATCTTGTTTAATCACATCTTGCCAAATACGATGGTGATGATTGTAACCCTAGCGCCTTTCACTATTGCAGCTAACATCACAGCACTGACTGCTCTAGATTACCTAGGATTAGGCTTGATGCCACCAACGCCAAGTTGGGGTGAACTACTGCAACAAGGTAAGTCAAACTTAGATTCGCCATGGATTGTTGCGTCAGTAGTGACTTCTATTGTTCTGGTTCTGGTAATGGTGACCTTTATTGGTGAAGCCATTCGAGCGGCTTTCGACCCGAAAAAATTCACACGCTATGTTTAAGCGAGCATTGTGAGCAAAACATAAAAAAGGGAAGTTTTATGAAGAAATTATTTTTAGCGTCCACGCTGAGCGCCCTGAGTTTTGGTGCAATGTCAGCAACGCTTCCGACTGACTTAAACTGGCAAACAAACTGGGATGAGCCTCAATATGGTTCGCCAGAAGCGAAACGTGGAGGGACTTATCGCACCTTTATGTCAAGTTTCCCGCAGACGTTACGTAGTGTTGGCCCAGATGCTAATGCAGGGCTACGTTCTTTTATTTTAGATGAAACACCAGGCTTGGTGGTCCGCCACCCAGATACTTTAGAGTTTATCCCTGAGCTTGCTAACGAGTGGGCGTTAGCAGGTGACAACAAAACGGTCTATTTTAAACTCAACCCTGAAGCCAAATGGTCGGACGGCAAACCTGTGACTGCCGACGATTTCGTGTTCATGCTGAAGTTTTATCGTTCCAAGGACATCTTGGAGCCTTGGTACAACGATTACTACAACAAAACGATTGCGGATGTTATCAAGTACGACACTCACACGTTTGCTGTTAAGGCGGCGAAAGAGTTTAATCCGGAAGAGTTGCTGTTACGAATGGGGGCCCTGCGCCCACGTCCCGCACATTTTTATGCTAACCCTTCAAAAGATGAAAATGGTGACGGTATACATGACAACTTTGTCCGCTACTACAATTTTAAAAGTGAACCAACGACCAGTGCATACTACCTAGATGACATTAAAAAAGGTAAAAGTGTTACCTTCAAACATGTCGGTGAAGACTGGTGGGGTTACAGCAATAAGTATTATCAACATCGTTATAATGTCGACAAAATCCGCATCACAGTGATTCGCGACAGTGATATCGCGATGAAGCACTTTGAGAAAGGGAAGCTGGATGCATTTGGTCTTGTTTTACCAAGCTTATGGCATGATAAATCGAATACGGAACCTTACCAAAAGGGATACATTCAAAAGTTCTGGGGTTACAACCAATTTCCAGTTGGGGCTGGTGGTGTATGGATGAACACCGCGATGCCTTTGCTGGATGATTTAAACATTCGCAAGGGCATTACTTACGCGATTGACTTTGATGGCATGATAGAGAATGTCATGCGTGGCGACTACTCCCGTAAACCGAACCCGACCGGTTATGGTCATGGTAAATACACCCTACCAGATGCTAAGGCACCGAAGTTTGATCCCGCAAAAGCGGCCGAGGCATTCGAAGCCGCAGGCTTTAACAAAATTGGTTCTGATGGTATTCGTGTCAATGATAAAGGTGAGCGCTTAAGCTTCGAGCTGACCTACGGAACACCTGTTCATACTCCTCGTATTGCCTTTTTGCGTGAGCAAGCCAAGCTAGCAGGGCTGGATATTGAGCTCAAGTTAGTTGATGGCTCATCCATGTTCAAATACGTACGTGAGAAAAAGCACGATTTGGCTTTCTTAGATATGGGTACGTCTGAGATCCCAACGTATTGGGAGTATTTCCATTCAGTCAATGCGAACAAGCCGCAAACTAACTCTTTCACAAACTACAGCACGCCTGAACTGGATGAAAAGATCATCGAGTATCGTTTTGGCATGGATATGGATAAAAAGATCCAGCTAGGTCATGAGATTCAGCGTGACATCATTGATGCTCACGTTATCGTCCCAGGCTACATGGTTCCTTATGTCCGCTATGGTCACTGGCGCTGGTTAAAGTTTCCAGATAAGCCAATGAATCGCATGACAGAGGCGCTGTTCAGTGGTGCAATCATAGGCGATGGCACTTACTGGATTGATAGTGATATCAAAAAAGAAACGAAACAAGCGATGAAGTCAGGCAAAGCTTTTGAACCTGTTGTTGTCGTAGATGACACTTATAAGCTGTAAGGATTGGTTATGGAAAACGATGTAATCCTAAGTGTTAAAGATCTCGAAGTTGAATTTACCACCGATGATGGGCCAGTGAAGGTTCTGCATGGTGTGAACTTTGATGTGAGAGCTGGACGTACACTCGGTCTGGTAGGAGAGTCAGGTAGTGGTAAGAGCGTAACCTCAATGTCGATCATGGGGCTATTACCTAAGCCATATGGCAACATTATCAAAGGTGAAGTGAATTATCGCGGCACCAACCTAGTTGATTTGCCTGCGGAAGAGATGTACGCCATGCGTGGCGATCGCATTTCGATCATCTTCCAAGACCCGATGACGGCGCTCAACCCAGTGCACACCATTGGTCGTCAAATATGTGAAGTGCTTGAGCTCCATCGACCTGAGCTCGACAAAAAGGAGCGGGAGGCGTACTCGATTGAAATGCTGGCAAAAGTAAAAATTCCAATGCCAGAGAAGCGATTGAATGAGTATCCCCATAACCTATCTGGTGGTATGCGCCAGCGTGTCATGATCGCGATGGCATTGGCCTGTAAGCCGGATATTCTGATTTGTGATGAACCGACTACAGCGTTGGATGTTACGGTTCAGGCGTCTATCCTTGAACTGATGAACGAGCTTCAGGAAGAAACGGGCATGGCGATGATCTTCATCACTCACGATCTCGGGGTTGTGGCAGAAGTGTGTGATGATGTTGCCGTGATGTATGGCGGGCGTATTGTCGAAAAAGCAGAAATTTTTGAGTTGTTTGATAACCCACAGCACCCATATACAGAGCGTTTGATGGGGTTGATGCCGAGCTTAGATAATGAGCCAAAGCAGATGATCGATATCAAGCCTATTGATGCCAGTATGTTTGCCAGTTAACTGAGCAAAGTGAACCAGTCATAAAAGAGGATGTTATGGCAAAAGAAGTATTAAGAATTGAAAATCTTAAGCAGCACTTTGTTTCTGGTAAAGGGCTGTTCAAGAAAGGCTACACCATCAAAGCGGTAGACGGAGTTTCACTGTCTGTTTCTGAAGGTGAAACACTGGGGCTAGTTGGTGAGTCAGGTTGTGGTAAAAGCACCCTTGGTCGCACGATCTTAAAGTTATACGAGCCAACAGAAGGTAAGATTTTCTTTGAAGGTAAAGACATCACTAAACTGTCTGTTAAAGAGATGCGCTCGCTGCGTAAAGACATGCAAATCGTCTTTCAAGACCCAATGGAGTCACTCAATCAGCGTCATACCATCGGTATGATTCTGGAAGAACCGTTTGTTATTCATAAAATTGGCACGCCAACAGAGCGTAAACAATGGGTAAAAGAGCTTTTAATCAAAGTGGGATTACCAGAAACGGCAGTAAACCGTTATCCACATGAATTTTCAGGCGGACAACGGCAGCGTATCGGTATCGCTCGCGCGATTGCATTGAAGCCTAAACTGCTGATTTGTGATGAATCGGTATCTGCGTTAGATGTGTCGGTACAGGCGCAAATCTTGAACCTATTGCTACAACTGCAACAAGAAATGAACTTGGCGATCATATTTATCTCTCACGATCTCTCTGTGGTGAAACATGTCTCTGACAAAGTTGCCGTGATGTATTTTGGTAAAGTGGTAGAAGCAGGCAGCGCTAAAGAAATTTATGCAAACCCGCAAAACGAATACACCAAAAAACTCCTATCTGCGATTCCGATCACTCACCCTAAATATCGGAAGAAAAAGCGCGTAGCTGAAAAAAAGCAGCAAGTGGCGTAAGTGATGCCACAGGTCCTATAACACAAAAACGCTCCGCCAAATAAGCGGAGCGTTTTTATAAGCAAATGCCAGGACTTGGAGTCGATTCGCATTGATGTTTATTCTGATTGATTGAAGATCGTTGCATGCTAAACTCAAGGCCTATTTTCTTTGTTTGGATAATGGACCATGCCGTCGAATTTACCGAAATCCTTTAGTCGACCTTTCCTGAGAGTCTTCCATATTTTGGAGGCGGTGTTATTAGTCTCTATTACCTTGGCGACGTTGTACGCCATGATGCAAGAGTTTGTGCACGTATTTGTAGAGAAGCGTGTCTTACTCACAGATATTCTTTTGATGTTTATCTATCTGGAAGTGCTCGCCATGGTGCAGCAGTTCGTGATGAATGGTAAAATTCCGGTACGCTATCCTATCTATATCGCGATGATGGCGATCGCCCGCTACATCACACTCGGAATGAAAGAGCTGGATGCGGTTTTGGTTGTGTGGTTATCTCTGGCTGCGTTTATTTTGGCTGCGGCTACTTTGCTGATCAGAATTGGGCACCATTATTGGCCCTACGTTGATAACAGAACCTTGGAAAAAGACGAATAAAAGAAAGCCCCGTATTAGCGGGGCTTTTTTGTTTCAATACTCGATGACTTTTAGATCATTCAATGTTTTGGATCTGCTCACGCATCTGTTCAATTAGAACTTTCAGTTCAACGCCCGAAGCGGTGATGTCGGTGCTGATGGATTTCGACGCTAGCGTGTTCGATTCACGGTTGAACTCTTGCATCATGAAGTCCAGACGACGACCGACTGCGCCACCTTTTTTCAGAATGTTTGTGGTTTCTTTTACGTGAGAATCAAGACGGTCTAGCTCTTCTGCTACGTCTGATTTCTGTGCCAGAAGGATAAGCTCTTGCTCAACGCGAGATGGTTCTAACTCTACTTTCGCATCTTCAAATTTAGAGAACAGACGCTCACGTTGCCACTCTAGTATTTCTGGCATGCGTGCGCGCACTTTCACAACTTCTGATGTGATCGCTTCTAGGCGTTGCTCAATTAGCGCCTTCATGTTCTCGCCTTCACGAGCGCGCGCTTCAATAAATTCATCCATTGCGCCATCAAACGCTTCTAGTAGCACTTTATTTACCGCATCCATGTCTTGCTCTGGCGTTTCCATTACCCCCGGCCATTGCATGACTTGAAATGGATTGATTCGGCTCAGTTCACCAGTCATGTGCATGACTTGTTCAGCGGCTTTAATTACCTGGCTAGCAAGCGCTTCATTGATGCTAAGCTCACCTTTTGCGGCAGGGTTTGCTTCAAAGCGTAGATTACATTCTACTTTGCCTCGCGCTAAGCGCTTACGAAAACGCTCACGTAAAACGGGCTCTAACCCGCGAAATTGCTCTGGCATGCGGAAGTATGTTTCTAAATAACGCTGGTTCACGCTGCGGATTTCCCATACCGCAGAACCCCAATCGCCTTTTACTTCTTTGCGTGCATACGCTGTCATACTGTAAATCATCGAATTTTCCTGTCTTCATTTTTTGAAAATTACTTCAAGAGTGTATCACGCTGCGTCGATAGGTGCGCGGGATGTATGGATTGTTTATGTTGTGCCAGATGCGTAACCTATGAATCCGGAATCGATTCCGTTATAATCTTCGCCCAACCAAATCGTCTTCTCCTCATATTTAAGGTAGATGCCCATGCGTCCAAACGATCGCAAGGCGGATCAAGTTCGCCCTATCAAAATTACTCGTAACTACACAGCTTACGCTGAAGGGTCAGTGCTAGTTGAGTTCGGTAACACCAAAGTGTTGTGTAATGCGACCGTCGAAGAATCTGTGCCACGTTGGCTAAAAGGTCAAGGTAAAGGCTGGGTTACAGCTGAATACGGCATGCTACCTCGAGCAACACATTCGCGTACTCGTCGTGAAGCGGCAAGTGGCAAACAAGGCGGCCGTACGATGGAAATTCAGCGTCTTATCGCGCGAAGCCTACGCGCTGTTGTCGATCTAAAAGCCATGGGTGAGTTCATGATCACCGTTGACTGTGATGTTATCCAAGCTGACGGTGGTACGCGTACTGCATCCATCAGCGGTGCAAGTGTTGCAATGGCCGATGCGTTCCAACACCTAGTAGATAGCGGCAAGCTAAAAGCAAACCCAATGAAAGGCCACGTAGCGGCAGTTTCAGTTGGTTTGCTAGGTGATGATGTTCTGTGTGACCTTGAGTACGTTGAAGATTCAGCGGCAGACACAGACATGAACGTAGTAATGACCGAAGAAGGCAAGATGATTGAAATTCAGGGCACCGCAGAAGGTGAACCGTTCAGTCACGAGCAGCTGATGGCTCTGCTAGAGTCGGCGAAAGTCGGCATTACGGAAATTGTCGCAGCGCAGAAGGCGGCGTTAGCCAATTGATTTAAATAGCTCCCATTATGGGGGCTATTTTTTTATCTCGACAATAGAGAAATGAATGATTGTCGAGAAGAGACACAAGAAACCAAGGACATAGAGAGAAAATAATGAAAGCATACCAGCGTGAATTTATTGAGTTTGCACTTGAGAAAGAAGTTCTTAAGTTTGGTGAGTTTACTTTGAAATCTGGCCGTAAAAGCCCGTACTTCTTTAACGCTGGTCTTTTCAATACTGGTCGTGACCTAGCGCGTCTTGGTCGTTTTTACGCAGCAGCGCTTGCTGATTCTGGCATTGAGTTTGATGTGCTGTTTGGCCCGGCGTACAAAGGTATCCCAATCGCGACGACAACAGCAGTCGCGCTGGCGGATCACCACGATATCGACACGCCTTACTGCTTCAACCGTAAAGAAGCGAAAGATCACGGCGAAGGCGGTAACCTTGTAGGCTCTGCGCTTGAAGGTCGTATCATGCTAGTGGATGACGTAATCACAGCAGGTACTGCGATTCGTGAATCGATGGAAATCATTCAAGCAAATGGCGCAGACCTTGCTGGTGTGTTGGTTGCGATTGACCGCCAAGAAAAAGGCAAAGGTGAGTTGTCTGCGATTCAAGAAGTGGAGCGTGACTTTGGTTGTGCAATCATCTCAATCATTAGCCTGACTGACCTTGTGACTTTCCTTGAAGAGAAAGGCACAGACAAAGAGCATCTAGAAGCAGTCAAAGCATACCGCGCAGAATACGGCATTTAATTGGTTACTTTTTCTGAAAAAGTAAAAAGGGCAGATGGATATTCATCTGCCCTTTTTTGTTTTTGGATTCATCGCCTTGACCACTTACTTATAGCGAATGCCTTTCTCGACATGCTCATCTTGCATGGTTTTATAGCGTTTATGGAGCCACATCCATTGCTCTGGAGCGCGTAGAATGACTTCTTCCACATACTTGTTCATATAAGCGGCAGCGGCGACTTCGTCTTTTTGTGGATAGTCGGCTTCAATGCACTTATCGGCGATGATGTCGTATTTTCCTTCGTCATTGCGAAACCCTGAGCCTGGGATGATCGCACATTTTGAGGTATACGCCAGAATGCTCGTGCCTGTTGTTGTACACGCATCGTCTACGGCAAAGAAGGGCACAAATACTGATTTTTTGCGACCGTAATCGTGATCCGGTAAATAGAACAGACGCTCACCACTGCGTAATACACGAATCATCTTTTTTACATCTTTACGATCAATCAGTTTATTGCCGTTATGTGTCCGTCCCCAATACTGGATAAAGTTATAAGCAGGATTATTATGCGGACGAAACGCGCCGTACCCGGCCACGCCTAACACGGCGAAAGCACGCGCAGTGATCTCTAGATTAAGAGCGTGGACACAACAAAGTAGGACGCCTTTACCTTCTTTGGCTTTTTCACGCAGTGCGCCGAGATCTTTCTCGACGATCAGGTTTTTAAAGCGCCAAGTCGGCCAGAACCAAGTGATTCCGGTTTCTATCAGTGCCATACCGGTATTTTTGAAGTTCTCTTCAACAATATGTTGAATCTCTTCAGGTGTTTTGTCTGGAAAGGCCAATTCTAAGTTACGCTGAGCAACGTGGACACGCTTTTTACCGTAGCGCATGCCAAGTTTACCGAGTGAACGACCTAATGAAAGCAGCAGCCGATAAGGAAGAATATTGACGAGGATGGCCAACAGACCAAAACCAAGCCATACGCCCCAGTTACGAGGGTGAAGAAGTGAAAGAGAAAACTCGGGCTGCGTGTATTTGTCTTTACTCATAGTCTTTTACTTTATTTGTGCACTCAAAAGCGCCCAGTACTCGTCAAAGTTTGCAGTCGGCTGGTATTTAAAGTCGCTACGCACAAAGCGGTTTAGGCTCCCCTCAACTTGTCCCAGAATTTGCGCGGCTAGGATGCGCTCTTCGACAGGGAAAGACTTCCCTTCACGAATCTTACGTTCACGCAGGATTTGGCGCAATTGTGTTTCTATACGCTCAAAGAGTTGATTGATGCGTTCACGTAGACGTTCATTTTCAAACATTAGAGCATGACCCGACAAAATGCGTGTCAGACCTGGGTTACGTTCAGAGAACGCCAAAATAAGGTGCATCACCATACGAATACGCTCTAGTGTATCTTTTTCGTCGTCTAGAATACGGTTGATACGTGTCATCAAGGCTTCTTCAATGAACTCAATCAACCCTTCGAACATGCGCGCTTTACTTGGGAAATGACGATACAGCGCGGCTTCTGAAACGCCGACTTGCTTGGCCAGTTTTGCCGTAGTAATGCGTGAAGCGCCATCTGTTGATTCAAGCATTTCTGCCAATGCTTGTAAGATTTCTTCACGACGGTTGGATTTTTTACTGCCGGCCATTAGTTACTTCCTTTCAAAATACAAAGTTGAGCGGAGGGGATTATAAGACGCTATTTCGCCTCAAACTAGACCACTAAGGGTGGAATGGGAGATTTAACACCCTTAGTTGTCATTTTTGTACCAAATTTATGCCAGCTTTTGTAAAAAATTGGCAGGGTTTTCAAACGTTAGTTACATCAATTGATGCATTTTTTCGAGAATTTTAAAGCTCAATGCTTCTTTTGATTCCAAAGCGAGCGCAAGTTCACCTTCAGGCCAGTAAAGGGTAATTGCGTTGTCGTTGCTGTTAAATCCTTGCCCTGCAACCGAAACGTCGTTTGCACAGATCATATCGAGGTTTTTCTTTGTTAACTTGCCTCGAGCATAGGTCTCTACATCATTGGTTTCAGCCGCAAAACCGACGGTAAACGGACGCTTCTCCGTCATTGCTGCCACAGATGCAACAATATCAGGATTTTTAACCATATTAATGACCATTTCGTCGTTGTCTTCTGTCTTTTTCAACTTTTGAGACGCGATCGTTTGTGGGCGGTAGTCGGCAACGGCAGCGCAGCTAATAAAGGCATCATGCTGGTTTGCATGTGTCATAACGGCTTCGTGCATCTCTTGTGCACTGGAAACATTTATGCGCTCAACACCTACGGGCGTATTTAAACTGACAGGACCGCTCACGAGGGTGACTTTTGCTCCCATCTGCGCTGCGGCGCTCGCCAATGCATAGCCCATTTTCCCGGAGCTATGGTTCGTAATGTAACGCACTGGATCAATCGCTTCGCGAGTTGGTCCGGCGGTAATGAGTATCGACCTACCTTCTAGCAATTTTGGTTGAAAGAACTGTTCACATAGCTGTACTAGCTGCATTGGTTCCAGCATTCGACCTGGTCCTACATCACCACAGGCTTGCTCTCCTGCCGCAGGGCCCCAGATGTGCATACCACGACGCGCTAACGTAGCGATGTTCTCTTGGGTTGCGATATTGCGATACATCTGTTGATTCATCGCCGGAGAAACAGCAACAGGGGAATCCGTCGCGAGCACGAGCGTAGTAAGTAAATCGTTCCCCATGCCTGCGGACATGCGCGCGATTAAGTCCGCGGTCGCGGGCGCTAATAGCACTAAATCTGCCCATTTGGCCAATTCAATATGGCCCATAGAGGCTTCCGCTGCTGGGTCTAGTAAACTGTCCGAGACAGGACGGCCCGAAACGGCTTGCATGGTTAAAGGGGTAATGAACTCTTTTGCGGCTTTCGTCATTACAACTTGAACTTGCGCTCCTCTCTCTATGAGGCGACGGGTTAGCTCCGCACATTTATACGCGGCAATACCGCCACTGATGCCGAGTAGAATTTTCTTTCCTGCTAGTGTTTGCATGTGAGATCTCCAATTTGATGACCGGATTTTAACACAATTCAAAGTCTGACCGCCCGAGCATATATAACGAGAAGATAATTCACATCAAACTCCATAGTGTTAATCTGACCGAGGAAGGGAAAATTCTCGCCTACCTCACAGACAAGTTGCGCGGAGTTTGCAAGTCTGAAAAGAAAAAGAGGTAGTGGAAACCATGGTGTTGAAAAGTCGAAACAAATTGCTGCTGATAACCCTAATTCCGCTGTTGTTGATCACCACGTTGATCTCAGTGGTGTATTACATCAACAGCAGTAAAAGTTTGGAAGTGGAGCTGGCAAGAGACAGGCAAGAGCTCATCGAAACGAAAAAGAAAGAGTTACAAGCCTATATGATGATGGGCGTGACGGCGATAAAACCGTTATACGACACGGATGTAAATGGAAGTAATAAAGAGGCAGCAAAAGAAATTCTGAAAGCCATGCGCTTTGAAAGCGATGGTTACTTTTTTGCCTACGACTCTCAAGGTGTGAATACGTTGCACGCCATCAAACCTGCATTAGAGGGTAAAAACCTTTACGACTTAAAAGATGAAAATGGGGTCGCAGTTATTGCGGGCTTGATTGACGCTTCTCAAAAAGGGGATGGGTTCCTCTATTTCTCGTGGCACAAACCGACCATTGACGCACAAGCGCCTAAGTTGGGCTATGCAGAATATCTATCGAAATGGGACTGGGTTTTAGGTACTGGCGTTTATATTGATGACATCGACCAGCAAGTTGCGATGCACAGAGAGTTAAAGACTCAAGAGCTAAAAGAGCATACATTATCTGCCGTGTTGATTTCCGTTATTGGATTGATCATTACCAGTGTTCTCACCAGTATCGTGGTGTCTAAAGGTATTCAGCCATTACAACATGTCGCGGCTTCATTAAAAGATGTTGCCGCAGGCGGCGGTGACTTAACGGCTCGTTTAAAAGTCGAAAGTCAGGATGAAGTTGGTGAAGTGGCGGCCGCGTTTAATGAGTTTATGGATAAGCTGCACCCACTGATGCAGGACATTCATCGCTCTGCGACGACAGTACAGACCGTTTCTCAAAGCCTGAACACTCAGACCAGCCAAGCGAGCGGTCAAATGCAGGATCACTGTTTAGAGACGGACAAAGTTGTGACGGCAGTGACGCAAATGAGCATGACTGCCAAAGAAGTAGCCAGCAATACCAATGCGACCGCGCAGGCAATTGACGATGCCAACAGTCAAGTCACCGCCGCTCAGCATGAGGTCGAGCAAGCAATAGAAGGCATTACCGAACTCGTGACGGAGATAGACAGCACGTCAGATGCAATTTCTGAGTTGAGTTTACAGACCGAAAAAATAACCAAAGTGCTGGATGTGATTGGCGAGATAGCCGAGCAAACGAATTTGTTGGCCCTAAATGCGGCGATTGAAGCGGCTAGAGCCGGTGAGCAAGGTCGAGGGTTTGCCGTCGTTGCGGATGAAGTGCGCTCGTTAGCCAGTCGTACGCAAAATAGTACTCATGAAATTGGCGACATGCTCAAGCAGCTACAAAATGGTGTATCAAGAGCGGTCAGTACGATGTCGGTGAGCCAAAAACGAGGTGTCAAAACGGCGGAAGAATCTGCGCTCATTCAGCAATCTCTTTCTGGTGTTCATCATTCTATCGGAACAATTCGAGATATGGGTATTCAAACCGCGTCTGCCGCAGAAGAACAAAGCGCGGTTGCAGAAGACATCAACCAAAACTTAGTGGCTATTCAACAGATCGTGAACAACATTAATGAGACGTTGCAGCATGCCGAGTCAATCAGCACGCAGCTATCACAGTCTGGAACAGAAATTCACGGCTTGGTTGGCAACTTTAAACTCTGATGAACTGTTAAGTTGCATGGAAAGCACTGATGGTACGAAGAAAGCGAAAGTCATACTCGACTTTCGCTTTTTGTTTTGTGGAATAGGGACACTTTCTATATAAAGAGACATCAGATGATACTGAAAGCTTTGCCAAATGAGTCCATGCCCAGAGAGAAGCTACTGCAACGAGGGCCGCAAGCTTTGACCGATGCTGAGCTACTGGCCATCTTCTTGCGCACAGGCACCCGCGGAATGAACGTGATTGAGCTCGCAGACTTCCTTATTCAAGACTTTGGTTCGCTCAGACAACTATTTTCAGCATCAGAAGAAGAGTTTTGTCGTCACAAAGGATTGGGGCAAGCCAAGTATGTTCAATTGCAAGCTGTACTAGAAATGACACAACGTTACTTGGCGGAGACGCTAAAGCGTGGTGATGCCTTAACCAGCCCCGACCAAACTAAGTTATATCTGTCTTCTATTTTAAGGGATCGGCAAAGAGAGGCTTTTTATATTCTTTTTCTCGATAACCAGCACCGAGTGATAAAAGACGAAATTTTATTTGAAGGAACGTTGGATGCAGCGTCGGTGTATCCGAGAGAAGTCGTCAAGCGTGCTCTGCATCATAACGCGGCGGCTTTGATTCTAGCGCACAATCATCCTTCAGGCGTCGCTGAGCCGAGCCAAGCTGACAGAAGGATTACAAGGCGTCTCATCGACGCATTAGCATTGGTGGATATTCGTATTTTGGACCATTTCGTCATCGGAGATGGGGAAAGTGTCTCTTTTGCTGAAAGAGGCTGGATATAACTGTGCGTTTTTTAGGTTGTTAGTTGCTAAAAATCTGCTATCATCCACGCCACTAAATTTTTAACTGAATTCAGCTTGGACTGCTAAAAAAATCTGCTGTCTAAAAAAAGATCACGAAAACCTGTAAAAAGGATCTGTTCGGGTCTTGAGCAATGCATATCAAGTTAGTATAATGCGCGACCTTTGATAGCCTTGTATGGATTTTCCATAGCGGTTCTTAACCTCTAACTTCTTTTCGAGAGATAGAGAGGTTCGGCCACCAAGGTTGATATCGAGCTGAAACGATTTTGGAGAAGACATTCATGTCACGAGTATGCCAAGTAACTGGTAAGCGTCCAGTAACGGGTAACAACCGTTCACACGCACGAAATGCTACTAAGCGTCGTTTTCTGCCGAACCTACAAACTCATCGTTTCTGGGTAGAGAGCGAAAAACGTTTTGTTAAACTACGTCTATCTGCTAAAGGTATGCGCATCATCGACAAGAAAGGTATTGATACTGTTCTTGCAGACATGCGTGCACGTGGCGAAAACGTTTAAGAGGAAATAAGCAATGGCAAAGAAAGGCGTTCGTGAGAAAATCCGTCTAGTATCTTCTGCAGGTACAGGCCACTTCTACACAACTGATAAGAACAAGCGTAACATGCCAGGCAAATTTGAGATCAAAAAGTTTGATCCAGTAGTTCGCCAGCACGTTATGTACAAAGAAGCAAAAATCAAATAATTGGTTTCAGTCTCTTTGATGAATTGAAAAACCCAACTTTCGAGTTGGGTTTTTTTATTACCTGAATAAAAGTGCTGAAGAAAAGGTTCAGTACGTCATCGGATTATAAAGTACTGCTGAAGTTATTTTACTGGTCCGACTCTATACTCGAATTTTTGATTGATCGCTCTCTGCCGCTTAGTTACCACTTCCCTACACACTTGCACACCGTTGTTCTAGTCAAGCTCAATACTCTTTGGTAATTTACTCATAACTATAAGAGAGTAGAGATGGTTATGCGTGTGAGTCCGGCTCGTCGCCGCCGATGGAACAATATTCTTATTCTGGGCATTATCGCGTTTATAGTGATCTTAAATGCGCCGATGTGGATCAAAACTTACCTATTAACAGACCAAGCAGACCCTTACCCAAATGTACTTCGCTCCGACTATACGGTGGAGTCTTTGTACTATAGTGGCTGGGAGTTTGAACTGCATGATGGACGATGGCAATCCAACATCAAAGTTGATGCACCGATCAGTGAACTTGTATCACGCTGGCAATCATTGGAAGGGACCGAGCTCACCTCAGAACAGTACGATCATTTAAAACCTAACCTGACGGTACCTGAAACGGTAGAAGTTTGGTATCAGGATCTCGAAGAGCCGCAGCGGGTGACTTTCTTTCGTTTACCTGATTTTTGGCTATTTAAAACCTGGCAAGACAAATGGGTCGCTATCTCCGTCGATGAAAACTACCTTATGCCAGAGTAGAGCCTTTTTGCGCCTATACCCCTAATAAGCTTCCCTATTTATCGTTTTTCTTTTCGATTATGCTAGCAGCGAGAACTATTAGCCGGTGAATTGGAGAATCTAATGCCTGAGTTGCCAGAAGTTGAAGTCAGTCGTATGGGAATTAGCCCCCACATGGTTGGACAAACGATCCAGTCGTTTACTTTTCGAACGCCTAAATTGCGCTGGGATATTCCTATAGAGCTTAAAAAATTGGAAGGGCAGGTGATCCGTGCGATTAGCCGTCGCGCGAAATACTTACTGATCGAGACAAACACAGGTACAGCCATTGTTCACTTGGGCATGTCGGGGTCTTTACGTGTCCTAGATGCCGACTTTCCGCCAGCAAAGCACGATCATGTGGATCTCAAACTAAGCAGTGGAAAAATACTGCGTTATAACGATCCGCGTCGTTTTGGGGCATGGCTGTGGTGTGCTCCTGGCGAGTCACATGCTGTACTAGCAAACATGGGGCCTGAGCCTTTAACTGAAGAGTTCAATGCGGAATATGTAGCGGAGAAAGCTAAAAATAAGCGTGTCGCCGTCAAGCAGTTCATCATGGACAACAAAGTCGTGGTTGGTGTCGGGAACATCTACGCGAATGAGTCGTTGTTTAAATCTCGAATTCACCCTTCAAGGCCTGCAGGTAAGCTAACTTCTCAAGAGTGGGGGTTACTTGTTGAAAATATCAAAATGACACTTGAGATTGCCATTACGCAAGGTGGGACTACGCTGAAAGACTTTGCGCAAGCCGATGGAAAGCCGGGTTACTTTGCACAAGAGTTATTAGTTTACGGAAAAGCCGGAGAGCCATGCCCAGAATGCGGCGAACGACTTCAAGAGCTAAAAATAGGGCAGCGTAATACCTTCTTTTGTGGTGAGTGTCAGAAGTAAGACGAGCTAATATCGAGCTTAAGTTGTTGTAATCTTGCGTTCGAGCCTCAATAATTCAATCAGTTTCGAATAACTTAGTAAATTATATGAAAGTCATTTATCCGGGCACTTTTGATCCAGTGACTAATGGTCACCTCAATCTAATAGAACGTACTCACGAAATGTTTGATGAGGTTGTGATTGGCGTAGCCGCAAGCCCATCGAAGAACACTATGTTTTCATTGGAAGAGCGCGTTGCACTGATGCAGGACGTTGTAGCGCATTTACCTGGTGTGACGGTAAAGGGGTTCTCCGGGTTATTAGTGGATTTCGCGAGAAATGAGAAAGCTAAGGTTCTTATTCGTGGTTTACGAACAACGGTAGACTTTGAATACGAGTTTGGACTGACCAACATGTACCGAAAGCTATTACCAGGAATCGAGAGCGTATTTTTAACTCCTGAAGAAGAGTTTGCGTTTTTATCGTCGACTATCGTGAGAGAAGTAGCGATTCATGGCGGAAGTATCGAACAATTCGTTCCCAAGCCAGTAGCCATCGCGATTGGGGAAAAACTGAATGAAAGACAGTAAGTTCCCTTATTATTTCTCAAACGCTCTCTCGATACTTATCCCTCGCTTTGTATATCGAGCACAAGCCAAGCGTTTACTTTCGAATCTGACCGAGGCAGAGCTGCAACGCTGTCTTGAGCGGGTGAACTATTACAATAAGTGTGAAACGCCGTTTTCAGTCGATAGCCGAGAACAAAGTTACTCGACCATCGATACATTCAAAAAAACGAAAGGCTGGACGTATTTTTTCGATCTTCGCCAAGTTGTACGCTATTTCCCTTCCAGTTTTGCGTTTAACTACATCAACGGCGATGTTACACACATCCCCAATGTACCGAGCTTTATAAAAAGCCGCCCTATTTTTGGTAACAACCAAAATTCAGTGGTGTTGAAACTTAATCAAGTTCGTCATTTTAAATTTATTGATGATCCTGTTCGCTATCAAGATAAAAAGGACATGGTAGCGTGGCGTGGCGTGGGTTTTCAGCCGCATCGTAAAAAGGTGATTCATGCGTTTTATAACCATCCGCAATGCAATATTGGCCAGACCCGCCCGGTAGAAGGGAAACCATGGGAAAAGGGCTTTATGAGTATTGAAGAGCAACTGCAGTATAAGTTTTTGCTCTGTATAGAAGGCAATGATGTGGCCACCAACCTTAAGTGGGCTATGTCGTCTAACTCCTTGGTTATTATGTCAAAGCCAAAATATGAGACTTGGTTTATGGAAGGTAAGTTAGAGGCAGGCGTCCACTATGTTGAAGTGAAGGATGACTATTCGGATTTGCCCGAAAAGATGGATTATTACCTAGCGAATGAGCAAGAAGCATTAGCGATCATTGAAAATGCGCACCAGTGGGTTGAGCAGTTCAAAGATAAACGTAAAGAGCGTTTGATCTCATTGATGGTTGCCGATAAGTACTTCGCTTTATCTCAGCAACAATAAAAAAGGGGCGAAGCGCCCCTTTTAATAATCTTAAGCTTCTAGAAATTGATCAACACCATTCTTACAGCGTTTAAGCTTGTTTTTAATGGTGTTCTCTAAAATCTCGTCATTTTGTCCGAGTGACGCACGAGAGTTTTCTACGTGGTACAAGTGGTAGCCTACACCTGCGAATTTTAGGTAAAGACGTGACTTACCCGCATTCAACATGCGATGAACAAACTCGCTGTCTTCGCGTCCCCATCCAACAAAATCTTGGTTGAAGCCATTCACCTCGATGACATCTTGTCGCCAAAACGCCATGTTGCAGCCGCGAGTGGCTTTATCGTTATTACGCTCGTAAGAGAACCATTTCGATAGCAAGGCGTTGGTGATGCAGTTTTTACGATTGCGAATGCCTTTGCTGAAAATGGAAGGCACTAAGCCGTTTTCCATGATGGCCTTGCTGCAGCTTTCATCCGTTAACACACGTCCACCCTGCACAAACCAATTTGGTTTTGCGACTTGCTTATGTGATTCAATAAACGTTTGGGACAGCACCATGTCGCCATCAATCATGATGAGGTAGTCACCTGATGCTTTGGCGATCGCACGGTTGCGGCTCATTGAAAGCTGAAAGCCATTATCCTCGTGCCAACTATGAATCAGTGGAACCGGAAAACCTTCACGCATTTGGTCAACCATTGCTTTGGTGTCTTCTCGAGAGCCATCATCTGCAACAATTACTTCGTCAGGCAAAACGGTTTGACGTTTCACGCTTTCTAACACCGCTTTTAATGCTTCTTTCCAGTTGTAAGTGGTGATAATTAAAGTCGTTTTCATGATTTTCTTGCCTGTTCACGTAAGTAGAGATCGATGTATTTTACAAAAGTAGAGTGCATGCTTAGCCAAGCTAGAATGAAGCCATGTTTGCCATCAAGGAAACCTCGTTTGAGCACATACATCTTCAAAAAGCTCGCAAGAGCGTGAACGATAGCGGTCGTTAACCCCGCTTTCTTTTTACCTTCACGTTCATCTGTCCAGGCCTTGAGGTAGCTAGTGGTTTTATTGATGTAATGATGCAGGTGCTCGTAAGTGTAGTGATGCAGTCGACCATCCAGTTTTTCAGTTTGATAGTTTTTCTCATCAACTTTTTCATGAACGAGCGAATCATTATATTGTGTATATTCGGTGCGATATAAGCGCACAATCCAGTCTGGAGACCAACCAGAATGGTAGATGAACTTACCAAATGCTGAGCTTAGTCGATTAAGTTTGTATAAAACGTTCGGCTTATTGGCTGATACCGCGTGTAAGATACTTTCTTTTAGCTCTGGAGTGACTTGTTCGTCCGCATCAAGCCACAAAACGTAGTCTGCCGTAACGTATTGCTGCGCCAGTTGGCGCTGTTTACCGAATCCTGGCCAATCTAGATTGGTGTAAAACTTATCTGTGTATTGTCGGGCGATTTCTTCAGTGCGATCAGTGCTGCCCGAGTCTAGAAGGACAATCTCATCGACCCAATCTTTTACTGTGTCTAGACAAGCTTGTAAGTGCTTCTCTTCATTTTTTACAATTAAGGCAACGGCTAAGGTTGGTTTGGACAAGGTCATTTCCTTCTTAACAAATCAAGACAGTAAGTTTACTGGTATTGAGGATACAAATCTTCTAAGACTTGATCGAACATGCTCATTACTTGAGTGCTGGTAATGCGGTTCATTGCCGTTTCATCTTTAGCGCGAGTTCGCCAGCTTAACTCGTGACTGTTTTTACCTGTTTCCGCAAAGATCGTTTCTTCATACACTGAGACAACGTATTTTAGATAACGGTAAGGTCCCACTCGCAGCGGATTATGGTGTGCATAGAGCCCGATGATTGGTGTTTTCATTGCATTCGCCATGTGTGCTGGTCCGGTATCGGGGGCGATGACCATTTCAACCTTATCTATTAACGCAAGCATTTGCAGAATTGAACTTTGTCCAACTAAATTTAGACACGGTTCTTCCAAGCGAGATTGAATGGCCTCTGCCAGATCCAATTCTACCTGAGCAGGGCTGCCTGCCAGAATCACGTTCCAGCCTTTTGCTCTGGCGTGATGAATCACATCCACATAACCTTCCGCGTTCCAGTTTTTATAAGCTTTGCTCGCACCAGGCACAATCAGCAGGTTAGGTTTACTACGAGAAATATGAGACTCTGCCCAAGCTTGGTCGTGGTCTGAATAAGAAAGTACCCAGTCTAGTCCTGCCTTTGGTACCCCAATTTGATGGGCAAAGGCCATTAAGCCATCTGCGACATGCAGAGATTGCGGGGAAGGCACTTTGACATTGGTAAATAGTGTTTGAAAGTCCTGGCTTCTATCAGAAGAGAAACCAAGTTTGTATTTTGCTTTAATGCCCAACGTTGCGACACTCGCTCGAATCGCGTACTGCATATGCAATAGCGCATCAAACTCTCTGCCTTTCAGCTGTCGCCAAAGTGATTTGTAGCCATCAAGTCCCGCTTTTTTATCAAAAACAATCACTTCTACACCATCGATGGCGGCTAATAACTGGGCTTCAAGTTTACCCGTTATCCAAGTAATCTGGGTCGAAGGCCAGTGTTTCTGAATAGCTTGAATTGTGGCGATAGTATTGCAAACGTCTCCGATAGCGGACAAACGCAAGACGCATAGTGACGATGGGGCAGAAGTGAACATAATTATTGTCTGATTCGATGAATAGAGGCAGGTAAATTATGCAGACATCCCCAATAAATGTAAAATACACGGCTCGAATATAGCTAAGTACTGATAAGTGTTCTGCAATGTCAAAGACAACACCACATCAATCACAAGAATCTGGCAAGCCGGGTAATACCGGACTAAAGCGCATCGTTAAAGCGACGGGTTATTCGATCCAAGGATTAAAAGCGGCTTTTAAGCATGAAGCTGCCATTCGACAAGAGTTGGCTCTGTTGAGTATCGCCGTGATTTTGGCTTGGCTAGTGGATGTCGGCATGGTTGAGCGTATCTTAATGATCGGGGTCGTGGTATTAGTCTTGATTGTAGAGCTTGTAAACTCAGCGATTGAGGCAGTGGTTGATCGTATCGGTATTGAACGGCATGAACTCAGTGGTCGAGCTAAAGATATAGGCTCTGCTGCCGTTATGGTTGCTTTGGCGTTTGCTGCATTTACTTGGTTGTATATATTAGCCAGCCGGTATTTAGGCTAGAGGGTGAGCGTATGACTCAACAGTATAAAAACAACAACCAAGTGATCTGGTTTGATGACGAGATCATTACAGACCCTAGCCAACCGATATTTGATGCGGAATACTGGCAGTCCTCCGACAAGGTGGTTGGCAGTGCGACGGGGCGAGGCACGACATGGTTTATCCAACTAGAGAACATGCAAGCGGCACTACGTCATTACCGTCGTGGCGGTTTGTTTGGGAAGTTAGTTAACGATCATTATTGGTTCTCTGGCTGGGATAACACCCGTTGTGCGCAAGAGTTTCAGCTTTTGTTGGCGCTAATTGAGGCTGGGGTGCACGTTCCTCGTCCTATTGCAGCAAGAGCCGTAAAGTCAGGACTCTTCTATCAAGCTGATTTATTAAGTGAGCGAATCCCAAACGCCAGAGATCTGGTTAGTATCTTGCAAGAACAGTCTTTATCGGTAGAAATGTATCAGAAAATAGGGCAAGAAATTGCCAAGATGCATCAGGTTGGCGTTAACCATACTGATTTGAATATCCACAATATCTTGATCGACGACAAAGATAAGGTATGGATTATCGATTTTGATAAGTGTCGTTTTGAAACTTCTGGTGACTGGAAGCATCAAAATCTAAATAGACTTCTGCGTTCATTTAATAAAGAGCGTTTAAAGCGACAGATTATTTGGCAAGAATCCGATTTTGAACATTTTCAGGACGGTTATGCTTCTCAATCTTAATTGGGTTTTTTATCATTTTATGTTGATTGCTCTAAGTAAGCCTTCTTGAGTCTAACGATGCTCGAGTGAGTCTATAAACTACAATAATCATAAAGTATTCATGTGTATCTGATGGCACAAAAATTAACGTAGGTAACATTTGTAATGAAAATATTAGTAACCGGTGGAGCAGGCTTTATTGGGTCAGCTGTTGTCCGACATATCATTCGTGACACCCAAGATACCGTCATCAATTTAGATAAACTGACCTACGCAGGGAATCTAGAATCACTGGTTGATGTCTCAGAGAGTGAACGTTACTACTTTGAGCAAGTAGATATCTGTGACCGAGCTGAACTAGATCGCGTGTTTTCAGAGCATCAACCCGATAGGGTGATGCATTTGGCCGCCGAGTCTCATGTCGATCGCTCTATTGATGGTCCTGCTGCTTTTATTGAGACCAACGTGATGGGCACTTACCATTTGCTTGAAGCGGCTCGTCAATATTGGTCGGGCTTAAATGAAGCGCGCCAATCGGCATTCCGTTTTCATCATATTTCTACGGATGAAGTGTATGGTGATTTAGAGGGAACGGATGATTTGTTCACCGAAACCACTTCATACGCGCCGAGCAGCCCATATTCTGCATCTAAAGCTTCGAGCGATCACCTGGTTCGCGCTTGGCAACGTACTTATGGCTTACCAACACTTATCACTAATTGCTCGAACAACTATGGCCCGTACCACTTCCCAGAGAAGTTGATCCCTCTGATGATTTTAAATGCCCTCGATGGCAAGCCGTTGCCTGTGTATGGTGATGGTATGCAGATCCGAGATTGGCTGTTTGTGGAAGACCATGCTCGCGCGCTGTACAAAGTGGTCAACGAAGGTGAAGTCGGTGAAACCTACAACATTGGTGGCCATAACGAAAAAGCCAACATCGAAGTGGTGAAAACCATTTGTGCTTTGCTTGAAGAGCTGCAACCAAACAAACCTGCAGGTGTTGAGTCTTATGAATCTTTGATCACGTATGTGAAAGATCGCCCAGGTCATGATGTGCGTTACGCAATTGATGCCACCAAGATTGCTCAAGAGCTTGGCTGGACGCCAGAAGAAACGTTTGAAAGCGGTATTCGCAAAACCGTGGAATGGTACCTCAATAATCCGCAATGGTGGCAACGCGTACTTGATGGTTCATACAGTTTAGAGCGATTAGGAGCGGGCGAATAATGAAAGGCATTATTTTAGCAGGTGGCTCGGGCACTCGCCTTTACCCTATTACACGCGGTGTCTCTAAGCAGTTACTGCCGGTTTATGACAAACCAATGATTTACTACCCGTTGTCGGTACTCATGCTAGCTGGTATTCGTGAAATCTTGATCATCACCACGCCAGAAGACCAGGAAGGATTTCAGCGCCTATTGGGTGATGGCTCAGAGTTTGGCATTGAGTTGCAATACGCGATTCAACCAAGCCCAGACGGCTTAGCTCAAGCGTTCATCATTGGCGAAGAATTCATTGGCGATGATTCAGTATGTTTAGTGCTGGGTGACAACATCTTTTATGGACAAGGGTTCACTCCGAAGTTGCAGCAAGCTGCTGCTTTGACGGAAGGTGCGACGGTCTTTGGCTATAAAGTGAAAGATCCTGAGCGCTTTGGTGTGGTGGAATTTGATGAAGAGATGAGAGCGCTATCGATTGAAGAGAAGCCATTCAAGCCAAAATCCAATTACGCCGTTACCGGACTGTATTTCTACGATAACCGCGTCGTGGACATTGCCAAAACTATTCAACCGTCTCATCGTGGCGAGTTAGAAATTACGAGTATTAACCAAGCTTACTTAGAGCAAGGGAAATTGACGGTTGACGTGCTAGGGCGCGGCTTTGCGTGGTTAGACACGGGGACACATGGCAGCTTGCTTGAAGCTGCTCACTTTGTCGAAACGATCGAGAAACGACAAGGTTATAAAGTGGCTTGCTTAGAAGAGATTGCTTATCGCCGAGGGTGGTTAACACGAGATCATATTCAAGCTGCAGGAAAAGCCTTATCTAAAAACGATTATGGCCGCTATCTTCTAGAGTTATTGGAAGAATAAATGTCAAATATACCGCTAATATCTTTTCAGAAAATGGGTGATGAGCGAGGTTCACTAATCTCGTTAGAGCAACACAAAAACATTCCGTTTGATATCAAACGTATTTACTACATTTTTGATACACAAAGCGGTTTAGCTAGGGGCTTTCATGCACACTACGACTTAGAGCAAGTCGCTATCTGTATGAAAGGTAGCGTGACTTTCGTCATTGATGATGGCACCACGAAAGAGAAAGTGACGCTTTCATCTCCCGATGTAGGACTGCATATCAAAGGCTTAAAATGGCGTGAGATGCACGACTTTTCTGAAGATTGTGTGCTAATGGTTGTCGCTAGTGAATTGTATGATGAAGCCGATTACATACGCGATTATGCTGAATTTTTGAATGTGGTAAACAAACATGCTGAAAAGTAAGACAATACAATTTCGCCTTGTTCAAGAAGATGATGCAGAGTTTATAACTCAGCTTCGAGGTGATGAAAAATACAATACACACTTGTCCAAATGCGATACGAGTGTTGAAGCACAAAGATTATGGATAAGAGCGTATAAAGAGGACGAGCAACAAAAGAAGCAGTTTTACTTCATTATAGAGAGGCTAGATGGAACCAAATGCGGAACAGTTAGACTTTACGACTTTAAAGGTGTTTCTTTTTGTTGGGGAAGTTGGATCCTGAATCATGAAAAAACACGTTACGCTGCCCTCGAAAGTGCTCTTTTAGTTTATCAATTTGGCTTTGATGTGTTGGGTTTTAAAAAATGCCACTTCGATGTTCGCAAAGATAACCATGCGGTAAACAAATTCCATGAAAAGTTCGGTGCTCGACTCGTTGGCGATACAGACTTGGATTATCTTTATGAAATATACCCGTCAGATATTGAGCCAATGAAATTGAAGTGTGAAAAAATCCTAGGTAGATAATGAACGTTAATTTTTTAGAGCTAAAGCGCTTAAATGCCGAGTACGAAGACGAATTGAAACAAGCCTGTGCACGCGTGATTGAATCTGGCTGGTATATCCTTGGCAAGGAAACGGAACAGTTTGAACAAGCATTTGCTGACTACTGTGGTGTTAAACACTGTATAGGCGTTGCGAATGGCTTAGATGCTTTAACACTGACGTTAAAGGCTTGGCGAGAGCTAGGAAAAATCAACAAAGGTGATGAAGTTATCGTACCGGGTAATACCTATATCGCATCGGTATTGGCGGTCACCGAAGCGGACTTGGTTCCGGTGTTTGTGGAGCCGGATGAGCAGACGCACAATATCAGTCCTGAAGCGATTGAAGCGGCGATTACAGAAAAGACGAAAGTCATTTTGCCGGTGCACCTGTACGGCCAGTTGGCCGATATGCCAGCGATTATGGCGTTGGCAACAAAACACAATCTTCTCGTGTTGGAAGACAGCGCCCAGTCTCATGGTGCGACACTTGATGGTAAGAAGTCTGGAGCATGGGGTGACGCCTCAGGCTTTAGCTTCTATCCGGGTAAAAACCTAGGTGCATTGGGTGATGGTGGCGCTATTACGACCAACGATGAAGAGCTTGCCGAAACCTTGCGTGCCCTTCGAAACTACGGTTCACATGTTAAATACCAGAATCTTTATCAAGGATTGAACAGTCGTTTGGATGAAATTCAGTCGGCGATGTTGTCAGTGAAACTGAACTACCTTCCAGCGCAGACGAAAGCGCGTCAGGAGCTGGCGGCATTTTACTTACGCGAAATCAACAACCCGAATATTATCTTGCCGGAAGTGACAGAGCCTGAGGCACATGTATGGCATTTGTTTGTGGTGCGAACTTCACACCGAGGTGCATTGGTTAAGCATTTATCAGAGCATGGTATTCAAACACAAGTACATTACCCGATAGCGCCGCATAAACAGCAGGCTTATAAAGAGTTTGGTCATCTGTCATTAGCGTTGACTGAGCAGTTACAAAATGAGGTGCTGTCATTGCCAATGTCGTCCTACTTGAGTGAAGACGAGAGTCAAGAAGTAGTCGATGCAATCAACTCTTTTAAGGTTGAGTAATGACACAAGAGCATGTGCAAGTATTAGAAGACGTGGTTTATGTCTTCTTTTGTTATAAACAATCTCGTTATCTTGAGAAAACATTGCCAGCGGCATTGAACCAGACCGTGTGGCCAAGCCAATTATTGATCTTGGATGACTGTTCACCTGATGATAGTCATAAAATAATTCTATCGCTTTTAGAGTTTGCGCCTAAAGGATTAAATATTGAATATCGCCACAATAAGCAAAATGTTGGTTTAGTTAGCCAAATCAACTCCTTGCGGGGGCAATACCAAAATAAGCTTATTATTGTACAAGCTGGCGATGATATAGCGATGCCGAGCCGAGTTGAGGAAACTTATGAAGCCTGGTTGAAAAATGGCAAACCAAGCTTAATTATTGGTGGTTACGACAAAATTTCTGAGCAAGGCGATGTTATTGAGTCATTCGAATCGATTAAGCAAAATAAAAAGCCGTACACACTCGAAAATATTATTAATAGAAAGTGTGCAGTAGATGGTTGTTGCGCCGCTTTTACCTCTGATGTACTGAACGAGTTTGCTCCTTACAACAAAGACATCATCAATGAAGATCGCATCAATGTCCTTCGAGCCTTTTTGTTAAATGGTATTCATCATGAAAACAAAAAATGGATCCAATATCGATTGGGTGGCATATCAACGTTCGCAAAAGAAACACGTGAAGAAAGGTATGACAACACAGTAATTAATGCTCAGCGTGAACTGCAAGATCTTAAAATGAACTTGCGAGATGCAGAGAGTAAAAACGCCACTAAAGTTGTGAGTGCGATTAAAAAGCGTATGTGTACCGCTGAGTTTATGGCATCACTTTCACAATCAAAGTCTGCTTTGTACAGCGAAGCGATTTGTTATTTTGTTAAAACGCTGGATTATCGAACGGTTTTAAAAGTTTTGCGTAGGTTAAGATGAATAAAATTAAAAATATAAAGCAATCGATAAGTATGAAGAGGCATTTTTCTTCAACTTTCCGTTCATTCAAAAAGCGAAGCGATAAAAGCACTGATTCACCTAAAGACTTTTATCGTACACATGAGAAATGTACGGTTTTAGGTAATGGACCATCCTTAAAGTCAGATATTAATAGTATTGGTACAGATAGTGATGTGATTGCTGTTAATCATTTCTCAGAGTCTGAGCATTTTACGGCGTTGAAACCTAATAAATATATTTTAATTGATAGCTATTTCTGGGATGAAACCACCCATAGCTCTCTGGTGGAAAAAAGAGATAAATTGTTTAAAGATCTAAATGAACTTGTGTCTTGGGAAATGCAATTGATTATTCCTGACTTTGCTGACAGAGAGTTCATTCAAGGCAATATCAAAAACAGCAACATAGCGATAAAAGTGCTGCGAGCAATTCCTAGTAATGTAACTAATATTAAATATGGCCCAATGGCACTATCTTCTGGTATCGTCGCACCTCCAGCTGTCAATGTGCTTATCTTTGCTGTGTATGTAGCAATTCTATGTGAATATGATTCAGTGGAAATATTTGGAGCGGATATGAGCTTCCATAATGATGTCCATGTTGATCAAGAGAGCAACCAGCTTTATATGGTCTACAAGCATTTCTATGGAAAAGAAGAGAAGTTGCCGCTCCTAGAAAATCCTCAAAAGGTCAAACCTTTTAATATGACGGACTTGATGCGATTAACTTTCTTGACGTTTTATGCACATCAACTGTTAAATAAATGGGCCGATCTCAAAGGGGTAAAAATCGTGAATAGGTCTAGTTTCTCTATGATCGATGCTTATCCTAGACGATGAAATGACAGGTAAATAGACGCTACAATTGTAATGTCTATTTACCGATGATCATTTATTTTTCTGTAACCACATAGATTCAGCGAAAGTAAAGTCCTCTGGCCAATCTATATCAATTGAGCTCTCTGCATCCTGTATGTACATCGAAGGCTTTAGTCCAATTCGATCATTTAGCTTTTTGTAGTTTTCTACACTATTTAAAAAGACTGAGCTATCGATTTCATAAAGAGGTTCAATTGTCTGAGTTCTAGGCCATTTTTCTATATTACGATCGTAGCTAATTGGCTTATCTTTATTCCAAATAAACCCACGTAGTTCTTTGACCGTCATTAATGAATCATAACCTTCCGTGAGTGCTTGATTATACTGTTTGATAATAGCGCTATAACCTGACTCGTCTAAGAATGGTGAGGTTACATGAGTCCAAAGTACGTGACCCGTAGTAATAAGCGAAGGAACATATCTAATAAGATCATCAGTGCTTGTTGAACTTGCCCCTAGGTGCTCTGGGCGTTCATCTATTCGTATGCGAGAATCTTTATATGTTGAAGCAAAATCCAGTACAAAGTCATCGTTTGAAGATACGACTATCGAATCTAGGTCAGTTATATTGATTAACTGATCCAGTTTGATTTTTAATAACCCACCTTTTACACCTGCAAAGTCTTTGGTATTTTTGTTTGGGATACGTTCACTGCCTTTCCGGCATGGTAGAAAAACATGGACACTCATGCTTACCAACTCCTTAGAATATTGAAACCTTCACTTTTTGATAAGCTTTCAAGCTCTTCTTTTACATTTGAAAAAGGAAGATAGCCAAGAAAATCAATATTATTCTCTTTGGCTGCGTGAAAGTCTGATAATGCGTCACCGATCATTAGAGCCGCGCCTGAAGACTCCTTTAGGATGGTTGCAACGTTATCTGCTTTCGCGGTAGGTGATCCTAGAATTAACGTAAAATATTGCGCCAGCTCTCTTTTAACAAATACTTCTCGTAATTCGTCTTGAGCAGATCCACTCGCTACATAGAGTTTGGCTGGGCAATCTGTAATTGCTGCAATAAAATTAGGCGTCAGTTGAGCTTCCATGTATAGCTCTTCACACTGCTTTGAGTAGCAGTTTAGTATACGTTCGTACAATGCTTCATCTGCATTTGTGATGAAATGTTCAACAAAGTAACTCACATGATGAAAACGCGATTTGCCAAAATTAGCTTTAAAATAAGTGCAACACTTATCTATTTCGAGCTCTGATACTTGGGCCATGCGTAAAGCATTACGCATGGCATCAATTTTGAGGTTATTTGAGTCTAGGATCACGCCATCGCAGTCAAAAATAACAGTATCATAGCCATTAAATAGCGGGTGCATAAATAGACCCTGCTTTTACTGGATAAGTGGTTGGGGTTAACGCTTGAATTGATGTACTTCCAAACTGCTGACTAACCATGCTAAAGATCTCATTCATTTCCATTTGGCGTCGGTCAGTCACATCATAACCATCAAAACCAACGAGAGATATCTTCTGCGCTTGACCTATAAAAGCGATACATAACGCATATGCAGCGGTATTATCATACGGTAGTGTACAGTAGTTTTTATGGGCGGTGAGAGTATCCTTCTCTATGGTGCTACTGTAATCAATCATAGAAATATTACTAAATTTACTTAGCTCGTCTTCGTCAAAGCGGTTCTTTGGCAAAAATACGGGTTTGGCTACCTCTGAGTAATGGCTGCTTTCTGACAAGTATTTAGAGTTATGAGATACAGCAAAGTAATCGAAAAGCTCAGTGTTAATCTCATGCTTTGTATTGATGCCAATTACGATAGGCTTTCGAGTCTTAATGTATGTCTCGATCGCGACTCTATGTGTTGCAGCATTAGGCGTATTAGTGACCAGTAAAATTTCTTTTCCTGAAAAGATCCCTGATAGGTCTGATTGGCTTTCAGTTGGTTGGCTTATTTTCCCTACAGTAAGCGCTTCTTCTAAGACATCACCATTATAGCTTGTCGTACCTTCTAGCTTTTTTAAATGCTCGATAGCACCAACAATTTCTTCTGTTCCGTAATTAGGATTAGAAAGCATATTCTGAATATAAGTTGGGTGAATATCGTTTTTGGCTCCCAAGTAATATAGAAGGCTTGAGCCCCAACCGTATCTTCTTTGCATTGGCTCAAAATGGCGAATAACTAGTTCATATATTGCTGTTGGCAAGTATTTATCTAGTCCATCAAGTTCGGCGAGCAGGTTTTCGGTCTGGGCGTTCCCAGCGCCTCGTCCCATTCCGGTAACGGTCACATCCAACCATGTAACACCATTCGAACGAGCTGTCATCGTATTAGACATTGCTTGACCCATGTTGTTATGGGTGTGGATGCCAATGTCGCCATCCCAGTTTTGCTTTACAATTTCGGCAATGCGAGTGACTTCTGCACTATCCATATTACCGAGAGAGTCAGCAAAATAGATGACGTCAGGGTTTGCTTTTGCTACCGCCTGTACTTTTTCCGCTATAACCACGGATGGTTTTCCGCCCGCTTGCATCAGATTTAAGCCAACGATATACCCCATTTCTTTGAAAGCTTTAATCATGCTTTCACACTGCTCTGCTTCATTGAAATGTGCCGCGATACGAACGAGATCCACTTTACTTTCTTGTGCTGGTACAAAAAGATCATTGATGGCAGCGACAACAGGTTTACCCGCATCTAGCAAAGTTTTTGCGTCAACCATTACGCCGTATGTCGGACCTTTCGGTAGGTGTAGCGTGTTTAGAAACTCTTCAGTCGTATAAGCAAATGGACCACTGTAAACAGACTTAGGATAGTTACGAAGCCCTAACTCAACATAATCAATTTTAGCTTTTGCAACTGCTGTGAGGTAAGCGTCAACGACTTCTGGTGAAAAGTCCCAGTGGTTATAGTAGCCACCATCGCGAAGAGTACAGTCTAAAATTTTTTGCATAATGGATATTCTTTTTAAGTTAAACAGGTAAAGTGCTTAGTACAGTAAAACATACAAGCTTAATAGTAAAAGTGAGGTATTTATCAAACTAATTATTAAGTTATTACTTATCACTTTGGGGGAGTAAGCTCATTGTTCGGTTTAGAGCGCCTTGATTGGATGAGGCCCATTTATTAGCATGCAAAGCTCGGAGTAAATATTTATCTTGTTGAGAAATGATCTCTGTAGTCCTTAGGGCAAGGGTCGTTGAGTCTGGCACAATTAAGATACCATCCACAGCTAGTAAGTTTTCAACAATCTCCTTAAAGTTGAAATAGCTGGGGCCAGTAATGATGACTTTTTCTAACATGGCAGGCTCTAGCACATTGTGCCCACCAACCTTATCTCCAATTAGGCTTCCACCCATAAAGCAGATGTCCGCTGCGCCCATCAACGTTAGCATCTCACCCATTGTATCGCCGAGATATACTTGAGTATTCGTCTCTACTGCATGCGTTGAAGTACGACGCACAGTTTTAAATCCTTGCTGTTGGCAAAGCGTGAATACATCATCAAATCGTTCCGGATGGCGAGGAACCAAAATAAGTAATGTATTTGGATGAGATTTTAAAACTTGTCTATGTGCATCTAATACCTGTTCGTCCTCGCCTTTGTGGGTGCTAGCTGCAATCCAAATTGGACGATCCTTTCCAAGTTGGGCTCGAAGCTGCTGTCCTTGCTGTTTCACTTGCTCTGATATTTGAATATCGAACTTAATCGAGCCAGTAACGGATAGTTTCTTTTTCTCAACGCCTAAGCGTTCGAAGCGCTCTGCATCTGAATCCGTTTGGCAGAGTACTTGAGTTAGGCATGGATGAAGCTGGTTAAAAAGCCGCTGTATTTTGGCGTAGTTCTGACACGATTTTTCAGATAGGCGAGCATTCACGACTGTTATAGGGATACCCGCTTTGTAAACATGGTGAAGCGTGTTTGGCCACAGCTCAGTCTCAATGATCAACATTTGTTTTGGTTGTACTGATTTAAGAAAACCTTTGATAGCAAAACCAAAGTCAATTGGCATATAGCGGTGTTCAATTAAATCACCCAACTTAGCAATCTGTTCAGCTCCGGTACTTGTTGTTGTAGTAACTAGAATAGATTGTTCGGGGTTTTGTTCCTTAAGGGATTTAATTAAAGGTGTTGCTGCTATGCTTTCACCAACAGATACGGCATGTATCCAAATAGGTTTGTCGTTGCTTTTTAGCTTGGGAGTTATGCCAAAGTGCTCTTTCCAGCGAGAGCCAAACTGAGGCTTATTTGGTTTGCTCTTGTACAAACCAAATAAAAGCAGCGGTGACGCTAGGGCGAGTAGTAAGGTATAAACAATACGAACTAACATGAGCTTATCGTAATGGCGTCAAGTTTTTGGATACTATCTAGCACTTGCTTAGGCGAAAGTTCTGTCAAACACTTAAGGTGTTTGTATTGACATTCACGCTGGAAACAAGGGCGACAATCAATATCGGTATGAACAATCTCCACTTTTTCTGCGAGTGGGGGGGTGTACTTCGGTGAAGTTGAGCCATACACTGCAACAACATTACAACCAACCGCAGCTGCCACATGCATTAAGCCTGAGTCATTCGCGACAACAGTCTTACATGCAGCAAGTAGGTCGACCGCTTCAATTAAGCTGGTTTGGCCTGCCAGAACATGAATGTGCTCATGGAATTGCGTCGGAACAAGTGCGCGAATATTGTTACAAGTCTCTAAGTCCTTTTGAGAACCAAACAACCAGATTTGATGCCCAGAACGAGCCATTTGCGTCGCAACTTCAGCGTAGTGTGTTTCGGGCCATTTTTTGGCAGGACCAAACTCTGCTCCTGGGCACAGTCCAATAATTGGTTGGTCTTGCGTTAAGTTGAACTTTTTGAGCGTGGCTTGTTGCTCTGCTTCGTTGATTGCAAGGCGTGGGCGAGGTAAAGTTTCAAGCCCGCCAAGAGAGTTAGAATCCACCATTTCTGCTTTTGGATAAGCTAACGCTACATAGCGCTCTACCATGTACTGAAAAGACTTCATGTTAGGGCGTAAGTCATTCAATAAACCATAGCGCATTTCTCCTTTCCAGCCAGTACGAAGAGGAATGTTGGCAAACCATGGGATCAGTGCTGATTTCGCTGATTTAGGCAAGATATAGGCGTGGTCATATTGCTTTTCACGTAATGATTTACCAATTTCCCTGCGGCCTAATAAGTTAAACTCACCATGACCGATAGGCATTTCAATCGCTTGGTGGATTTCTGGCATACGATCAAGAATCGGTTTACACCATCCTGGAGCGATAACGTCAATTTGGCTATCTGGATGGCGTTGCTTTAATACGATATATAACGATTGCGACATTACCATATCGCCGACCCATGCAGGGCCAATGACTAAAATCTTCATGCTTTGTTTTTCCAGTATAGGAATTTCAAAATTGACTCATAAGTTCTAAAAAGTTCAGCGTATATTTTATTCGCAAGAGTCATTTTGGATTTATCTTTTCTTTTACCACCAATCGTCGAAGCAATCTCTGCTCTAGTAAAGAGATCTGGAGACACGCTGTAGACTTGAACACCATGTCTCCATGGTTTTTCCATGTAGTCATCGACTGGTTCAATAAACTCTTGAGCATGCATAACAAACTTTGAGGCTGCTTTAGGTGTAACGATATAAGCGGTGGTACCACAAGTGCCTGCTGAGTATCCCCCTAGCATATGATTATCATCAATCGGTACGATTGGGGTGAATACACGCTTCTGAGTGGCAGACAACTTGATGTAGTCATAATTAGAAGTCAATGGAAGGGTATGTTCGAGTACTTGCTTCAGCCCTTCTACGGGGTCGACGTTGTCTTCTAAGATGACGATCGGTTCATCAAGCTCAACACAGCGAACCCACAACTCGTGATGGCTTGCAAAACAGGCGACTTCACTGGTTTTTAATTGATACCCTTTGCGGCGTAGAGTAATGGTAGGACGACTTTTTTCTGAATGAAGAAAACGGTCAACAGAGCCATCTACTGCATCAAAAAATTCAAACGTAATGCCTTGTTGTTTTAACTTTTCTTCAATACGTTCTCGGCGATCTAGCGATCGAGCCAAGCTTACGACAAATACTTTCACTGCACTTTCCAGTCGCTGTTATATCTTGGTTTAAACAAATTGTAATAGTTATTGCCGTCTTCTTGAGAGTGCAGCAACTGTAGTACCCACATATATTGTTCGGGTTTATCACCGACAAAATATTCAATGGCTTCATTACAGGTACGAGCGTCTTGCTCTTCGCCTTTATCCAGCTCAAACGCTGGTAAAATCTCAATATCAAACGTACCATCTTCAGTGTTCATCGACGCAAATAGAGGCAGTACTTTTGAGCGTGATAGTTTCGCAATTTTGCCTAAACCAGGTAGCGTTGCTTTACGTGTTGCAAAAAAATCCACAAACACACTATGCTCTGGGCCGTGATCTTGATCGGGTAGGTAATACCCTACATAGCCATCTCGAATGGATTTCAGGAAATGCTTAATGCCACCTGAGCGTTCATAAACACGGCCACCGTATTGGACTCTTTGCTTGTGCATTAGCCAGTCAGCAACATCATTCTTTTGTTTCTTCGCCATTGCAGAAACTGGCATTCCCATTGACGCGAGCAAGATAGCAGGCACATCAATTGCCCAAGAGTGGGGAACCATTAAAATCACATTTTCGTTGTTATCAATGTGCTGTCGTAAAATGTCTAGGCCGCGAATTTGGCAACGGTTCTGAAGCCATTTTGGTGAGCGTAAACTTAGTAACCCGAAGCGAAAAAAGAACATGGCTGCTGTGTAGAGTGTTTTTTCTATCAAAGCTTCACGTTCTTGGAACGACTTTTCCGGAAAACACAGCTCAAAGTTAACCCTCGCTCGGTGAGCTGGCCCCTTGTGGGATTTCGACAGTTTTTTGGCTATGGTTTTCGCCAACCACTTTTGTAAACCCAGTGGCATTAATGATAAAGGTAAAAATAAGATAACACCTAACCACGTGCCCCAGTACTTAGGCGACAGAAAGTGGCGCTTAAACTCAGGGTTATATGCTTTAGGGTCGAAGTCATCACGTTTTATGGTCATGGCGTGTCTAGTTACCTATTCGTGTACGGGCGAAGTGGTTTAAATGAGAAAAAAGATAGTTAGGAATGATACAGGCTATTGCATTTGAGTAAAGGTGGCAGGTTATGGTTCTACCACCTTGTGGTGCTTAACTGTTTTGGATAGTCAAGTATTCGGCAACGCCTTCTGCAACTGTCTTGAATTCAACATCACAGCCTGCGGTGCGCAGTTTGGTCAGATCCGCTTGTGTGAATTCTTGGTAAGCGCCTTTTAGGTGCTCAGGGAATGGGATGGTTTCAATTTGGCCTTTGCCATGATGCTTGATAACTGCTTTTGCTACCTCTTCAAAAGATTCAGCACGGCCAGTACCACAGTTAAAAATGCCTGATACGCCGTTTTCTAAGAACCACAGGTTTACTTTACAGACATCACCAACGTAAACGAAGTCGCGTTTGAATGATTCGCTGCCCGCGAACAATTTAGGATTTTCACCTGCGTTAAGTTGGTTGTTTAGGTGGAACGCAACTGATGCCATGCTACCTTTGTGGTCTTCACGTGGGCCATATACGTTGAAGTAGCGGAAGCCGGTGATTTGAGAAAGGGTCTCACCATGTTCTTCAGCGTCTTGCCATAGGCGACGAACGTAGTTATCAAACTGCTGTTTCGAGTAACCGTATACATTCAGTGCACCTTCGTATTCGCGTTCTTCAACGAAAGTATCTGTATCGCCGTAAGTGGCTGCTGAAGAAGCGTATAGGAATGGAATCTCGCGATCTAAACAGTAATGAAGCAGCTCTTTAGAGTACTCGTAGTTGTTTAGCATCATGTACTTACCATCCCACTCAGTCGTTGCAGAGCAAGCACCTTCGTGGAAAATTGCCTCAATCGGACCAAAATCATCGCCCGCCATAATTTGGGTCAGAAAGTCGTCACGATCCATGTAATCTGTGATGTCCAGATCAACTAAGTTCTTAAACTTTTTGCCATTTTTTAGGTTGTCGACAACCAGGATATCGTTAATACCAGCTTCGTTTAGTGCTTTAACAATGTTGCTGCCGATCATGCCAGCGCCACCAGTTACGATGATCATAGAACTTCCACCATAGATTAAAATTTTCTCAGGAATTCTAGCAAGAAACGAAAAGTAGCGCTATTGGAAGCAGGAAGATAGGTTTGAGTCTTCTATGACTCAGTATCTAGATATGAAAAAGGGAGCCGCAGCTCCCTTGATTACTTTATTATTCCACATCCGAACGGTTAGGCCTTTGATACCAAGGATTTCGCTCGTCGGTCAACTCAATCAAGCTGTATTTACGTCCGAGTTTCTGTCCTCCGTCACGAGTAAGAGGCTGCCAACTAAAGTTCGCACGATTGTTGCTTGGCTTAACGGTCATGATGTCAAATGGAATCGACAAGTAGAAACCTTTGGTAAAGCTACCTTCACCAAATTCATCCGCAGACAAGTCTGTAAATGACGCAAAGGCACCAGCAATTACGCCACTCTTGAACTGCTTAGAAACATTGATTTGTGTACCAACATCACCAGCTAGGAACTGACCAACATCGACTTGGATCATCAAATCTTGTAGGAATTCCCATTGAGGGTAGTAGTAACCAGATACAAAACCAGTGAAGCCTTTATCAATAACTTGGAACGGACGTCCATATTCTGGCACGTTTTGCCATTTCTCATCGTAAACACCGAAGTAACTTTGTGGATCACGTTGAGAAATTACGTTGACGTCAGCGCCAATCGCCCAGTTAGCTCCTTGTGGACGGTAAAGAAACTCGGTACCGACTCCAGCAAACATACTCTCCAGATAACCCGCGTAGAATTGTTGATCCATGGTATCGGAATACTCTTGGAACAAAGTCAACTGTAGGTTTGACATGGTCACAGCGTGTTCATTTTGGTAAGCACGGAACATGGTGCGAACCCGAGGAACGGTAGTACCATCGGGTGGAGTGACATAATTAAACTTATCGTAGTTGTTATACCAATCCCAGTATAACGAACCGCCAATTTCAAGGTTGTCCGTCAGCCAGTATGAGGCATTCCCGCTTAGCCCTACACTAAAGAGATAGAAATCTTCAGCGTTACCTAGAGTTTGAACAAGCTTCGGTGCAAAGCCCCAATCAAAACGCTTAAAACCATCATAGACAGATTCTCCATTTGGCTTATTGCTAGCCTTTGCGGTTGCATCTTCTATTTTGGGGTTGATGTAATTAACTTGGGCAAAGTCGCGGTACTTTTCTTTGGAAATAATCGTTTGTTCGCCGACTAAGCCTCGGCTACGTTCATTGATCGCATAGGTATCAATACTTTTAGGCATTTCATTATGAAGTACAGCCGCCGCTTTTTCATGTGCCTCTGTACGGTCACGATATTTCTTCTGTTCACCAACGACAGTTACGGTGTTGTCATCAACATAAATGCGCGTGTTTTGGTAACCTGCAATTTTGTCTATATCTTCTGTTACACGTTCCCAGTCAACATCAGACAGTTCTTCTGGCTGATTGCTTTCTACTTCTGGCGTAGGTGTGTCTCGCCAAAAAGATGGCATGTCATTGAAATTAGTGTTTAGTGTTAAGCCTGCGACCAAAGTGTCGCCGCGTTCATAGCTTAAACGAAAATCAGCCATTCCTAGACGATAGAGCACACCAAAGTTCCACGGTGTATGCGGTCTCATGTCTACACCAATTTTTCTGACTGGGTATTCATCGCTGTAGTCATTACTGTCATATTCTAACTTGAACCTCAATGGCTTATGTAGTGTTTGATACTCAACACCACCAAATAGGGAACTTGGACCCTTGAACCATCGATGGTAATTAGATGTACCACCTGTTTCGTTAAAGCCATACTCTCTGTCACAATAGCTATCAGAAATACTACAAAAAGGGTTACTAATGTTATCTCGCATTCCTAATGAACCCCACCCAATACCAAGCGTAAGATCAAGAGTACCTAAACTTTTACTCGAATATCTTTTTGTTGCAGCTAGGTATTCTGCGTCAAAAAAACCATTGCCAGCGAAGTCTCGTATGCCAAGCGATATTTCTGGAAGATATTCACTCTCTTGTAATATTCTTAGCTTGAGATCGATACCTTTATCTGTATATTTATTGTCTCCAGAGAAGGAGGGGTCTTCACTAAATAAAACGTCGTTGACGGTAGTGTAACGCAAGGTTGTTTCAAGCCAAGGCATTAGCTGCAAAGAAACGTTGTAAAAAGTGTATTCATCAGCATAGTTTATTGAAAAGTTGAACTCCCCTTCAGGGGCCATACGTCCGGTTGGCATCTGCATTAAGCCAACACCACCAAAGTCAGACTGAGAAGGCTGTAACGTGGGAGCCTCAAAGGGCATGTCTTGAGCCCAAACCAATGCTGGGCCCATTAAATAAAGGGTTAAGCTTTTTCTAATTGGCATCATTGTGGTCTCTTTGTGGAATTTGGTATCAGTTGAGTGAGTAGGCGGACAATATCTTGGTCCATTTCGGAGTGTTCAAGATCACCAAACGGGACATATACCAATGTCAGAGGTGGTAAGTAATATTGTGTTGTTAACCAAGCTCCGTGATGCGGTTTAACTACATGACCATCTGGGTATATCAATACCGGCCGCGTTGATAACGTACCAATGTTACTTTTCAAATTCTCTATTTGTCTCTGCAAAGGGATACCTGCCTGGTCCTTAACGGTATACACGCTATTTAGGTTTCCCAAGTAATACACTTTTTCTTCGCGTAGAGGGCTTGCTAGAAGGGCATTGCCATACAAAAGCGGATTCTCGAATTTGTTTAGTCGGATTTTATCAACATCGATTGCAGACAGTAAACGTGGTGCAAAGCTTTGCTTCTGAATAAACTTGTAGAATGGATGTGCAATCAAATTGTGCTGAATCATTTGATTGAGTACCGAGTTCTTTAAAGCGGTAGAGGTTTTGTCGGCACGATCCGATTTATCAAACAAAGTCGTACCAAGAGAGTATTGTAGTGAGGCGTCTTGCTCCGTAGCGAGTGCTAACACACTTTCTAAACGAGCAGGTCCTTGGAATTGTAGCTGTTTGCCTACCTCCAGCAACTCAACATTTAATGGCTGTGTAGTTGAGGCTTCTGTTTGAGCGAAGCTATGTGAGCTAAAAAGTGGCATGACCAAACAGAATAATGTGATTAGTCGCTTGCTCATGATTTGCTATACCCCTTTAAAATGGTCAACTCAACCGGGATCATATTAGGTCCTAAATATTGTAAGGTTTTAACAACCTGACCCTGTTCATTGACCCAATAGTAGTTTTCGACCGATTGAGAAAGGCTGCTAAACTCAACAACTTCTTTATATACGTCGGTCATGGCGTTAGAAATAGGTGTTATTAACGTTTCTTGGCCTGAGTAAGAGCGCGTTACATTTACAGGAAAACCATAACGGTATTGTGTTGCCCAGTCGTATGAGAGTGCAAAGTTGACAGAGGCTGAATCAGAAGAAAAATCTGGCACATCACCATAAATACCCGCTAAGTCCCCATTCTGTAGACCTATTGTTTTGACTATATGCCCATTCTCCGTAACGATCATAGCTTTGTCAGCACTTACCCATTTCAGTTGTATTTTTCCATTGAGAGGGTTTTGTTCTGCAAAAGCTAAAACAACAAAGACCTGTTTTTGATTCCCAAGTTTCAAGTAGGCGCTAGCATATGGAACAGCATTTATTTCTTCTGGTGTCATCTCTACATCGATGTAGTTACTGTAGGCTTCTTGAACGGTTGCTGAAACATCATTGAACTTCTGTGTGCAGCCGAAGAGTAAACCTAGTAGCGGAAGAGCGAGGAGTGGTTGTATCCATTTGGACGTTCTGAAGATGTTCATTATTCCCTCTTACAAATAAAATCGCCCTGAATCATTCAGGGCGATTATCTTCTATCTACAAAACGAAACTAGTTAGTAGAAGTAGAAGTAGAAGTAGATGTTGAAGTAGATGTTGAATCGCTATCTGACGCTGCAACTGCTACAACAGTTACTGCTGCTGCTGCACCTACTGCTACAGCTGTTGTGCCTGTTGCAGATGCAGAAGCTGCGCCTGCTGAACCTGCTTCTTCTGCTGCAAATGCAGTTGATGCGCTTAGAGCCATAAGAATAGCTAGAGCTGTATTCTTCATTATTAATCCTTGTATATCCGGTATAAAAACATCGATGTTTGGTAGCATAAAAAATGCTCCAAATTATATTCTAGATAAAAAAGCCTTAGCATGTAAATAGTTTCTTATTTTGCTATGGCTTACGATCTCATTTCTAACACCAGCGTGACATTGTGCGGTTATCTTGCTCCCTTGCTTGCTGATAAACTATCAAGAGTGCATAATTTGTCGGTCTATTTCCTCCAGAACTAGAGGTTTGGAGGAAATAGGTCGTTTTTACTTACACCATATAGAAAGCGATACAGTGGCTTACGCTCAACGCCTCAGGGCGGTAGCGTGCCAACTCTTCAGTATTTAATGGCCTGCATAGCACGCTTAACTTTGCTTTGGCAGCCCATATTATTACCAGTACTAGGGACTTTTACGTGATAAGAAAGCAGCATTGTTTGGGAATACTTGGTGCACTGGGCTTGAGCCTGAGTTCTTTTTCAGCGTCAGCCGATTTTTATGCTGGTGCGTTAGTGAGCTACTCAAATGCAGAATTGAAAAGCTCGTCTTCTGAGTCCGTAAAAGAGGGGAGTCCTTTCCTTCTTAGTGCGCAAGCAGGGTACTTCTTTAATGACTACATTGGTCTCGAAGGACGTTATGGGACATCAGTTCAACGTGACAGTGGTCTTGCCGTTGATAGCGCTTTGAGCGGCTTTGTTAAGTTGAATATGCCGGTTTCAGAGCGAGTTGCACTTTATGGTTTAGCTGGGTATTCAAGCGTTCAGCTTGATCTACAAAATGTAGGTTCTCACAAAGAACAAGGATTTAGTTTTGGGTTAGGTATGCACTACGCTTTAAATAACCAAAGCGCGGTGATATTTGAGTTCGTTGATAACGTCTCTGAAGACCAAGTTCGCCTTAACTCGATTACATTGGGTTTTCAGCACCGTTTCTAATTTAAATACCTAGAGCTCAAACTTGGGGCTAGGGTCTTTTATTCAATTATTATAGTGACATACCATGTTTAAAGGATATTTCTCTATTGCCGCTTTTATATTGGCAAGTACGTTTGCGTCTTATTCAATGGCACAAACACCCACTCCAGAACAAATGAAAATGTTTCAAAATCTACCCGCCGACCAACAACAAGCTTTGGCGAGTAAATATGGTTTCTCCATTCCTTCTAGTTCATCTTCAAGTAAGTCTCCTTACGAAAACCCACAAGTCATCAAACCTAGAGCAGAATCTAGTGGTGCTGTATCTTCCAATATCGAAGAACAATGGCTCAAAAAAGGTGAGCAAGAAGAGCTCAAACGCTTTGGTTTAGATCTTTTTGCTGGTTCTCCAAGCACGTTTGCTCCGATCAGTGATGTTCCTGTACCTGCAAATTACACTGTGGGGGCTGGTGATGAAATCATTGTGCAGTTGTTTGGTAAGGAGAACGAGACACATCGCTTACGTGTAAATCGCGCAGGCACAATCAACTTCCCTTCACTTGGACCAGTAAACGTTGCTGGCATGCACTTTTCTGATGTTCGAGACTCTCTTACGCAACGTGTAAAAGAACAAATGATTGGTGTGCGCAGTGATATCTCATTGGGTGAATTGCGCACCATGCAAGTGTTTGTCATGGGTGATGCATATAAACCAGGAGCCTACACGGTTAGCGCATTGACGACAATTTCACAAGCTATCTATTACAGCGGCGGCTTTGGTGAAAGTGGGGCTCTGCGAGATATTCAGCTAAAGCGTGATGGGAAAATTATTCGTAAGTTGGATATGTATGACCTTTTACTAAAAGGTGATGCAAGTAATGATGTGCGCTTGCTACCGGATGATGTTGTTTTAATTGGTTCTGTTAACGATACAGTGTCTATAGAGGGCGAGATAAACCGTCCGGCAATTTATGAAGTCAAGGCCGGTGAAACTTACCAACAACTTATTCAGATGGCTGGTGGTTTTACTGCGAATGCTCATGTCGAGCAGTTGGAGATAAAACGCTACGCTTCACATGGCGCTCGAGAGGCTTTGACGCTTGATTTCAATAAAATGCAAGATCGACAGAGTAAAGTTAAAAATGGCGACGCCATTAAGATCTTGAAAAAAAGCGAAGAGCTTACTCGTTACGTGCAGATAGAGGGGGATGTTCGTCATCCTGGCTATGTGGAATGGCGCAATGGCCTTCGTGTTGCCGATCTTTTCAAATCTGTTGACTCAGCTTTTAATTCTACAGCTGATGTTAACTATGCGGTTGTGGTAAGAGAGATTAATCCACAGCGTGATATTGAGGTGTTCCAACTAAGCTTAGCTAACGCGATTCTATCACCAGGTAGCCAAGACAACCTTAAGTTACACTCACGAGACCGTATATTGGTTTTCAACCGCTTTAATAACGAAGACTTGGATACATTAGCAACACAAGAGGCTGTTGCAAAAGCAAAAACATTGGAGCAAGCGCAAGAACAAGCTGAGCTGGAACAACAGAAAGAGCAAGAAGTGATGAGCTCTTCTGTTTCCGTTTCGCATTCAGCAAACGGTACGCTGAACAACCCGAGCACTACAGAGCAGGCGAAACCAGCTAAAATCATTTTCCGTGGTAAAGAGATTACAGAGGAAGACTTTGAAAAGCTGAAGCAAAATACTCGTCGCACTTTACTTGCCCCTGTGTTGTTACAACTTCAGCAACAGTCTCGTTTGGGACTAGCCCCTCAAATTGCTGAAGTCTTTGGTGAAGTGAAGCACCCAGGGCGTTACCCGATTACTCCAAGAATGACGGTATCAACGCTTATTGAAGCAGCTGGTGGTTTGACTTACAACGCATTTACAATTAATGCAGAACTTGCACGAACCGCGATTAATAATGCGGATGAGCGCGCTTATATTGATGTTGAACGTATTGACCTGCGTAAAGCAATTCAAGGCAGTGCTTCAGACGATGCAGTTATCGTGGGACGAGATCGTTTGAACATCTTAGAAAAGCCAAATGTGAAGCTACAAAGCACAGTCACTTTACAGGGTGAAGTTCGCTTCCCTGGCACTTATACCGTGCGCCAAGGTGAAACCTTAAGTGAGTTATTGGACAGAGCTGGAGGTCTGACAGAGTTTGCTCACCCTCAAGGAGCAATATTTACGCGTGAAGCATTGCGTTTACAAGAGCAGAAGCTTTTAAATCAATACGCCGCAGATATGCGTAAAGAAACCGCGAAGAAAACGTTCCGAGCAGATAGCAATATAGGCTCTGTAATTTCAGACCCAGAAAAAACGTTAGCATTTGTTGAAGAAGCAAGTCGCAGCAAAGCACTTGGCCGTATGGTGGTACAGTTAAATCGCATCTTAAAGGGTGAGCGTTCAGCAGATTTTATGCTAGAAGATGGAGACTTCCTCTTTGTCCCAACCTTCCGCAATACTGTATCGATTATGGGTGAAGTTCAGGTTCCAATTACCTACTTGTTAGACAACAAACTTGATGTCGATGACTATCTTAACAAAGCCGGTGGTGCCAAGAAGCAAGCGGACGAAGATCGTATCTTTGTCGTACGAGCTGATGGTTCAGTTTACAAGCCATCCTCTGGTTATTGGTTTGGAAATAACAAAGAAGAACTAAAAGCTGGTGATACTATTGTTGTGCCAATTGATACCGACTATCGTGATGCGTTAAGCACCTGGACCGCTGCTACTCAAATATTGTATCAGACGGGTGTAGCAATCAATGCACTCAAATAATGGCTAATTAGGGAGGGAGGATAACCTCCCTTTTCATTAATTAAACAGAATCTTATTTAACTAGAATGAACTTAAAGCCTGAAGAATACACAAAATTATCTACTAGTTTTTCCTATCAAACTACGGATGAGTCAATTACTTTACTAGAGTTGATTCGTGCTATTTGGCAAGGAAAGCTAATTATAATAATGACTACACTGATACTCGCAGTTGCATCAGTTGTTTTTGCTCTTTATCAACCAAATATTTACCGTGCCAGTGCTCTACTATCACCATCTGATTCTCAATCAAGCTCTGGCTTAGGGCAAATGGCTGGTCAATTTGGTGGTTTGGCTGCGTTGGCTGGGGTTAGTTTAGGAGGGGCTGAAAGTCGTCAGACGGAGCTCGCTGTACAAGTGATGAAGTCAAGAAAGTTTGTATCAGAGTTTATCGAAAAGCATAATCTACTTGTTACCTTAATGGGTACAAGAGGCTGGAACATAGGTAGTGATACGTTAGTGTATGATGAAGATGCTTATGATCTGGAGAGTGAAAAGTGGCTTCGTAAACCTGACGGTCTGAGAGGGGCAAAACCTTCAAAGCAAGAAGCTTATGAAGTCTTCATCAATGATGTATTCTCGATAACTCAAGACAAAGAGAGTGGTTTATATACCGTCTCTATCATGCATTACTCGCCATATATCGCAGAGAAATGGGTAAATTGGATAGTCTCTGATATAAATAAAGTAATGAGAGAGCGAACTATCGCAGAATCTACACAAAATTTGGCCTATTTGAACAATCAACTTAACAAAACTTCAGTTGCTGAGATGCAAAGTACGTTCTATAAATTGATTGAAGAGCAAACTAAAAGCCTAATGCTTGCAGAGGTACAGGAAGAGTTTGTATTTAAAGTTGTTGACCCAGCAGTAGTGCCAGAAGTCAAAGTTAAACCAAGTAGAGCACTCATATGTATCGGTGGAACTTTATTTGGATTTATTATTGGCCTCAGTGTTGTCTTTATACGGTTTGTTCTCATCAGAGATAAAAACAAATTGAATTCCAATATTTAAAATAAAAAGAAGAGGTTAATGCCTCTTCTTTTTATTTGAAAAATAACCCATATGTATTTAATTACTACAATAATTAGTGTGCTATACCTGTACATCATGGATAAGAAGTTTGACAAATTAGCTTTTGTCTTAGTTCTGTTTCCTGTTATGTTTTTCTATTTTCAGATGCCAGCGTTTCAATACAATGTTGGTACTGATTACATGTCTTATGTAGATATGTATAAGTATGGCTATAATATAGAATATTACTTTAACAAGAAGGAACTCATATTTTATTCAATACTTAAGATAGCAACAGGATTAAAGCTGGGAGAGCAGTCAATATTCATCCTTGTTTCAATAGTATATTCAATATTTTGGGCGTATTTTGTATGTTTGTTGAAAAGCTCAAATTATAAGGTTTGGATAATTGTATTTTTGTATTTTTGTATTACAGGTATTTATCAGAACCAGTTAAATGGCTTACGACAATATATGGCTATCGCTATCTTACCCTGTATATTTATCTTGCTATATAGAAGAAAGTTTGTCAGCTCTTTTATTTTGACTATAATAGCATCGTTATGTCATGCTACTTTTGTTTTGTTATACCCTTTCTATATATTTTTATTCATTAAACCTTCTCCTTATCGGATCGGCATCCTATTCTTTATTAGCTTTGTTTTCTCTGCTGTAATTATACCAAAAGTTCTTCCTATTGTTGTTGGAGCTTTGTTTGGCAACTATGCAGGATACTTTGATAGTGCGCTTTCAGCAAGCGCTAATATTACTTCTCTTATCACTAAGTTGTATTATTTTCCTCTTTTTGTACTTTCTATTTTGATGTACAAAAAAGATTTGATAGAAAATAGGTTTGATCATAAGCATGATATGATTATGCGATTTTTTATGATCCTATCAGTCACTTACTGGCTGTTTATCGTTAACATGTATTTTGGTTTTTTTGGGCGAGTAGCACAGTATTTTATGATATTCTATATATTCCCTATTTACTATCTTATCGAAAGGTATATAGATAGAGGTAAAGTCTATTCTGCGATAATTACTATTTTGTACATATCTGCTCCATATGTATTAAAGGTCACAGTTTTGGCAACATCTGAATATGATTATCAGTCAATATTAGGGAATTTTTAAATGAGTGGTAAAAAAGTCTGTATATTAGCTCCCATTCATATTTGGGATGATGTAAGGGTGTTTAAAAAACAAGCTGTATCATTATCTTGTAGCGGATATGATGTAACTCTTATTGCTCGTATGGATCAGGAACTAGATGGCACTATACAGGATGGAGTTAAATTAGTTCGTTCTAAATTATCGGATAAGGGAAAGCTAGGGCGAATCTTTTTTTCTTATCAAGTCCTCCGTCAAGCTTTAGCTTGTAAGGCCGACATATACCATTTGCACAATCCAAATACGATACCAATTGCCATTTCACTGCGTCTGGCTTCAAAAAGAGTGATATATGACACTCATGAAGATTATTCAGAAAGACTTCTATTTAGAGAGTGGATTCCAAAAGTAGTACGTAAACCTGCTTGTTGGCTTGTGTCATTTCTAGAAAAGTTTACAGCAAATATTTCTTTAGCCGCTATTGGTACTCAAGAAGGAGTAGTGAAAAGGTTAGGAAAGAAAGCTCATCTGATAGGGAATCCACCGAGATATAACGAAAAGCTAATAAATAAAGTTAATAAGATAAAGTCTAATCTCGATCTGAGTAATGAAAGTTTACGTTTAGTTTACCTAGGTAGTATTAACAAATCTAGAGGTATTACAGACATAGTAAATTCCTTAGAAGAGATAAATAAAGTTGAACCAACTAAATTATGGTTGATTGGTGAAATGGACACTGCCTATTTAAATTCACTAAAAATACTACCTGGATGGCAATATGTTGATTACTTAGGCAGGCTAGAGCAAGATATCGCATTTGCTTATGTATCTGAATCGGACCTTGGATTAATTTATATTCATGACGTGGGAGATCATGCAAGAACAGATCCTAATAAACTGTATGAATATATGTCGTTTGGTAAACCTTTTGTCGCGAGTGATTTTCCTGCTTGGAGAGATAAACTTCAAAGAACTAATGCAGGTGTTTTCGTTCAGCCACAACAGCCGAATACGTTAGCAAAGAGTATCCTGAAGTTAGTTAGTAAAAGAGACATACTACCGGTAATGGGAATAAATGGGAAAAAGTATGTTGAGAATAACTGCTGGGAAAAAGAGTTTTCTAAGTTAGAACAAATTTATCGAGAAGTACTTTAAAATGAAGTTAATATCTTTATATAAAATTATTAGAGCGAAGCTAGAAGCTATATTTAACTATCACTATGCAATTGTTAAGTATGGGAGAGATAACTGTATATTAGTAAACTACTTTAAAGGTGTTCCAAATTGGGGAGATGATTTGAATGTCTACCTTATAGAAAAGGTCTCTGGAAAAAAAGTAGTAATGTATCCTTACTCGAAAAAAAAGCATGTCTTAGGGATAGGCTCTATTCTTCACAGAGCAAAAGATAATAGTATTGTTTGGGGAAGTGGCTTTATCTCAAAGGAAAGTGAAACAACAAAAAAAATAGATATTAGGCTGCTCAGAGGTCCTCTTACTAGTGAAAAACTTCATTGTGAACAAGTTGAGTTTGGAGATCCAGGTGTTTGTATTCGCAAGTTTTACAATCCCGTAGTAGAAAAAAAATTCAAATATGGTTTGATTCCACATCATGTAGATAAAAATAATAGTACTTTAAAAGAATGGTTAGAAAGAGATGATGTACTCTTCATCGATATTCAACAAGATATCGAGCCTTTTATTGACCAACTGTTGTCATGTGAAAAAATAATTTCTTCATCTCTACATGGGCTTATTGCCTCAGACTCTTATTCAATTCCTAATATACATGTCATTTTTTCAGATAAGCTACTCGGTGGTCAGTTTAAATTCGATGATTATGCTTTGGGGATTTCAGGGAAAAAACGACAACCGATCATTGTCACTGATGGAACAACAATAGAAAATCTAAGCGAAAATTCCTACTATAACGAAGTATCAGACGCAAAGATTGACTCTATCCTTAAACTATTTCCATACAATATTTAAACTTATGAGTTTTTTAAATAAGTTTCTCCATGATAGTTTTTATAGACAAACAATTTTAGTGTTTCTTGTCAAAGTTGTTTCATCAATTGTTGGTTTTAGCACGACGATTATCTTGGTGAAGCAGTTAGGGGGAGAAACATCGAGTGATTATTTCTTTTTAGTATCACTATCTTCGTTTTTAACCGCCATCTCTACCTTTGGTTGTCCCGATGCAATACTGAAGTTTGTCGCTATAAATAAGTCAAAAGGGAAGTTAATAAGAAATGTTGTTTTTAGCGCCTGTGCTTTAACATCAGTATTTTCTTTGATAGTTGTTTTAACGTTATATATGGGAAATATGTGGCATGAGGTTTCCACTAACAGTGATTTTATTACTTCAATATTCATACTGTTACCATTAACGTCATTATCGCTTGTTCTTTCTTCCGCGTTGCAGGGTAGAGGAAGCGTTGTTTTAGCCATGATAACATCGGGCGTTTTACAAAACGTAGTTTTGCTCACAGCCTTGATGCTTTTCGCTAATAGTTATCTAGACTCAGTAATCGCATTTTCAGTTGGGCATGCTATTGCTTGCCTAGTTGCAGCCTATTATTTTCTCAAGCGGTTAAACTCCGATAATGAGATGTTTGATAAGGTAGCTTTTCGCACTACATGTTCTTCGATGTTCGTTACTCAATGTATCGTGCAATATAATAATAATGCAGCTATATTACTCTTAGGCTTTTTATGGGTTGGAAGCGACTTATCAATCATTGCTGTTTCACTGAAACTAACAACGCTATTATCATTTATTATAATATCGGTTAATAAAGTGCTAGCTCCTAAGATTGCATCAACTTACAAAAATGGTGATATGCAAGACTTGCAAAAGCTCATCACAAAATCATCTAGGTTGATGTGGGCTCTTTGCCTTCCGGCGGTTTTTATATTAATGTTGTTTAGTAAAGAAGTTCTAGGGTTAATTGATGATTCCTATAAAGAGCAAAGTGTTATTCTTGTTATCTTGACATTTGGCCAACTGGTGAACGTCATTACGGGTAATATCGGCCTTCTATTGTCGATGACTGGGCACGAAAAGGTACAGAGGAATATTCTATTAATTTCACTGGCTATGTCATTGTGTTTAGGTTTTCTTCTTATTCCTGAGTTTGGGCCTTTAGGCGCGGCAATAATGGCATCTGCTACAGTTGTGTTGGTAAATTTATCCTCCTATATGTATGTACTGTTTAAGTTGAAAATAAATACATTTAAGTTGCTATAGGAATTATATGAAAAAGAAAGTTAGTGTTCTCGTTCCGGTTTATGGAGTCGAAAAGTATCTTAAGGTATTCTTAGATAGCTTGTGTCAACAAACGTTAGGTGCTGCAGAGTTTATTATAGTAAATGATGCATCTCCAGATCGTTCGGATGATATTATTCGAGAGTATGTGTCCAGAGATGAGCGTTTTACATATATAAATAAAAAAGTTAATCAGGGGGAAATGCAGGCCAGACAGGATGCATATAATCTTTCGCAAGGTGAATATGTTATCAATCTTGATTCTGATGATTATATATCACCAACATTTTTAGAGTCACTGTATAACTTAGCCAGTGACAACGATCTTGATATGGTCCTTTCAAATGTAGTGTTAGTTGATGAAATTGGCTCAGAAATAAAAAGCGAATATAAACAGTTTAATGAAAATTTATTATTTGACGAAAATAATATTTGCAATGTACTTTCATTGCCATATTCATCCTGGTCAAGGATGACTAAGAAAGAAGTGCTAGAAGAATACTCCTACAGCTATCTACAGGGAGAAACGACACTCACTAAATTACAATTTGCCAAAGGTATTAAGAGTGGCCTAGCGTGTAATGCCAAAGTGTACTATAGACAACGTGCAGGATCGTTATCTTCTTTTGAAAATTCATCTCGAAAGTATGAAAGCAGTTATGGTAAAGATAGAGTTGATAGCGTACTAGATGAAGACCTTTCAGTTTTTAAGAAAGGTGGCTTTTCCAATGAGCTTAAAATTTTTAGATTTGTTAACATGGCGAAGCTTATATTTTTAAGTAATATAAATAATGGTGGTGTTAATAATTATAAAGAAGAGATTAAGTACTTAAAGAGTGCTTATGAAGTTTCATATAAAGAGCTATTTTACTTATTAAAATACCTTCCATTAAAGACAAAAGTGTTTTCATATGCTTTGTTTCTAAACATAACCCCTCTAATCCTTCGTTTCAAGCGTAAATAAATGAATGGTCAAGTTATTTAGATGATTAAGAATTCCACTGCTAAAGTTTCTGTAGTCATGCCAAGTTATAACTCTCGAGCTACTATAGAAGCAAGTATTTCGAGTGTATTAGCTCAGACGTATAGTGATTGGGAGTTGCTCATAGTCGATGATTGCTCGACAGACGGAACTTGGGATCTAATTACAGGTTATGCAAACAAGTATGAGAACATTAAAGTTTATCAAAATGTTGTCAACCAAGGGGCTGGTGCAAGTCGTAATTTCGCGATAGAAAAAGCAAAAGGCCGCTTTATTGCTTTTTTGGATTCTGACGACCTTTGGACAGAAGACAAACTCGCAGAGCAAATTCCATTCATGCTGGAGAATAACTACCCACTCACATACACTCACTACAGCCGTTTTACTAGTGAAGAAGAGCTGAGTGTTGTAACTGCTCCCGAATATACAACGTATAAAAAACTTATGTACAGTAATGTTATCGGGTGCCTGACCGCCGTTTATGATGCACAGGCACTCGGTAAGCGCTATATGCCGCTTATTCGTAAACGTCAGGATATGGGATTGTGGTTAGATATACTGAAAGATACTCCTAAAGCGTACTGTCTACCTAAGCCATTAGCAAAGTATCGGTTGGATAGTGGTATGACAGCTAACAAATTTAGCGTTTTGTCATATCAATGGAAGTTTTACAGAGACGTAGTAGGCTTGAGCTTGCCAAGAAGCCTATTTACATTTTCTGTCTACGCCGTTAAAGGTACGATGAAACACCGGACTAAGCGCAAATCTTAGTTTCCTTAATCCTCGATAGAGCTTACAGAATATACACACAAAAAGAGCAGCGACCGTAAGGCGCTGCTCTTTTTTATACCTGTGATCCGTTCGATTAACTTCGCCGTGTTTTAGCGACCCATCCCAAATAACACCGTTTTGACTGTAAGGAAAAGAATCTTCACTTCCATCATCCAGTTTTGGTGTTTGATATAGTAGACATCGTATTTATGCTTCCAAATAGCGTCTTCTACCGATGCGCCGTAAGGATATTTTACTTGAGCTAGGCCAGTGACCCCAGGTTTAACGGCGTGACGAAAGCGATAGTAAGGAATGGCTTTTTCCAACTCAGAGATGAACACTTCACGTTCTGGGCGAGGGCCAACCATCGACATCTCTCCCTTTAGTACGTTGATTAACTGAGGGAGCTCATCAATGCGAGTTTTACGAATAAAACAGCCGACTTTCGTTACGCGCGCGTCATTTTTTGTTGCCCATTGGGCTCCGTTCTTTTCTGCATCGTTTCGCATCGAGCGAAACTTAATCACTTCAAACTCTTCATTATACTGGCCGGTACGACGCTGTTTAAAGAATACCGGACCTGGCGATTCAAGCTTAATGAGTAGTGCCGTAATAAGCCCTACTGGAATAGCAACCCATGACAGCATGAAAACAAACAACAGATCGATGAAGCGTTTTTGCCAGCTGTTCTTGCGATTAGAAAGGATAGAAAAAGCTTTTTGGTGTAAGAAGTAGCCGCTGTGCAAAAGCTCAGTTTCAGTATATCCGAGTGAACGGTCAAAATAGCTCACTAATGGCTCAACCCAAGCACCTAGCTCTGTCGCCGCGACAAGAAACGCTTGCTGTTCAGGATCTAGATGCGAGCTTTTGAAGTGGCAAAGCGTTTTGCTCTTGAAGTCTCTAAGAGCATAGTTATTAACCTGAGCGTTAATCTCAGGATGCCTCTTAAGCACTTGAGCAATTTTTGCTTCGTCTTCTTTTGGACAGTAGATATAAAGGCAAGCATTTGATTCACTTGCGGATAACTCGTCCAATGCTGATGTTATGCTGATAGAATTATGCTTAGTTAATTCAGAAGCTTCTCGTTCTTGAAGCGTGTCGCTCATACTGTCTGTCATAGGAATGGAATAAGTTGTTATCGACTAGCCAATTGCTTACAAGTCGGCGATTATAATTTATTTCGTATAGAAATTATATCCCTTAATCCAGAACATGCTCATAACTTTGTTAATTTTCTTGAACCTGAGTCCTTGTCTATGACTTGTTTTTGAATCTTAACGAAATTATATCAATGAATTCGAAAAACTATGTTTGCGATATATTATATTGCCTCGAAATTAAATGATTGTTCATTTCACTATATAACGCAGTTATATCCGAGGGTTATCAGTTGTTGATAAAGCGATCTTTTCGACGCTTGTTCACCATGAATAAGGTGAACTTCTTTCGGAGGAGTAGGAATACCAGAAACAAACTGTATTAAATCGTCCCTATCCGCATGTGCAGAGTAACCTGACATGGTATGTACTTGAGCCTCCACTCTAACGCGCCTTCCTTCAATCAGTATGTTCTCTTCTCCATCCTGAATTCGCCGACCTAACGTCCCTTCTGCTTGATAGCCTGCAAATAGCACATCATTTCTTTTATCTGGCAGCAATGCTTCTAAATAATTGACGACACGTCCACCTTCACACATACCAGAGGCCGCAACCACGATAGCAGCTTCTGTCGTGCTCGCGAGTCGATTGACGAGCTTTAAATGGTCAGTGTGGCTTTCGACGGTAATACATTGATCAAACGCAAGAGGGTGTCGGTGATGCTCGATTCGCTCTTTCGCTTCAGCTCCCCAAAGCTTTTTAAATTGCCGATAGGTAGTAGTTACCTTTTTAGCCAAAGGAGAATCGAGAATAATAGGCAGAGAATCTTGCAAGGCGTGCTCATGAATAAGCTGTTCTATATCAAACAGTAACTCTTGAGTTCTCCCGACGCTAAAAGCAGGTATAACAATTACGCCACCATCCTGAAGTGCATGCTCAATAATAGAAAGCAATCGCCTACTGCGAGACTCAACATCTTCGTGAACTTTATTGCCGTATGTTGACTCGATAAACAAATAGTCAGCTTTTTCAGGCGATACCGGGTCAGGTAGGAGAGGCGTGTTACGAGGTCCCAAATCCCCTGAGAACACAACAACTTCATTGTTTGATAAATGAAACTCAACATATGCAGACCCTAAAATGTGTCCTGCTGGTTGAAAGCGAAGATAGGTATGTTCTTCTATCTCTATCCATTGGGAGTAAGAGCAAGGGCGAATAAGCGTTCGAATAAAATCGAGCAAGCTTTCCCTTTGATGGCGCCTCATGCCTAACTGGAGCTTTAATCCATCTTCTAACATAAGCGGTACGAGCTCAGCGGTGGCTTCCGTACAGTAGATAGGCCCCTTATAACCTGCAGCCAATAGCCAAGGTAGCCGACCAACATGATCGATATGAGAATGGGTTAGAACAACCGCTTTGAGATCAGAGATAGAAAAGTCGATATTCAAACTCTCCTGCTGAGCATTATCTTGACCTTGTAGCAAACCACAGTCGATCAGCACACTTCCATTTTGTAATACGAGCTCGTGACAAGAGCCAGTAACCGTATTTTTCCCACCGTGGTGCAGTACTTTCATAACGAAACGACGTCTTTTCCTTTGTTAACCCACGCTTACGAGTATTTGCTTTCATATATAGCGACACCTCGCGACGTAAAGACGGCTCAGTCAATCGCGCAATGAACAAGGTAAGCAGAAAGTGGTGAATAAGTGAGCGTATTGTAGGCAAGGATAATGAGAGTAAGAAAACAGCAAAACCGAAAGTTTAGAGAGACTTAGATATTCGTCATAAATTTGACTGTGTAGCATTGCAACCTGTTGTGATGCAATTCATATTATTGCAACTATTTTTACTTAGACTTCTGAGATTAACGCGCTAGCTATACAAACATCAGCTATGCCGGAAGGAGTTTAATAATTAGTAAGCCAACAAAAAAAGCGTCACGTTTATGGCGAGTTAAGTGTCAGAAAAAAGACATTTTTTTGCAAGCTTTTTACACGTTCTACTTTTAGTTGCAACGTGTTTACTATACAATTCGTCTCCTGTTTGGAAACGCAACCATTAAACACTACGTATAAAACTTGCTTCTAGGAGCCAGACCTAGGGGCGGTAGCGTGCCCAAATCATCTGTTAGTCTCTTTCCTAACAGAAGAGAGACCAAGCAAGATAATTTTTAATAATAATAAGCACCTAAGTGCATTTCTGGCAAGATTGATTTATAAAAAACGAGAACTATTACAAATTTATGTAATTCCCTTTTGTCAGAGGGACGCTCAAAGCTAACAAAGTGGCGAGCAAATGTTGGTTAGGCATAGGTTACAATTTAAATCTCCATTTCTCATACCTATCAAAACCAAATACTAGGTTTATAGAAGTACATAACTACCAGCCCAAACCGTTAGTTAGTGTATTCAGCTTTGTATTTGGCCTGCCTATAAAAGGCTGAGAACCGATGACCGTCACGAGCTAGTGTCGGTGGAACTCAGTTACTTACATATTCAATATTAGAAATTAGCGTTTGCAATGCGTTACAACCCACGTTGGCTAATGTGGTTTTGTCACGCCAAAAAATCACCTGCTCATTCTTAGAGTTCGGCGTGTCTAGATACGAGCGAAGCAAGAATCAGCAGTATCGGACCTGTGATGCAATGGAATCCGTAAAGGGAATCAGTCGGATGCGTTATAGATTTACCTCAAACTTATTTAATAACACAGTTGGCTACCATGAATAATGCATATTTATTTGTATTTATTTTGTCGTTCGTTCTACTTTTTGTTATGCGCAAAGTTGCTAAGCGCGTAGGTCTAGTAGATAAACCCAATGCAAGAAAGCTCCACCAAGGAGTAGTACCCCTTGTAGGAGGCATCTCCATTTTCTCTACTATACTGGTCGGGTTCCTTCTGTTCCTACCAATGAATGACAACCTATCACTCTACTTATCTTGTTCGGCTGTGCTTATAGTGCTCGGCGCATTAGATGACTACTACGATGTAAGTTTCAAAATTCGTCTTATTATCCAAGCAGGAATATCCCTTGCGATGATTTACATCGGAGGCCACAGCTTACACGATTTAGGCTACTTGATGGGGAGCGAAACCATTGCCCTTAATGAAGTCGCTGGCGCAGTGATCACCGTTATTGCGGTAATAGGCGCAATTAACGCATTTAATATGGTTGATGGCATAGACGGCTTGCTGGGCGGGTTAGCCTCGGTCACCTTTACAGCATTAGGTATTGTGTTTGCCTACAACGGAAACGAATATTTAGCCACGATCTGTTTAATGATCGTGACTGCGATGCTTCCTTACATCTTCCTGAACTTAGGTTTCCCACTTGGTCGTCGCTTTAAAATCTTTATGGGTGATGCTGGCAGTATGTTTATCGGCTTTACAGTGGTCTGGATGCTGATTCGCGGCACGCAAGAACCAGGAGCGGTAGCCTTCAAGCCAGTCACAGCACTGTGGCTAATAGCTTTACCCTTGATGGACATGGCAACCATTATGATCCGTCGTATTCGTAAAGGTCAGTCACCATTCCAACCAGACAGAGAACATCTACACCATATTTGTCAGCGTATTGGGCTTTCTCCAGGTGCAACGTTAATTTTCATCTGTTCGATGGCATCAATTTGTGCCGCTATCGGTTTGTGGGCTGATTTTACTGATGTCAGTGAATCTACAATGTTCCTCGCCTTTATAATTCTGTTTGCGTGTTATTTCTCCATTATTAGTCACATATGGAGAGTTTCAGCATGGATAAATCGTATGTTCAAAAAGCCGGCACTAATGGGGACTGAAATGAAGTAAATCATAGCGTTAGTTCTTCATTTTTAATGTGTAAAGTAGGAAGTATTATGCTTCTTATTATAAATGGCTTTAAATGCAGTTGGTTTATCATCGGTAAGTGAATGTTAAAAAAAAATAAAAAAGAACTTCTATCAAATGTTCTTAGCCTAGGAGCGATTGACTTTCTGGGCATGTTGATACCTATTATAACCATGCCAATTATCACAAGAGCTATTGGTTTAGAGTTGTATGGACAATACCTTTTATTTGTAACAATGCTTACATTTGGTCATACAATCATTGATTATGGTGTCCAATATTCAGGCGTTAGAGCGGCTGCAAAAAATAGAGCAAATAAATTAGCTTTAGAAACAGCTTATGCTGATTATCAAGGGTTGCGGTTTGTTTTATCTGGTGTGTTCTTTTTATTTTCCTCGTTATATGTTGTAAATGTATTTAACTCTATATGGTATTTGATCCCTCTTTTTCTTTATATTTTGGGATATCTTCTGACTTCCGCTTGGTTTTTCCAAGGAGCAGCACTAACCAAATATCTATCGATTGCATCGATTTCTAATAAGATCCTACTTCTTATAGCAATTGTTGTTTTTATAAAAAGTAAAGATGATTTCTTCCTTCTTGTACTTTTCACAACTATTCCCATCTTTATTACCTCTATATTATTGCTGTTTTTTCTGAGAAGTCGCTATCAGATTAAATTGTTTTCTTTAAATAATATCAAAAGAACAGTTAATGACGGATTAAGCGTATTCATTGGTTTATTAGCCCCCAATTTATATAATGCTATTCCACTAATGTTATTAGGTAATTATGCGGACAAGTTAGAATTTGCGAACTTTGCAATATCATTGAAAGTATGTGGTGTGATATTTATGTTGCAAAATGTTGTCGCAAAATCAATATATCCAATTACCTCAAGAAACAAAAATGGATTTAAACCTACTCTTTTTTTGAATTTATTAATCGTCATTCCTTGTGTGTTAATATTGTTTTTCTTTGGTTCCGACCTGATCAAAGTTATTCTAGGTGTGAGCTTAGAGAGTGATATATATATAAAAGTAATTTCAACTAGCTTGATCTTTGTTGCAATCTCGAACTCCTTTAGTGTTGGTTATTTTTTGCCTAATAACCTAGATGTTGAATATCGAAATATAGCGATTAAAACATCGATACTGTCAGCTGTAATCGTATTTTTTCTCATCTATAAATTTTCGGTTATAGGTTGTGCTTTAGGATTGCTTACTGCTAGAGCAATTTTGTTTTTTAATTATACATTGAGCTATAAAAGAATTTATAATGAAAAGTTATCTTAGAAGATTTAAAACATATAGAAGTCTAGCTTTTGCTAAAAGGTTTATTCTTGCTAACAATTATATTCCAAAAATTTCTAGACCTAAAACTTATAACGAGAAAGTTCTTCATAGAAAAAAATACTCAAATGCATCTAAGTTCTCGCAGTATGCGGATAAAATTCTTGTAAAAGATCACGTTGAAAAGTTAGTTAGCTCTAAAATTGTTATCCCAACATTATATACGGGAGAAAGCATCAGTGTTGATTTGACTAATGATCTTTTAAAAAAGCATAAAGGTTTAGTCCTTAAAGCAAACCATAACTCAGGGCCTGTTTATGTCATTGATGATAAAATAAGTCAAAATAAGCTTGCTTCAATAGTTGAAGATCTAAATAGTCAATTAAAAGTAGATTATGGAGCGACTAAAGGAGAAACGTGGTATAGCCAAATTGAACCTAAGATCTTAATCGAAGAGCGTCTCTATGATGAAAATGGAGCGAATGATTTAAAAGACTTTAAGTTTCATGTCTTTAAACAAAAGTCTGGAGAGGCAAAAGTTGTATTGCATGTGGATTTTGATAGAAATACCAATCATACACGCTCATTTTTTGACGAAAACTTGAATTGGCTGCCATTTTCTCTAGAGAAACCTTGCATTCATACTGACCTTAAAAAGCCTAATAATTTTGAAGAGATGGTAGTAATTGCTAGGAAGCTAGCAGAACCTTTCTCATATGCTCGAGTTGACCTATATAATGTTAGTGGAAAAATATACTTTGGGGAAATGACATTTGCTCATGGTTCTGGATGTGAAAAATTCTCTTCAATACATTATGACAAGTGGTTAGGCAGTTTATGGGTATTTGACGATGAAAATAATCCTTATCAAAAAAAAACTAATCTTTAGTTTATTATTTTTGACCAAAATTAATATATAAGATTTCTGATGATCCTTAATGAAGATACTTTAAAAAAAGCCACTCTAGCTTTATCAATATTTTTTCTTTCTCTAGAGAATCACGACAACACACGTCTTATAATTATATTTGCTATACTTTTTATATATTTCATCATTCATCCCAAGTCTTACTTAAATAAGAATATACTTAAGGTTTTCTTTTCTATTTCTTTTTTAATAATGACTGTTTCCATTTTTTCTCATTATGAATGGTTATCATATGTAAATAATATGACCAATTATGGTTCCATTGATTTTTTCGGAACTATGGTTTTTAAATTAATATTGATAGCTATATGCTTTTATATTAGTGGTCTTGAAAGTAAAGTATTGGCAGATAGTTTAAAGATTGTAATTGCTATTCATGTGTCGGTCTTCTTTTTTCAATTAATAGTGGTTTATTCGACTGGTTATTACATTGATCTTCTACAGCCATTCACCGGCGAAGCATCTCGTTATACTTGGGGAGTCCGCTTACCTATCATTGGTAATACATACAGACCTACTGGATTTTATAATGAGCCATCAACATATAGCGCTTTTGTTATCTGCTTGTTTATATTGCGATATCATATAACAAATAAAATAGATAAATTGGATAAGGCATTATTAGCCTCATTGTTCTTGTCTCTTTCTTTTGCTTCTATTTTTTGTGCATTCTTTCTTATGTATTTTATCAAAAACAACAAAGAGAACTATAAGCTGAAGTTTTTATTAGCAACTACAGTGGTTGTTACCCTTATTCCATTTGTTATTGATTTGCTAGTTTTGAGAACGTCAGGAAATTATGATGCTATTGGTATGCGATTAGGACTTTTTGATGTGATATTTAATCAGTCTATGCTTGATATATTTTTTGGTAGTGGGCCCGTAGGAGTTCCTCGTGAAATTGAGTATCTAGTTAATAATCCAGGAGCATCTTGGGCAAGACAAGGATTACCTGCATTAAATGATAATGGTTTGGGTACTTTTATTCTCATGAAATTTGGTGTCATCGGTCTGATACTATTACTTGGAATTCTAAAGTTTAACTTGAAGAGTAATCGTCATTTCTTATGTAGTCTTGTGATATTAATTACAAAATTAAAATACACTAGTTTCATATTTTTAATATATATTTTCTATGTTTTTATTAGGAAAAACATGAAACATAGCCATTCAGTCTAAGTAAAATCTATGAATTATTATATTATTATAAATTCTCTTATCGGTGGTGGCACAGAAAAGGTATGCTGCCAAATATCTTCAAGGCTATCTCAAGATAAAAATGATGTTACTATTTTTGTTTTAGATGATGAAGGATCTTCTTATGAGGTGTCTGATAAAGTAAAAATTGTTTATCTAGGCAAAACGAGTACATTAAAAAGCTTTTGGAAGTTGAAAAAAGTTTTAAAAGACATCAATGGACATTCTGTTTTAATATTTAATCATGAGCTCAGTTTAGTAGCTCTCCTAATAAAGAAATTATTTAAATATAATGTAAAAATCATTAGCAGAATAAATAATACACTTAGCGTAACAATCAAACATAAAAGCAAAAAGTATCAATACGTAGTCAGTCCGTTGATGAAGGCCTTTTATCGATATATCGACGGCTATATATTCCAGTCTACTGGTATACAAAAGGACATGGATGATAACTATTCTGTTAATGAAAGATATGTTGTCATTAATAATCCAATAGATCGTTTTAAAAGTGGCGTCGACAAAGAAGTTAAAAAAGAAAATTATATTTTGTATGTGGGAAGATTAGTAAAGCAGAAGAACGTTAAAGATACGATAAAAGCATTTTCCCTGTTCTTAAATACATTCCCTGATTATAAATTGGTTATAGTAGGCGATGGACCAGAAAAAGAAAGTTTAATGCAACTTTCGAGAAAACTTGGGATAGAGAATAATGTTTCATTTGCTGGTCATCAAAAAAATACTAAACCTTATTATGAAAATGCAAAATTAACAGTTTTATCTTCATTCAATGAAGGGTTCCCTAATGTATTGTTGGAATCTATATTATATAGAACGCCTATAGTTTCTTATGATTGTCCAAGCGGTCCGAGAGACATAATTAATGATCATAATGGTATATTAGTTGAATATCTATCAGTAGAAAAGTTAGCAGAAGCGATGTCTTTTTGTATCAATAAGTCTTGGAACTATAACGATATATATCATACGACCGAGAAATACTCATTAGAGAAAATTACGAGTCAATATGAAAAATTCATAAAGAGTATTTAATTTAATGAAAAAAATTATTTTTATAGAAAGTTATTATAAGGGACTTTACGGAGCTCCAAAAAGTATGTTGGAGCTAGCTTCTGGATTAAATAGTAAAGAATATTTGGATGTTAGTTTAATTACATCTAAAAACGGCCCGTTAGCTCAGAAGTCCAATGATTTAGGAATAAATTCATTTGTTCTTCCTGTTCCTGAATTGTTGTTAAAGCCGAGAAGTAAATTTAAACTTTACCAAAAGGTTGTATATCCTTTTCTGCTAATATATTTATGGATTAAGCAACTTTTTAATATTAACTTGATTGGAAAGTCTGATTATATATGTGTGAATGACATTCGCAGCTTTCTATTCTACCTTCCTATTATTTTTATTTTAAGGGATAGAGTTTCTTGGTATGTAAGGATAAATGACCGAGTTAAGTTTATATCCTCAATCGCTGCAGCCCTTTCAAATAAGATAATTCTTATATCTAGTGACTGTAGTGATGTTCTGTCAGAAAATGAAAAGCAGCGATATCAAAAAAAGCTAACTATTTTGAATACAGGATTTAATTTTAAGATCTTGGACTATAGCGCAGTCGAAGAAATAAAAGGAACAATAGGAAAATATAATAAAGTTTATATTACAGTTGGAAGTATTTGTATAAGGAAAAATCAACTAGATATTGTAAGAGCTTTTGGTAAAGTCTACAAAGATGGTGATGTATTACTTATGATCGGAAGCCCACCTACTGAAATTGACATTAAGTATCAGGACGAGGTGTTAAATTTAATAAACGATTCTGGGCTAAAAGATAATGTAATAATAGTCCCATATACTCCTTTTGTTAATGAATACTTGTCTTTATCTGACGTTTTTTTATTCGCTAGTCACAAAGAAGGACTACCTAGAGTCGTTATAGAGGCACTTAATGCAGGGTGCTTTGTTTGCTCTTCTCTAGTTGATGGAATTAATGATGTATTAGTTAACGAGAGTATTGGCTTAATTACGAAAACAAAAGCCAGTGATGACACCTTTGTTGATGAGTTTACTTCAAATATTCTATCGATTGATGATGATGTGTTGTCTTGTCGTAATCAAAGAACTCAATATGTGAAAGATAAATTTGATTACGATGGTTTCGTAAATGGCTTTGAAAATATAATGAAGAATATGGATGATTTGAGTAATGAATCTGAAAAAAGAATTAAAGAATATAACTAGAGATGTTCTTAGATTGGTTATTACTCCCAATGTTTATAATAAAATTAGATTTGTTATAACTCATAAGTATTATCCAGACTTTATATCTCCTAGTACATTTTCAGAAAAAGTATTTGCTCGAAAGTTAGATTCACAATCATTAAGCTTCTCTCGTTATGTTGATAAGTATACTGTGAGAAAATACGTCGAAGATACTATTGGTAAAGAACATTTAATTCCTTTAATTGCTAAAACAACTCATGTAACGCCTGATTTCTTTCACAAAGCACCTGATAAGTTTGTTATCAAAACGAGTAATGGAGGTGGTGGTGAGAATGTTAAAGTAGTACTTGATAAGTCAAAATTAACAGATTTAAATGCATTATCAGCACAATTCAATCGTTACCTAAAAGTAAAAATAGGACAAAAGATTGATGAAAATTTCTATGATCTTGAAACGCCTCAAGTACTCATGGAAGAGTTATTAATGCATAAAGATGGTTCTCTGCCATCCGATTACAAATTGCATATTTTTCAAGGGGACGATAGTAACCAGGAAAAAGTAATAATTCAGGTTGATAGTGACCGGTTTAGTAATCATAAAAGATCACTGTATTCCGAGAATTTAGAAAAGTTAGATTTTGCTATACAACCCAAGTATGAATCAGTTGATGATTCCTACGAGTTTCCAATTAATATGCCTGACGTGGTTTCACTAGCAAAAAAATTAGCGAAACCTTTTAAGTACGTTCGAGTTGATATGTATAACGTCGATGGAAAGGTTTATTTTGGAGAACTAACGTTTTGTCATGGTAGTGGTTGGGAACCACTTTCAAGTAAAGATGCAGATGTCTTATTAGGTAGTTATTGGAAGGAATTTGATAAATGAAATATTTAGTAACTGGCGCAGCGGGTTTTATTGGCGCTAAAACCATTGAAGTGCTTTTGAGTAAAGGTGCGAGTGTTGTTGGTGTAGATAATATTAATGACTACTATGATGTTAATCTTAAAGAAGCTCGACTACTGACGATCAACAATAGTGAGCGATTCGAATTTGTAAAGATGGATCTCTCGGATAGACAAGCTGTAGCTGATTTCTTCGCTAACAACCAGTTTGATTGTGTTATCCACTTAGCAGCTCAAGCTGGTGTGAGATACTCTATAGAAAACCCGATGGCCTATGCGGATTCTAACTTAGTTGGTCACCTAAACATCCTAGAGGGTTGCCGACATTCAAAAGTTAAGCATCTAGTTTACGCATCGTCATCTTCTGTTTATGGCTTGAATCAAAAAACACCTTTTGAAACAAGTGATACGGTTGACCATCCAGTTTCTTTGTATGCAGCGACGAAGAAATCAAATGAGTTAATGGCACATTCATATTCTCACTTGTATGACTTACCGACCACTGGATTGCGGTTCTTCACCGTTTACGGTCCATGGGGTCGTCCTGACATGGCACCTTTTATTTTCACTAAGAAGATATTAGAGGGCGATACAATTGATATAAACAATAATGGCGATATGTGGCGAGACTTCACTTACATTGACGACATTGTTGAAGGTATTGTACGTATTTCTGAGGTTATCCCTCAAAGAAATGACGACTGGACCGTTGAATCCGGTACGCCTGCTTCTAGTTCAGCTCCATACTCTGTTTACAATATCGGTCACGGTAGTCCAGTTAACCTTATGGACTTCATCACGGAAATCGAATCTGCGCTTGGTATTGAAGCGAAAAAGAATTTCCGCGAGATGCAGCCTGGTGATGTGTATAAGACTTATGCTGATACTTCTGATTTATTCGAAGCGACTGGCTACAAACCTCAAGTTGGTCTTAAACAAGGCGTTCAAGCCTTAGTTGATTGGTATCGCGAGTTTTATAAGGTTTAGGTAGTTAGATGAAAACGGTTGCGATTTCAGCAAATACAAGTTGGTATTTATATAATTTCAGAAGAAACACCATTACGGCGTTGTTGGACGCTGGTTATCAGGTTGTAGCTATAGCCCCTAAAGATGATTATTCACCGAAGCTTGAATCACTTGGAGCAAGCTTTTGTCATATCAACATTGACCAAGGGGGTACAAACCCTGTTAAAGATATTGGTACGTTTTTCTCATTTATCAAAATCTTTAAGAGCGTCAAACCCGATGTGGTACTGAACTTTACTCCAAAGAATAATATCTACGGTACGTTAGCTGGGCATTTTGTTGGCTCTAAGTCGGTCAATAATATTGCTGGCTTAGGTATGGTCTTTATTAATGAAGGCCTTACGTCTAAGATTGCCAGATTGCTGTATAAAATGAGCCAATCTAAAGCAAGTAAGATCTTCTTTCAAAATGAAGACGATAAAACGTTGTTTTTGGAGAATCGGTTAGCGCCATCGTGTCTTGTTGATCGTTTACCTGGTTCGGGAGCTGATCTCAACCGTTTTCAAGTTAGCCCTGCAAATGATGACGGTGTAATTCGCTTTTTATTGATTGCCAGAATGTTGTACGACAAAGGCATTGGTCACTACGTTGAAGCGGCTCGTGCATTGAAGTCTAAACATGGTGATAAGGTTGAATTTCGATTACTAGGTTTTCTTGATGTTAATAACCCTTCAGCTGTCTCTAGTAGTGATATGCAAAAGTGGGTTGATGAAGGCATTGTAAGTTATCTTGGCACTTCTGATTGTGTAGAAGAGGAGATTGCGAAGGTAGATTGCATGGTGCTTCCTTCATTCTATCGAGAGGGAGTTCCTAAATCGTTACTTGAAGCGGCGGCAATGGGGAAACCCATAGTAACAACCGACAATGTTGGTTGTCGTGAAACGGTTGACGATGGAGTCAATGGTTATTTATGTGCTCCTCGTTCGACAGATAGTTTAATTGAAAAACTGGATTTGGTGATCAACCTCACTCATCAAGAAAGGTTAACAATGGGACAATTCAGTCGTCAAAAAGTTGAACGAGAGTTTGATGAGCAGTTAGTCATACAAAAATACTTGGACGCAGTGGAAGGTTGCTTTCAAAAAGAAAAAACTCAAGCAGAAGGCCTAAGTGCCAGCTAGCAAAACTAAATAAAATAAAGAGTTATGATCAAAAAGATTTCAGTGGATGAAGTAACGATAATTACCCTATCGTTGGCTTTTAGTTGTGGCGTCGCGGCAAACGAATTGCAGACGCTAAATTCTAACCAAAGCTTTAGTGGACTGGTTTTTAACCCTAATGCTCAAGTGAAAGAGTATGGCGACTTTGGTGTATCTTTTGCCCAAGGGCGCCCTTGGCTTGACGAGGTGCAAGGTTTAGATTCTATAAAAGTATCTTTCGGCCTCATTGAAGGGTTAGAGGCTCATGGTAGTATCGTTACTTATGATTATAACTCGAACTGTTTTAAAACAGGCTGTGGCGGTATTCGAGATTTATCACTATCACTGAAGTATCAGGTTCCCAATTTTTGGGGGAATGAGAACTTAGATTTTGCTTTAGGTATGCAAGATGTCGGTGGCGCTGCAACTAAGCTCATGACTAATTTTGCCGTCGCTGATTATACGTTTAATGTACTTCCCTTAAGGGTTTCTGCTGGTTTCGGTCAGTCAGAAGAGCGTTTGATGGGTGTTCTAGATGGCCCTTTTGGTGGCTTTGAATACCAACCTTTTGACTTTGTTCAACTAGTAGGAGAGTACGATTCAGTAGAATTCAACTCTTCTATAAAAGTGTTTACTCCCGATAATTTACTGCCTAATGATATAACCGCCTCATTAAGTTACCAGATTTATTCTGGTCATGAATCGGATGGTTCAAGCGTTTGGAGTGCTGCACTCTCGATGCCATTGATAACGGAATACTCTCGCTCTCGCGACTACGCGAAGAATAATATGACGTTAATGGATCGTTTAGTCGTTGAGCAAAACAAAGCGCAACAAGCGTCAATTTCCTCTTTGGTTAGTGCGTTAAAAAATGAAGGCTTCGTTAATGTTCAAGTGGGCGTATCAAATGGCAAAGTTGTGGTGGCTGTAGAAAACCGCCGCTACAACCATAACCAAGTTGACGGACTAGGTGTCGCTCTGGGTATTGTGTCGAGTCATTTAGGTCAAAATGCGGCGCAAGATATAGGCGCTGCATCGGATCAATTTGAACTTGTGATGCTTGCCAACCAAAAACCAGTGGTCAGCGTTTTGTCTGACGCTAACTGTTACCAAAGTTTTGTCAATGGTAGCGCAGCTTGTGATGACATTCAGTTTATCACGCGCGATTTACCGGAAAGATTAGACATGGTTGATTGGAAAACGGAGCGAGTTAATTCAGGCACTTTAGATTCGCAGATCGTGCTTTCTCCTATGGTAAGGCATGGTTTTGCAACCGAGTACGGTGTGTATGATTACTCTTTTGCTATGTCTAGCAACTTATACACCTACCTATGGTCTGGCGCGGCAATTGATGTTCGTCATATTTTACCTTTAGCTGAAAGTGACGATTTTGAAGAAGGTGGGTATTTCGAAGACAGCGCGTACGAGAACGAGATTGATCGTGCAATGGTGCATCAGTTCTTCCGTTTACCATATGTCGATATTGCTAACCAGGTCTCTCTAGGCTTGGTTAAGTCGGATTATATCGGTGCGCGCAGCGAATCAGCTTGGTTCTCTCAATCGGGCAACCATGAGTTGGGACTAGAGATGAGCTACTTCCAACATCAAGACGAAAAAGACAAAAATGGTTATGCGAATCCAGACCGACAAACCTTTTTAACTCGTTATACATTCTCTATGCCGGAGTGGGATTGGCAGTTTAATGCGACTGCCGGAGAGTTTTGGAAGGGGGATGTCGGCGCAAAATTCACGACCTCACATTGGTTTGAGGACATAGAAGTATCAGCAAGTTATCAGGTGACAAAGTTTAATGATACAGACGAAGAGCAGTTTGTCACTGTGTCAGTAAAACTGCCATTAACGCCATGGCGCGATATGTCGCCGGGAGTGATACAAGTTCGTGGTAACGAGGCTTATGATTTCAACGTTACGACACGAGTTGGCAACGATACAAACTATTTGGCAGCAGGCCAGGGTGATGAACTCGTGATGGATAATAGTATGCTTCGCCGCTACTTTAACCGAGGCCGTTATGGTCAAGAGTACTTTGAGCAGAACAAGCTTCGCATTCGCAATGCTTATTTGCGTTACTTGGGTACTCAATTGAATTAAGTTGTGTTGCTAGTTAGGCTTTTAGTTAATCGCCGCACTCTACCGAGAGTGTCGGTGTTTTGATATGCTAGCGTCAGTTAAATAATAGGAAATAAAAATGAAAATTGCTGTAGCAGGCACGGGCTACGTCGGTTTGTCCAATGCCATGTTATTGTCACAAAACCATGAGGTTGTGGCGGTTGATATTATCCAAGAAAAAGTGGACTTGTTGAATGACAAGAAATCTCCAATTGTTGATGCGGAAATCGAACATTTCCTTGCAAACAAAGAACTCAACTTTATCGCGACGCTAGATAAAGAGCTGGCTTACAAAGACGCGGAGTTTGTTGTTATTGCTACACCAACGGATTATGACCCTCAAACGAACTACTTTAATACTTCTTCAGTTGAAGCAGTGATTAAAGATGTGATGGCAATTAATCCAGATGCAGTTATGGTGATTAAGTCGACTGTACCTGTGGGTTATACTGCGCGCATTAAAGAGGAGTTCGGTTGTCAGAATGTTATGTTCTCTCCAGAGTTTCTTCGTGAAGGTAAAGCTCTTTACGATAACCTACACCCGTCTCGCATTATCGTTGGTGAGCGTAGCGAACGTGCAGAGAAGTTCGCTAATCTTTTAGTTGAAGGTGCGGTAAAAGAAGACATCTCGGTTTTGTTTACTGACTCTACAGAAGCCGAAGCGGTTAAGTTGTTCTCAAACACATACCTAGCGATGCGCGTAGCTTATTTCAATGAGTTAGATTCGTATGCTGAAGCACACAACCTTGATGCTCGCCAAATTATAGAAGGTGTTGGCTTAGACCCTCGTATTGGCAATCACTACAACAACCCGTCATTCGGTTATGGTGGTTACTGCTTACCAAAAGATACAAAGCAATTGTTAGCAAACTACCAAGAAGTTCCTAATAACATCATTGGTGCAATTGTTGATGCAAACCGCACTCGTAAAGATTTTATTGCAGACTCCATTATCAAACGTCAGCCAAAAGTAGTGGGCATTTACCGCTTAATTATGAAAGCTGGTTCAGATAACTTCCGCGCTTCGTCTATTCAAGGCATTATGAAGCGTATTAAAGCGAAAGGTATTGAAGTAGTGGTTTACGAGCCGGTACTGCAGGAAGATGAGTTCTTCCATTCTGCCGTTATCCGCGATATTGAAGAGTTCAAACAAATGTCTGATGTTATTGTTTCTAACCGCATGGTTGAGGAACTAGCTGATGTGGCTGATAAAGTTTACACCCGTGACCTGTTTGGTAGCGATTAATTAGTCTTTATATTCAAAATAATATAACAGGCTCCCTCAGAGGAGCCTTTTTTTAGTTGGTAATGGTTATGATTAAAAAATGTTTATTCCCTGCAGCGGGCTACGGCACACGTTTCCTTCCTGCAACTAAGTCGATGCCGAAAGAAATGATGCCAGTGGTGAACAAGCCATTGATTGAATACGGTGTTGAAGAAGCGATTGAAGCCGGTATGGACGGTATGTGCATCGTCACCGGTCGTGGTAAGCACTCGTTAATGGATCACTTTGATAAAAACTATGAGTTAGAGCATCAAATTAGCGGTACAAGTAAAGAAGCGCTGCTTGATGATATTCGTTCTTTGATTGATTCTGCGAGTTACACTTACATTCGTCAGCGTGAAATGAAAGGCTTAGGTCACGCTATTCTTACGGGACGTGAACTGGTCGGTGATGAACCGTTTGCTGTTGTGCTCGCGGATGACCTATGTGTGAATGAGGACCAAGGCGTTCTAGCGCAAATGGTTGAGCTGTACAAACAGTTCCGCTGTTCAATCGTTGCGGTACAAGAAGTGCCGGAATCAGAAACGCATAAATACGGTGTGATTGCTGGCGAGATGATCAAAGATGATATCTTCCGCATTGATAACATGGTTGAAAAGCCAGAGCCAGGTACTGCACCTAGCAATCTAGCGATTATTGGTCGCTACATTCTGACACCTGATATCTTTGAACTGATTGAAAATACAGAGCCGGGTAAAGGTGGTGAGATTCAAATCACCGATGCGTTGATGCAACAAGCTCAATCTGGTTGTGTTTTGGCATACAAATTTAAAGGTCAACGCTTTGATTGCGGTAGTGTAGAAGGCTACATTGAAGCTACAAATTACTGCTACGAGAACCTTTATAAGAAAGATTCCAGTGCGGAGCTCGCGAAAAAGCCAACCGTGAAAATTGCTGAGCCAGCGTAAATCGGAACTTCCTATTAGGTACTCCGACGGTACAACACAAACAAAAAGGGATGCATGATGCATCCCTTTGTTATTTTTACTCTCAGTAAAAACGAGATTAAGCTTTTGCTTTTGCCGCTGCTTTAGCGATTGCCGCGAAGCTTTTCGCGTCTAGAGAAGCACCGCCAACTAGAGCGCCGTCGATGTCTGGTTGTGAGAAGTAAGCTTCAGCGTTTTCTGGTTTAACAGAGCCACCGTATTGGATGATTACTTGTGCTGCAACTGCTTCGTCTTTCGCTGCGATTAGTGCGCGGATAGAAGCGTGGATGCGTTGTGCATCTTCAGCAGTTGCTGCTTTACCAGTACCGATAGCCCAGATTGGTTCGTAAGCGATGATTGCGCCGTTTAGAGCTTCAACACCGTAAGTGTCGATAACTGCGTTGATTTGACGTGCACATACTGCTTCAGTTTCGCCAGCTTCGTTTTGCGCTTCAGATTCACCGATACAGAAAACAGGTGTTAGACCGTTTTCTTTTAGGAAATTGAATTTCTTAGCGATGAACTCGTCAGATTCGTTGTGGTATTCACGACGCTCTGAGTGACCGATGATGATGTGAGTAGCACCGAAATCTTTCAGCATTTCTGGAGACATATCGCCAGTGAACGCACCGCTGTTGTTTAGGTCAGTGTTTTGAGCACCCAGGATGATCTTGTTACCGCCTTCAGCGATTACGCGCTCTGCTAGGTCGATGTAAAGTGCTGGTGGAGCGACTGCTACGTCAACACCTTCAACGCCTTCAAGTTCAGCGTTAAGACCAGTTAGCAGCTCAGTTACCATTGCTTTGCTGCCGTTTAGTTTCCAGTTACCCATCACTACAGGACGACGCATAGGAATATCTCCCTTATCTTTAATGTAAATAGTCAATTAATGTAAAAAAATCTATGTAGGAATATAACAGAATAATGTGAACAGATCATGATTGGCGTCATGTCTTGTCCGGCTTTCTTTGTTGATTCGACCAAGCATCGATCCTGTTATTTTTGTCAAAAGCAACCGATTGGTGATCGCGTAGACAGAATGATAGTTCATTCCTCGGAAATTGCTGCTGAGATTGGTATTACTACGCGCTGGAATTAATTGTTGTAGAAAGGAATCGAAATGCCAAATCTCGTTTTAGAGTATTCAAACTCGGTGGAAGAACGCGTCAATGTTCAGGGGTTGCTGGAGGATTTACATAAAACGGCGTTAGAAAGTGGCCTTTTTGAACTCGCGTCAGTGAAATCTAGAACGCTCCGGTGCCACAATTGGTTGATAGGAGAGGAGGGTGATAGCCTCGACTTTATCCATATCAACTTTGATTTGTTATCTGGCCGTTCCCAAGAGCAGAAGCGAGAACTGTCACGAGCCTTGATGGCGACACTTCAAGAGCAAGCTAGTCACGTGCACAGTTTAACGGTCAATATCCGAGATATGGATATAGATAGCTTCCAAAAGGTAGTGAACTAGGTTGCGCTGAATTGCCCGAGAATAGCGAGGGGTTATTGTTACGAATTCTCAGCCTGGCTCTGCTTATTGTAAGGTCGTTGTGGGCACCCAAGCTATCGGTGTCCTTTCCAAACTATATCGACTCGGCTAATCTATAACCTTTCTACTTTGGGGTAAAATTTGATGTCGACTAAAGAGTTACTGTTTTCTTTTCAAGGACGTATAAACCGTAAAACCTACTGGATTTGGAACGTCATTTACTATGTGTCCATTCTAGGCTTTGGTGCCGGTATCAGCCAACTGCTTCCTACTCTCTCCTATGTGCTTCTTCCTATTTTCTTGGTGGTTCTGTTGATCCCTGATTTGGCGATCACCACCAAGCGTTGGCACGACCGCAACAAATCGATCTATTGGCTAGCACTGAATATTCCGTTGATTATCGGACGAATTGCCACGCCAATGACCAGCCCTGCCGCGCAAGAGCCGTCGACCCCACAGATGTTCGTTGCTTCCATTTCTCTGATTTGTGGTTTATGGATTCTAATTGAATGTGGTTTCTTAAAGGGAACATCAGGACCAAATCAATATGGCCCTGAGCCGGAGTAATTGCTTCAAGTATCGTGCGTGCTGAAAGTAGATTCTTAGTCTCGCTAAGGCTCGCTAGAATGACGAGCTCTTTTTATTTAGAGGCTCTTAAAGTCATCGTCATTCTGAACAACGAGGGACGAGTGTGATTCAGAATCTATCGTCCGCTTGAGCCCTGGTTAAGCTGTGTGTGAAAGAGTAGGAGTTTGCTGTTACCAGATCCTTAGTCTCGCTGAGGCTCGCTAGAATGACGAGCTCTTTTTATTTAGAGGCTGATAAAGTCATCGTTATTCTGAACAGAGAGGTGCGAGTGTGGTTCAGAATCTATCATCCGATTGTACGGTGGTTTAGGTGAACGGGAAAGAATAGGAGCTTGCTGTTACGAGATTTTTAGTCTCGTTAAGGCTCGCTAGAATGACGAACTCTTTTGATTTAGAAACTGTTAAAGCCATCGTCATTCTGAACAGCGAGGAACGAGGTGACTCAGAATCTATCATCCGGCTGAGCAGTGGTTAGCTGAGCGGGAAAGAATAGGAGCTTGCTGATACCAGATTCTTAGTTTCGCTGCGGCTCGCTAGAATGACGGACTCTTTTGATCTAGAGGCTCTTAAAGTCATCGTCATTCTGAACAACGAGGAACGAGTGTTGTTCAGAATCTATCGTCCGATTGCGCAGTGGCCAAGGTGAGTGCGAAAGAATAGGAGCTTGCTGTTATGAGATTCTTAGTCTCGCCAAGGCTCGCTAGAATGACGCTCCCCTTTGGTTTAGAGGTTGTTAAAGTCATCGTCATTCTGAACAGCGAGGGACGAGTGTGATTCAGAATCTACGTACAGAGCGCTCCGAGTTCGAAATAAACTGACTGAGCTTGCGAATTACAATGGAAAAGTAACAGCGAATAATGAAGGAGAATGAATCATCGATAAGACACCTTGCGTTTATATCCTAACGTCAAATAACAACGCCGTTCTCTACATAGGTGTTACCAGTCAGCTGCCCCAAAGAATATGGCAACATAAAAATGGAGTAGTGGAAGGATTTACTAAGAAATACAACGTTCATAAGCTCGTTTACTTTGAGTTATTCGACGATATGGCTAATGCTATAAACCGAGAAAAGCAGCTCAAGCAGTGGAAGCGTGAGTGGAAGTTAGCCTTGGTAAGAGAAACGAACCCTAACTTTCTCGATCTATCTACTGAGTATCAGTAAAAATCATCCCTATCTTTAAACGCATTTAAGCTAACCACATCCGCTTTTTGTGTCGGTGCCGCTTCCCCTTCTAGCGCTGCTTTGAACTTTACGACCTGTTTTTGCAACTCGTTCATCAATACCACATTGGTGTGATGAGGGTTTTTACACGTGCTGATGACTCTATCAATATGGCTTTGTTGAGCCCACAATCTTTCTTTCATATCTTCTGATGCGCTTTCGATCATCTCTTTCGCCATCTCATGACGAAATTGCTCAAAAGCTTCTGGGTCTCGCTCTGCCATTAGAACCATTTCATCGAATGGAGGAAGCGTTTGGGACGGGATATGACGTAGAGTAGACATCGATGCTCTCCAAATCCTTATGGAAATTGCCTTTAGTTACTAAAAGCCTACACCACTAGAAAGAGGAGAGAGGATGAATTCTTCAGCCGTCTCACTTATAAGAGAAGCTTTCAAGCTGGAGATTGAATAAGTGCGGCATGTCGATGTTTGGTTGTGGTGGTTACTGCAGTTGTTGGATGCGGTAAACGCAGCGTCTTTGGCCGCTAATGATGTGTTCGGTACGCTCTACTTTGGTGTCATGTCCAAGTAAAGACTGAAAGACACTCAGTTCTGATTGGCACAAGCTTGGGCAGCGAGTTGCGGCTTTACAAATCGGACAGTGATTTTCGATTAAAATAAATCCGTTCTCATCTTTCTCGAGTTCAGCCATATAGCCTTCTTGCTCTCTTAATGTGACGAGTGTTTCTAGTTTGCTTTGCAGAGAGTCGCATTGCTCAAGGTGCTGACGATAACTTTGTAACGTGAGTTTTTCCCTCTCTGATGTGACTTTTTCCAGTCCATCTTTGCCAAAGATATGTTCGACAGCTTCTATAAACTGAATGGTCAACTCACCGTGACGGTCAGCAAATTGCTCATGACCCTTTTGAGTGAGAGACCAATGACGAGCAGGGCGACCAACTTTTACTTTTACGTCATGGATAGAAAGAATGCCATCATCTTCTAAACTTTGCAGGTGCTGACGAGCCCCCATGGTTGTCATACCTAGCTCAGAAGAGAGTTGTTTTGCAGTGACGGAGCCATCACGCTTAACGATTTGCAATATCCTATCTACGGTCTTCATATACCCACCATTTATACGTCAGTACATATTATGCGCGATAGGGTTAGTAAAGAAAAGTGTTGACTTAATTTGAGTGTGGATTTGTAGGGGCTATGTTCATATGAGCCAAGATATGTCGTCATTCTGAACAACGAGGAACGAGGTGATTCAGAATCTATCTTTTGGTTGAGTAGTGGTTAAGGTGACCAGGCAAGAATAGGAGCTTGTTACTACTAGATTCTTAGTCTCGCTGGGGCTCGCTAGAATGACGAATTCTTTTGATTTAGGGCTAATTAAAACCACCGTCATTCTGAACAACGAGGAACGAGAGTGATTCAGAATCTATCTTTTGGTTGAGTAGTGGTTAAGGTGACCAGGCAAGAACAGGAGCTTGTTACTACTAGATTCTTAGTCTCGCTGGGGCTCGCTAGAATGACGAATTTTTTGATTTAGGGCTAATTAAAGTCACCGTCATTCAGAACAACGAGGAACGAGAGTGATTCAGAATCTATCTTTTGGTTGAGCAGCGGTTAAGGCGAGCAGGACAGAATAGGAGTTTGCTGTTACCAGATTCTTAGTCTCGCTGGAGCTCGCTAGAATGACGAGCTCTTTTGATTTAGAGCTTATTAAAGTCAACGTCATTCTGAACAACGAGGAACGAGTGTGATTCAGAATCTATTGCCCGTTGTGCGGAAAGAAAGGCTCAAACTCAGATTGAGCGAGAGCCTCGAGAAATGCTTAAAGAATAATATCACGCACTTCTGGATCTTTACGATCTAGGTAGTGAGTCGACTTAATGCGACGAATAGTACGGCATCGACCACGCACGAGCAGCGTTTCTGTGGTTGCGATATTGCCTTGGCGAGAGATGCCTTCTAGCAAGTCACCTTTAGTAATGCCTGTTGCTGAAAATACCACATTGTCGCTACGAGCCATGTCTTCCATTTTGAGGACAACATTCGCTTTTACGCCCATTTCATCGCAGCGTTTTAGTTCATCTGCGCCGTAAATGCGGTTTTCTTCAGTATCGCCTTTTACCTCATGACGAGGAAGCAGGCGACCGTGCATGTCACCATCTAGCGCTCGAATTACCGCTGCTGATACAACCCCTTCTGGCGCACCGCCAATACAGTACATCATGTCCACTTCACTGTCTGGCATACAAGTTAGAATAGAGGCAGCCACGTCACCATCAGGCACCGCAAAGACACGCACGCCCATTGCTTGCATTTCTGCAATAACGTTATCGTGGCGAGGTTTTGCAAGGGTAATAACGACTAGGGTATCAAGTGGCTTGTTCAGGGCTTTTGCTACGTTCTCTAGGTTTTCTTTTAACGGCTTTTCTAAGTCAATTACGCCTTTTGCACCAGGGCCAACAACCAGTTTTTCCATGTACATATCTGGCGCTTTAAGAAAGCTGCCTTTCTCACCTGCGGCAAGTACGGCTAGTGCGTTCGATTGTCCCATTGCCGTCATACGCGTCCCTTCAATCGGGTCGACAGCGATATCCACTTCATCACCACCAATACCAACTTGCTCTCCAATGTACAGCATTGGCGCATCATCGATTTCACCTTCACCAATGACAATTTCACCACTGATATCTGTTTTGTTCAGTAGCGTGCGCATAACTTCAACAGCTGCGCCATCGGCTGCATTTTTATCGCCACGGCCAAGCCATTTGTAACCAGCCAGAGCTGCACCTTCAGTCACACGGGAAAATGCCATTGCTAAATCGCGTTTCATGATGTCTCCAAGTAAGCAAGAGGGAAGAAGAATTTGCGCGGCGATTCTATCACAAGGTCGAGTAAACGTTTGCCTTTTTGCGAGGCTTTTACTTTATCTAACTTGAATTTGATCAATACTTAGGGCGATTTTCAGAGTAGCGGGACGCAAAATCCTTGCTCAAAAATGCTTCGGCGACAAGAAAAGTCAGCGTTTAGTGAGATTGCGCTGATTTTTTGACCGAATGATGCAAAATATCGAATATAGTGAGTGTTTCTCATCGCGACGCTGAGTAGAATGAACCTTATATAGGTTAGGTGTGCATCAATCTCGCACATCGTCCCAACGGAATAACATAGGTAGGCCAAGATGTCTTTTGAAGTACTAGAACAACTAGAATCTAAAATTCAAACTGCAGTTGACACAATCACTCTTCTTCAGATGGAAGTCGAAGAGCTGAAAGAAGATAAAGCTAAACTTGCGGAAGAAGCTAACGAGCTTCGCTCTCAACGTGAAGAGCTAGAGCAAAAAGCACAACAAGCACAGCAAGAGCACGCACAATGGCAAGAGCGCATTCGTGCACTACTTGGCAAAATGGACGAAGTGGAATAATTCAGCTTCTTCATTCCAAATTAAAAACACCCGCGCTAAGCGGGTGTTTGTGTTTTAGGGAAGTAGAAAATGTTAAGACAAGGCTAGGCGCTGATAGCTAAGAGAAGACCCTATAACTTAGACACCTAAGACTCGCTATGCTTCTTCATCCAACTCTAAATCAATATTCAATGGTTCAGGCGACAGGATAATTCCGGTGCTATCAGCATAAATGTAATCTTCTGGAAGGAAGCTAACGCCGCCAAAGTTGACTGGTACATCCAATTCGCCAATACCCTGACTGGTCGCTCCAACAGGAATAGAAGCGAGGGCTTGAATGCCTAAGTTCATATCTTCAAGTTCATCTACTTCACGAACACAGCCGTAAACGACAATGCCTTCCCACTCGTTTTCTTCCGCAATGGTTGCGATTTCTGCATCGATAAGGGCTTTACGTAGGGAACCGCCACCGTCAATTAACAAAACGCGACCAAGTCCATCTTGCTCTAATGTCTCGCGGATCAACGAATTATCTTCAAAACACTTGATGGTGGTGATTTGCCCGGCAAATGAAGCGCGACCGCCAAAGTTACTGAACATTGGTTCAACCACATCTACCTGATCGAGGTAGATATCACAGAGTGCTGAGGTATTGTATTCCATAGCGTACCTTTCTAAACAGAAATTGGTTGTCTTTGAGTATATCTAGGCATTAAGTCAATGCAATGACAATCCTTTTTTAACTTACTAGAGTTTGAGCTACCACAATTGTTGCAAACAAAACGTTGGTGACTAGAGAGCATTTCACGATGACTGGCATCATTGGTGCTATTTGAGCAGGCTTTTGTGTATGCCAAACCGCTTTACCATGATCGGCCACGAAATAAATACTAAGTAAGAATGGCAAGCTAATCCAAACGGGTTTGTCTTGAATTAACAAGTAAGCCGCAAAGGCAAGGATAGCTCCGCCAAGTAAAATAAAGTGGTACTGTTTGGCTTTACGTTGACCTAAGCGTACCGCCACCGTGCGTTTACCACACTCTCGGTCGTTCTCTATATCACGCATATTGTTGATATTGAGGACTGCAACGGCGAGTAAACCGCAGCCTAAAGCAGGTAAGAATAGCGTGGTGTCTACGTGACCAGTATGCAAGAAGTAGGTACCGGATACGCCGAGTAAACCAAAAAACAAGAATACTGATATATCGCCAAGCCCCACGTAACCGTATGGTTTGCTACCCATGGTATAAGCAATGGCGGCGAGAATGGCCAAAATTCCCAGCCCGATAAAAGTAACAATGCTTTCCAGTGAACTTAGTGAATAGAAAACTAACACCAAGCCTGAGATTGCGGTCAGAACGATGTTAAAGATAATCGCTTGTTTCATCTGTTTAGCACTTACCGCGCCAGACTGCATCGCTCGTAATGGGCCGAGGCGTTTGTCATTATCTGTACCTTGAACGGCATCGCCATAGTCGTTTGCCAGGTTGGACAGAATTTGCAGCAATGTCGCGGTTACGAAAGCCATGATGGCAATCGTCAGTGAGAAATGACCCGCCGAGTAGGCGAGCACGCTACCTGTTAAGATAGAGACCAATGCCAGAGGTAATGTTTTTGGACGAGCGGCTTCAAGCCAGATCTGTAGAGATTGTTTCATGGAAATTTCGTGCTAGTAACCAATGTGCCCAGTATAAGCACAAAGAGGCAGATACGCTATTGACCTAAAACAACTCAACTAGAAGTCAAAGGGTTATTCAGAATCTATCATCCGGTTGTGCAGTGGTGAAGGTGAGTGGGAAAGAAAGGCGTTTGCTGTTAGCAGATTCTTAGTCTCGCTTGAGCTCGCTAGAATGACGAGATCTTTTTTGATTTAGGTATTGTCAAAGTCACCGTCATTCTGAACAACGAGTGTGATTCAGAATCGATCATCCGATTGTGCGGTGGTTAAGGTGAGTGGGGAAGAATAGGCGTCTGCTGTTGCCAGATTCTTAGTCTTGCTTAAGCTCGCTAGAATGCGAGATCTTTTGATTTAGGTGTTGTCAAAGTCACCGTCATTCTGAACAACGAGTGTGATTCAGAATCGATCATCCGATTGTGCGGTGGTGAAGGGGAGTGGGAAAGAATAGGCGTCTGCTGTTACCAGATTCTTAGTCTCGCTTGAGCTCGCTAGAATGACCAGGTCTTTTGATTTAGATGTTGTCTAAGTCACCGTCATTCTGAACAGCGAGGAACGAGGTGATTCAGAATCTATCGTCCCGGTTGTGCGGTGGTGAAGGTGAGTTGGAAAGAATAGGCGTCTGCTGTTACCAGATTCTTAGTCTTGCTTAAGCTCGCTAGAATGCGAGATCTTTTGATTTAGGTGTTGTCACAGTAACCGTCATTCTGAACAGCGAGGAACGAGGTGATTCAGAATCTATCGTCCCGGTTGTGCGGTGGTGAAGGTGAGTGTGAAAGAATAGGCGTCTGCTGTTACTAGATTCTTAGTCTCGCTTGAGCTCGCTAGAATGACGAGATCTTTTTGATTTAGGTGTTGTCACAGTAACCGTCATTCTGAACAGCGAGGAACGAGGTGATTCAGAATCTATCGTCCCAATAGTGCCGTGGTTAAGGTGAGTTGGAAAGAATAGGCGTCTGCTGTTAGCAGATTCTTAGTCTCACTTGAGCTCGCTAGAATGACGAGAACTTTTGATTTAGGTGTTGTCACAGTGGCCGTCATTCTATACAAAAAGCCCAGAAACAAGGTTCTGGGCTTTGGTAAAATAGATTGCGATTAAAGAATAAAGCGGCTTAGATCTTCATTTTCAATCGTGTCGCCTAGGCGCGCTTTCACGTAAGCGGAATCAATAACGAATTTAGCGCCAGATTGCTCCGCTGCATCGTAAGAGATTTCATCCATCAAGCGTTCCATTACGGTGTGTAAGCGACGAGCACCGATGTTTTCTGTGCTTTCGTTGACCGTCCATGCCGCTTCCGCGATTTGCGTGATGCCGTCTTCTGTGAATTCGATGTCCACATCTTCCGTTTTCATCAACGCAACGTACTGCTCTGTTAGAGAGGCTTTTGGTTCTGTCAGAATGCGTTTGAAGTCGTTGCTGCTTAGTGCTTCTAGCTCAACACGAATTGGTAGACGACCTTGCAATTCTGGGATCAAGTCAGATGGTTTTGCCACTTGGAATGCACCAGATGCAACAAACAGAATGTGGTCTGTTTTTACCATGCCGTGCTTGGTTGATACCGTGCTGCCTTCAATCAATGGAAGTAGGTCGCGCTGAACACCTTCGCGTGAAACGTCTGGGCCTGAGCTCTCGCCGCGTTTACAGATCTTGTCGATCTCATCGATAAATACGATGCCGTTGTTTTCAACGTTGAAAATCGCTGCTTCTTTTAGCTCTTCTTGGTTTACCAGTTTCGCCGCTTCTTCTTCCGCTAACGCTTTCATTGCGTCTTTGATTTTCAGCTTACGTTTTTTCTTAGTGTCGCCTGCCAGGTTTTGGAACATGCCTTGCAGCTGGTTAGTCATCTCTTCCATACCAGGAGGCGCCATGATCTCTACGCCCATCTGCGGTGCGGCTACGTCGATTTCAATTTCTTTATCGTCTAGTTGGCCTTCACGCAGTTTCTTACGGAAGATCTGGCGAGTGTGAGAAGACTCTTCCGTTTGCTCTGCTTGACCCCAACTATCACGTGCTGGTGGCAGTAGCGCATCAAGAATGCGTTCTTCTGCTTGCTCTTCTGCGCGGAATTTCACTTTCTCCATTGCTTGTTGATGCGTCATTTTCACAGCGACATCGGTTAGGTCACGGATGATGGTTTCAACTTCTTTACCAACGTAACCCACTTCGGTGAATTTTGTCGCTTCAACTTTGATGAAAGGGGCATTTGCCAGTTTTGCGAGGCGTCGTGCGATTTCAGTCTTACCAACACCAGTAGGGCCAATCATCAAGATGTTTTTTGGCGTCACTTCGGCACGCAAGCTTTCTTCAAGCTGCATGCGGCGCCAGCGGTTACGAAGTGCAATCGCAACCGAACGTTTGGCTTTTTCTTGACCGATAATGTGGCGGTTCAATTCATGAACGATTTCGCGAGGCGTCATTTCAGACATATTCTTTCCTTACTTCGTTACGATTACGCGGTTGGTTTTTCAGGCTCTACTGTTGAGTCTAGCTCTTCTACCGTGTGGTGATGGTTAGTGAAGACACAAATGTCACCCGCGATATTGAGAGCTTTTTCCGCGATCTCACGAGCATCTAGATCTGTGTTTTCTAGTAGGGCGGTTGCGGCAGCTTGTGCGTAAGCACCACCAGAGCCAATCGCAATCAGGTCGTGTTCTGGCTGTACGACATCACCATTACCGGTAATGATTAACGATGCGGTTTCGTCGGCAACGGCAAGTAAGGCTTCGAGCTTGCGCAAAGCACGATCGCTACGCCAGTCTTTGGCTAGCTCAACTGCCGCTTTGGTTAGGTGACCTTGGTGCATTTGCAGTTTGCTTTCGAAGCGCTCAAAAAGGGTGAAGGCATCCGCAGTACCGCCGGCAAAGCCCGCTAGTACTTGGTTGTTGTATAGGCGGCGAACTTTGCGCGCATTACCTTTCATTACGGTATTGCCTAGAGATACTTGGCCATCACCCGCGATGACGACTTTATTATTTCGACGTACAGATACAATGGTAGTCACAGTCGACCTCTTGATTATTTCTCTTTGGATTTAATTCAGTATATGGGGGAGGAGAAATGGGGATTCAAGGGGGCAAAAAGAAAGGCCCTAGGATCTTAGCTCCTAGGGCCTGAGTTTAAAGATTTTCTTTCCAAATCGCACACGGCTCGATTTTCGCGCGTTGCAGTTTATGGCGGTCACGTTCTGCATCACGTTTGAACTTATACGGACCTAGCACCACGCGATACCATGAACTGCCTTCTTTCTTACGAATCTTGCTCGACATCCCTTGGAACGCGATTGCAAGCTTGCGCTCTTCCGCTTGTGCCTGAGTTTTGTACGCGCCACACTGCATGATGTAAGGAATTTTAGAAACTTCAATTTCTTTAGCCACAACTTCAACTTCACGTTTCGGTAGTGACTCAACATATTCCCATTTTTCTTCTGGTGGTGGCGGCAAGTCTTTTTTCGGCTTTGGTTTGCTGACAGTGGTTGTTGGCTGCTTCACGACTGGTTGTTTAGGTTCTGGGTCGCTACTCAAAAGGTAAAGACCATAGCCAAAACCGCCCACGAGCAAGATAGCGAGCAGGCCACTGCGCCAAGGTTTTTTTCTTCTCGGCGGCTGTTTTTTTGTCGACTTTTTTGGGGCGCCTCGCCCCCGTCTTACATAATCTCTATTTGCCACGGTTATTTCTGGTCATCAAGGATTCTTGCAAATATGTTAATCCAGAACGAGTTGAGAAAACACCCTATTGATAGAATCTTGATAGCTAAAGCGCGACAACGTCCGAGTGTAGGAGTGTGTTTCCGTTCTCGCTTATGTTTATTCGGGGATATACAAAAAGCAGGAGGGGTAAATAAAAAGCGGCGCCTTGGCACCGCTTTGGGGATGAATACCTAATCTTTAGGTTAAGGGCGCTGTGGTGGCGCTGCACTTCCACGAATGACGAGATTAGTTTCAAGCAGACGCGAGCCTGAATGCACGTCGTGGCCTTTTAACATCTCGAGCATCATTAGCATCGCTTGTCGACCAATCTCATAGCGAGGTTGAGAGATGGTGGTCAACGGTGGATCGCAGTACTGAGCGAAGTTAATGTCATCAAAGCCCACAACAGAGAGATCTTGCGGTACTCGTAAGCCAAGCTTTTTCGCTTCTTGAATTGCGCCGATGGCCATTGTGTCACAGTGACAGAAAATAGCCGTTGGTGGTTCTGGCAATTCGAGCAGTTTACGAACGGCTTTTGCTCCGCCATCAAAAGAGAACTCAGTAATGACACTATATTGTGGATCTTTATTGATGCCGGCACGGCGCAGGGCTTGTTGGTAGCCTTGCTGGCGGAACTGACACAATATTGCTGTATCTGGTCCAGAGATTTGAGCAATGCGTTTATGACCTAATTGAGTCAAGTAATTCACCGCTTCAAATGCTGAGGTCAGGTTATCAATATGTACTGTCGGAAGCTCGAGCTCTGGCGCAAATTCACACGCCATTACCATCGGAGGTAAGTTCTTTTGCTCTGGCTTACTGACATCGAATGGTAGATCTGTACCAAGCAGTAGCATTCCATCTGCCTGCTTAGTAAATACGAGGTTTACGAAAGAGCTTTCGCGTTTCTTCTGTTGTCCGCTATCGCCCAGCAGGACTAGATAGCCATGTTCCATGGCTGCATCTTCAATACCGCGAATAATTTCAGAAAAATAAGGATCACAGATGTCGGGAACGATAGTAACAATGGTTTTTGATTCGTTTCTACGTAAGTTACGCGCTAATGAGTTTGGAGAATAACCCGCTTCAAGTACGGCATCTTCTACTCTCTTTCGTGTAGAAGAAGAGACTTTCTCTGGATTCATTAAGGCTCGAGATACCGTAGCCGTAGACACTCCCGCAAGCTGGGCAACATCCTTCATTGTCGCCATAGTTTTTAACCTCTCATTTATTTTTTGCCAAGATGACGTTATTCCGGTTTGAAATCAGAGTAATCAAACCGAGTTAGAGCTGTGTTTGCTCTTCGCTCAGTTCGTGTTAACGAGTGGGAAAATGGATTCTTCACCGCGATATCAATTTGTGGGAATAGTCATTGTTTTAATCTAAGCCTGTGCAAACAAGTCACTTTAGACTTTTCTAATTTGGATAGTCTATTCATTTCTAAAGTGAAAGTTACGGTCTGTTTAACAAAAACTGTAATCTTGGTGTGATTCTGGTCACATTAAATGGTAATTCATTACATAGTTAAACGTTTGCTAGCTGAGATCTTGTGGTTCTATGTCTAAATTCCAGCGTACTTTCTTAGCATTTGGCAACAACTCAATAGCAGGTTTGGCACTGGTTAATAACTTTTGCATCAATGAACGATGCTGAGTTTGCAGTAATAGTTGCCAACGGTATTTACCAGCCCGCTTGGCCAAAGGTGAAGGAGTAGGGCCTAACACCATGCAGGAATCATCGAACAGAGGGTGTGACTCTAACGTAAAGCGAACCTGACGCAGGAAGTCTTCAACTACCTCACTTTGGTTCGCCTCTGCTTTAAACAGAGTCAAGAAACTATAAGGCGGAAGCTGAGCCAATTTGCGTTCTTCCAGAGCAGTCATAGCAAAGTGGCGATAGTTTTTTTGAAGCAGGGCCTGCAGCAAGCTGTGCTCAGGATGGTGGGTTTGTAGGATAACCTCGCCAGGTTTACTTGCGCGGCCGGCACGACCTGCGACTTGAATAAACAACTGCGCTAGTCGCTCGGAAGCGCGGAAGTCACTACTATAGAGAGAGCCATCAACATCCAAAAGAGCAACGAGCGTTACATTTGGAAAATGGTGCCCCTTAGCCAGCATTTGGGTGCCAATCAGAATTTGATGTTCACCTTTACGAATCGATTCAAGGGCATCTTCCAAACTACCTTTGCGACGTGTGCTGTCTCTGTCGATGCGAATGGCGTTGTATTCTGGAAATAACTGAGCCAATTGTTGTTCGAGTTGTTCCGTTCCTACGCCGACGGTAACCAATTGGGTTGAACCACACCCCTGACATTGATGAATCACCGGTTGTTGTGAGCCGCAGTGATGGCAGCGTATTTCGTTGCTGTAATGGTGGAACGTATAGTACGCATCACAGCGTTTACATTCTGCAATCCAACCGCATTCATGGCACATCAAAGCGGGCGAAAAGCCTCGACGGTTAAGAAACAACATTACTTGATTGCCCGCTTTTAAATGCTTGCGCATCTCGGCAATCAGTTGGGCAGATAAGCCACTTTCTAAATACTGACCTTTTACATCTAACACTTTATTAGTGGTTGGCACGGCAGAGCCAGCTCGTTGGGTTAGTGTTAAATGGTGATATTTGCCTGACAAGGCATTGTGCAATGTCTCCAGTGCAGGTGTGGCTGAGCCCAGAACAATCGGAACTTGTTCTTTATGAGCGCGCATGACAGCAACATCGCGTGCATGATAACGCAAGCTATCTTGCTGTTTGTAAGAGGTGTCATGTTCCTCGTCCACAATGATAATCCCGAGATCAGCAAAAGGCGCGAGTAGGGCAGAGCGTGTGCCGATAATGATTCCGGCCGCTTTGTCGCGTGCAGAAAGCCACGCATTCAGACGCTCCGTCTCGTTTAACCCGGAGTGGATGACGTCAACTGGCACATTAAAACGGCGTTTAAAGCGGTTGATGGTTTGGGGCGTTAAGCCAATCTCTGGTACTAAAACCAAGGCTTGTTTCCCTTGCTCTAAAACTGGCTTGATAAGGTTGAGGTACACTTCTGTCTTACCTGAGCCCGTGACGCCTTCTAATAAATAGGAGGCAAAACCTGTTTGGCTATTTACACTCGCAATAGCCAGCGCTTGTTCGTGGTTGAGCTTTGGCTTTTCGACGTCGCATTCAACGTGCTGTCCCCACTGGGTGATTACAGGCTTCTTCTCGATACGTTCAATCCAGCCTTTCTCTTCTAAAGACTTTAGTACTGTTGAGGCTATCTCTTGGTCGACAAATTCCTGGTGAGGCAAAGCGCCGTTAACCAACATTTGCAAGACCTTTTGTTGTTTGACCGCTCGACGATCAAGCCCTTGCATCAGCTTGTCTTTACCGGATTCGGTAATTTGCCACTCTTGTAGCGTCGCAAAATCTGCAGGCTTTCCTTTACGTAGAGCTGCTGGCATCGCATTGTGTAGCGTATCTCCAAGTGGGTATTGGTAGAACTGGCTGCACCAAGTCAGCAACGAATAAAGCTTTTCAGACCATATCGGCTGAGAATCAAGAACTGCTTTGATTGGCTTGAGTTGATCTTTGGGAAAGTCCGAGTGATTAACCATCGCGGTGACGATGCCAACTAACGTTTGGCGTCCAAAAGGTACGGAAACGCGTCCACCAATGACCGGAAACAGGTGCCCCGGAATGGCGTAATCAAATTGTTTGTCGAGCGGAACGGGTAATGCCACTCTAGCAATGGTTGGACGCATAAATTCTTAGCTATTAAAAAAGAGGGAAAGGAAATGAGAGTCTATTAAAATCGGTATGGAAATTCGAGTAAAGCAATGCGATTCAGCGTGAATCGTGCCTCTATGATTAGTCTGGCTAAAAAAGTGGCGAAAAAGTTGCCAAATGTGTTGATCCGAGCAATGTGATTCTTTACTATATCGCGCCTTGAGATATGGCTTCGGCAATTAGTTGATGCGGTATCCCATTTTATTATTAATTGCGTGTGGTGTGCGGCTTAGATTCGTATAGCGACACGGCCTACTATTGAGGTTATCCCATGAAAGCTGGTATCCACCCAGAATACAAAGCAGTAAAAGCGACTTGTTCTTGCGGCAACTCTTTTGAGTTCAACTCTACTCTAGGTAAAGAGTCTATCCACCTAGACGTATGTGACAAGTGTCACCCATTCTACACTGGTAAGCAACGTATCGTTGATACAGGCGGCCGTGTTGATCGCTTCAACAAGCGTTTCGGTGCACTATCAAGCGGTAAGAAATAATAGCAGCCGCTATTACGATTACAGTTTAGAAAAGGACGCTTCGGCGTCCTTTTTGTTTTAATGGCTACCAAGCGAAGAGGAATGTATGGGGTTTGGAATATTCCCGATTATTTTTCACTCAGCGCTTGCAACCTAAAGTGTGATCTGTATAATGCAGCGCACTGGTTAAGCCAGTTGTGAACCAATGAGCAGTGAGGAGCGAGCAAATCTAAGGATTTGTGAGGTAATGTATACTCAGCTTATGTTCGCGGTTAATACAATTAGCTATCTTTTCTTCGGAAAAACTATCCTCAAAGGTGACTTTGGCATATAGGGATAGTTAATCGAAAATTAACTGACAATGCGTCCTAATCTTGGATGCTACGGTTTCACATAAATCAATCGGCATTCTCTCGTCTTGACGAGTTTGAGTGGCGATATTGTTTGTGTAATTTATTAAATTTGGAGCTCTGTCTCATGCAGAACCAACGTATCCGTATCCGCCTAAAAGCTTTCGATTACAAACTAATCGATGCTTCTACAGCGGAAATCGTTGAAACAGCTAAGCGCACTGGCGCACAGGTTCGTGGTCCAATCCCACTGCCAACTCGTAAAGAGCGTTTCACAGTTCTTATCTCTCCACACGTTAACAAGAAAGCACGTGACCAGTACGAAATCCGTACTCACAAGCGTCTAATCGACATCGTTGAGCCAACAGACAAGACTGTTGATGCTCTAATGCGTCTAGACCTTGCTGCGGGCGTTGACGTTCAAATTAGCCTAGGTTAAGGGAGATTAGAAGTATGATTGGTCTAATCGGTCGTAAAGTGGGCATGACCCGCGTATTTACTGAAGAAGGCGTTTCTATCCCAGTAACAGTTGTTGAGGTTGAAGCTAACCGTGTTTCTCAAGTGAAAACTCTTGAAACTGACGGCTACGCAGCAATCCAGGTTACAGCTGGTTCTAAGAAAGCTAACCGTGTAAACAAAGCTGAAGCAGGTCACTTTGCTAAAGCTGGCGTTGAAGCTGGTCGCGGTCTTTGGGAATTCCGTTTAGAAAACGGCGAAGAGTTCGAAGTTGGTTCAGAACTAACTGTTGAACTATTCAACGAAACTAAGAAAGTAGACGTTACTGGTACATCTAAGGGTAAAGGTTTCCAAGGCGCTGTTAAGCGTTGGAACTTCCGTACTCAAGATATGACTCACGGTAACTCATTGTCTCACCGTGCTCCTGGTTCTATCGGTCAATGTCAGACTCCAGGTCGCGTATTTAAAGGCAAGAAAATGGCAGGTCACATGGGTGCTGAGCGTGTAACGACTCAAAACCTAGAGATCGTACGTGTTGACGCTGAGCGCAACCTGCTTCTTATTAAAGGTGCAGTCCCAGGCGCAACTGGCGGCAACGTGATCGTTAAACCAGCTGTTAAAGCATAACGTCTCAGGAGTAAGTAATGGAACTAATGGTTAAAGGTGCCGATGCACTAACTGTTTCCGAAACTACTTTCGGACGTGAGTTTAACGAAGCTCTTGTACACCAAGTAGTTGTTGCGTACGCAGCAGGTGCTCGTCAAGGTACTCGTGCTCAAAAAACACGTTCAGAAGTTTCTGGCGGTGGCGCTAAGCCATGGCGTCAAAAAGGTACTGGCCGTGCGCGTGCTGGTACAATCCGTAGCCCAATCTGGCGTACAGGTGGTGTTACTTTTGCTGCGAAACCACAAGATCACAGCCAAAAAGTAAACAAAAAAATGTACCGTGGTGCTATGAAGAGCATTCTTTCTGAGCTTGTTCGTCAAGAGCGTCTAATCGTTGTTGATAACTTCTCAGTTGAAGCACCAAAGACTAAAGAGCTAGTTGCTAAGCTTAAAGAGCTTGAGCTAACTGACGCTCTAATCGTGACTAGCGAAGTAGATGAGAATCTATTCCTAGCTGCTCGTAACCTATACAAAGTTGACGCACGTGATGTTGCTGGTATCGATCCAGTATCTCTAATCGCGTTTGACAAAGTTGTAATGACTGCAGAAGCAGTTAAGCAAGTAGAGGAAATGCTAGCATGATCACTGAAGAGCGTATCCTAAAAGTTCTACGTGCACCGCACATCTCTGAAAAAGCAACTATGGCAGCTGAGAAAGCGAACACTATCGTTTTCAAAGTAGCTAAAGATGCGACTAAAAAAGAGATCAAAGCAGCTGTAGAAAAGCTATTTGAAGTTGAAGTTAAGTCTGTAAATACTCTTATCACTAAGGGTAAGACCAAACGTCAAGGTCTACGCCAAGGTCGCCGCAGCGACGTTAAGAAAGCGTACGTTACTTTGAAAGAAGGTCAAGATCTTGACTTCGTTGGCGGCGCGGAATAACAGGAGTAGTTAAAAATGGCTATTGTTAAATGTAAGCCGACTTCCCCTGGTCGTCGTCACGTTGTTAAAGTTGTTAACGCTGACCTACACAAGGGCAAGCCATACGCACCTCTTCTAGAGAAAAACTCTAAGAACGGTGGTCGTAACAACAAGGGTCGTATCACAGTACGTCACATCGGCGGTGGTCACAAGCACCACTACCGTGTAGTTGACTTCAAACGTACTAAAGATGGTATTCCAGCGACAGTTGAGCGTCTTGAATACGATCCAAACCGTAGCGCAAACATTGCTCTAGTTCTTTACAAAGACGGTGAGCGTCGCTACATCCTAGCACCTAAAGGTGTTGTAGCTGGTGATGTTATTCAGTCTGGTGTTGATGCACCAATCAAAGCTGGTAACACTCTACCAATGCGTAATATCCCAGTAGGTTCAACAGTACATAACGTTGAACTTAAGCCTGGTAAAGGTGGTCAGCTAGCTCGTTCGGCTGGTGCTTACGCTCAAATCGTTGCTCGCGACGGTGCGTACGTAACTATCCGTCTACGTTCTGGCGAGATGCGCAAAGTTCTTTCTGAAGGCCGTGCAACAATCGGTGAAGTTGGTAACTCTGAGCACATGCTACGTGAACTTGGTAAAGCAGGTGCATCACGTCATCGCGGTATCCGTCCAACGGTTCGTGGTGTTGTAATGAACCCGATTGACCACCCACATGGTGGTGGTGAAGGCCGTACTTCTGGTGGTCGTCACCCAGTATCTCCTTGGGGTATGCCTACTAAAGGCTTCAAGACTCGTAAGAACAAACGCACTGACAAGTACATCGTACGTCGTCGTAACAAGTAATCTATATAAAGAGGAATCGCCATGCCACGTTCTCTCAAGAAAGGTCCTTTTATTGACCTACACTTGCTGAAGAAGGTAGAGAAAGCGGTGGAAAGCGGAGACAAAAAGCCTATTAAGACTTGGTCCCGTCGTTCAATGATCATCCCTACGATGATCGGTTTGACCATCGCTGTCCATAATGGTCGTCAGCACGTACCAGTATTTGTAACTGATGAAATGATCGGTCACAAACTGGGTGAATTCGCACCAACACGCACTTACCGCGGTCACGCTGCGGATAAGAAAGCTAAGAAGCGCTAAGGAGTAGATAATGGAAGCAATTGCTAAACATAACTTTGCTCGCATTTCGCCTCAGAAAGCTCGCTTAGTTGCGGATCTAATCCGTGGTAAATCTGTTGACCAAGCTCTAGAAATCCTAACGTTCAGCAACAAAAAAGCTGCTGCACTAGTTAAGAAAGTTCTAGAGTCTGCTATCGCTAACGCGGAGCACAACGAAGGTGCAGATATTGACGATCTGAATGTCGCAAAAATCTTTGTAGATGAAGGCCCAACCATGAAGCGTATTATGCCTCGTGCTAAAGGTCGTGCGGATCGTATCTTGAAGCGTTCAAGCCACATCACTGTTGTTGTAGCAGATCGCTAGAGACTAGGAGAGTAAGCAATGGGTCAAAAAGTACATCCAAATGGTATTCGTCTAGGCATCGTTAAGCCTTGGAATGCTACATGGTTTGCTAACACCAAAGATTTCGCTGACAACCTAGACGGCGACTTCAAGGTACGTCAGTTCCTTACAAGTGAACTGAAAAAAGCGTCTCTATCACGTATCGTTATCGAGCGTCCTGCTAAGAGCATCCGTGTGACTATTCACACTGCTCGTCCAGGCGTTGTTATCGGTAAGAAAGGTGAAGACGTTGAGAAGCTACGCGCAGCTGTAGCTAAAATTGCAGGTGTACCAGCGCAAATTAACATCGCTGAAGTACGTAAGCCTGAACTAGATGCGCAACTTGTTGGTGACAGCATCGCGTCTCAGCTAGAGCGTCGTGTTATGTTCCGTCGTGCTATGAAGCGCGCAGTACAAAACGCAATGCGCCTAGGCGCTAAAGGTATCAAAGTGGAAGTAAGCGGTCGTCTAGGCGGCGCTGAAATCGCACGTTCAGAGTGGTACCGTGAAGGCCGTGTGCCTCTACACACTCTACGTGCTGACATTGATTACGCAACTTCTTCGGCTCACACTCAATACGGTGTGATCGGCATTAAAACTTGGATCTTCAAAGGTGAAATCCTAGGTGGTATGCCAGCAGCTAACGCTGTAGAGCCTAAAGGCGACAAGCCTAAGAAGCAGCGTAAAGGCCGTAAGTAAGGAGTCGACAGATGCTACAACCTAAACGTACTAAGTTCCGTAAGGTTCAGACTGGTCGTAACCGTGGTCTAGCTAAAGGTACTGATGTAAGCTTCGGCGAATTCGGTCTTAAAGCTGTTGGCCGTGGTCGTCTAACTGCTCGTCAAATCGAAGCGGCACGTCGTGCAATGACACGTCACGTTAAGCGTCAAGGTAAAATCTGGATCCGTGTGTTCCCAGACAAACCAATCACAGAAAAACCACTTGAAGTTCGTCAAGGTAAGGGTAAAGGTAACGTTGAGTACTGGGTAGCCCAAATCCAACCTGGTAAGGTTATGTACGAAATGGGTGGTGTACCTGAAGAATTGGCACGTGAAGCGTTCCGTCTTGCGGCACGTAAACTGCCTTTCAAAACTACATTTGTAACTAAGCAGGTGATGTGATGAAAGCACAAGATCTACGCGAGAAAAGCGTTGAAGAGCTTAACGCTGAGCTAATGAATTTGCTACGCGAACAGTTCAACTTGCGCATGCAAGCTGCGACTGGTCAACTACAGCAAACTCATACTCTGAAAGCTGTACGCCGTGATATCGCACGTGTGAAAACTGTTTTGACTGAGAAGGCAGGCGCATAATGAGCGAAGTAAAACGTACTCAACAAGGTCGTGTTGTTAGCGACAAGATGGACAAGTCTATCACTGTTGCTATCGAACGTTTCGTAAAACACCCAATCTACGGTAAATACGTAAAACGTACGACTAAAGTACACGCACATGACGAGAACAACGAGTGTGGCCTAGGCGACACAGTTGAAATCGCAGAGTGTCGTCCACTGTCTAAGACTAAGTCTTGGACTTTGGTAAAAGTTCTAGAAAAGGCGAAGATTTAATCTCGTTAATTCTATGAAACTAAAGCGGCTCCAAAATATTTTTGGAGCCGTTTATTTTTTGACTACCCAATCACAAAAAAGGGTGGTACAATTCGCGTCCCTTTTAAAGAGGCAGCCCGACCCGTGATGGGTCTAGTTATTAATATTTAGCGGAGCACTAACATGATCCAAATGCAAAGTATGCTGGACGCAGCTGATAACTCAGGCGCACGCAGCGTAATGTGTATTAAGGTTCTGGGTGGCTCTCACCGCCGTTATGCACATATCGGTGACGTCATCAAAGTTACTGTGAAGGAAGCAATCCCTCGCGGTAAAGTTAAAAAAGGTGATGTTCTGAAGGCGGTGGTAGTGCGCACCCGTAAAGGCGTACGTCGTCCTGACGGTTCTGTCATTCGCTTCGACCGAAATGCTTGCGTATTGCTAAACGACAATACTGAGCAACCAATCGGTACACGTATCTTTGGTCCTGTGACACGCGAACTTCGTGGCGATAAGTTCATGAAGATCGTTTCACTGGCTCCAGAAGTTCTGTAAGGAGCACGTAGAAATGGCAGCTAAAATCCGTCGTAATGACGAAGTAATCGTTCTTGCTGGTAAAGACAAAGGCAAGAAAGGTAAAGTAACTAAGGTTCTAGCAACTGGTAAAGTTATCGTTGAAGGTATCAACCTAGTTAAGAAACATCAGAAACCTGTTCCAGCTATGGGTATCCAAGGCGGTATCGTAGAGCAAGAAGCAGCTATCGACGTTTCTAACGTGGCTATCTTTAACGCAGCTACTGGTAAAGCTGACCGTATCGGTTTCCGTTTTGAAGACGGCAAAAAAGTTCGTTTCTTCAAGTCTAACGGCGAAACCGTTTCTAACTAATAGAAGTAATTTGGAGTTCTACTATGGCGAAACTGCATGATTACTACAAGTCGTCTGTAGTCGCTGAACTGACCAAACAGTTCGGTTACACAAGCGTCATGCAAGTCCCTAGAATCGAGAAAATCACCCTAAACATGGGTGTTGGTGAAGCAATCAACGATAAGAAACTGCTAGAAAATGCAGCGTCTGATATGGCAACGATCTCTGGTCAAAAGCCACTTATCACAAAAGCGCGCAAATCTGTTGCAGGTTTCAAAATCCGTGAAGGCTACCCTATCGGTTGTAAAGTAACCTTGCGTGGCGAACGTATGTGGGATTTTCTTGAGCGTTTAATTAACATCGCTCTTCCACGTGTACGTGACTTCCGTGGTGTTAGCGCTAAGTCTTTTGACGGTCGCGGTAACTACAGCATGGGCGTTCGCGAGCAAATCATCTTCCCGGAAATCGACTTTGATAAAGTTGATCGAGTACGCGGTCTAGACATCACTATTACGACGTCTGCTGGTACTGATGAGGAAGGCCGTGCTCTGCTGGCTGCCTTTAACTTCCCATTCCGTAAGTAAGGTGAAGGGTTACTGTTATGGCTAAAAATTCAATGAAAGCACGTGAAGCAAAACGTGCGAAGCTAGTAGCTAAGTTCGCTGAAAAGCGTGCAGCGCTAAAAGCTATCATCAGCGATGTAAACGCATCTGAAGAAGATCGTTGGAACGCGGTTCTTACACTGCAATCTCTTCCACGTGATTCAAGTGCATCACGTCAGCGCAACCGTTGCAACCAAACTGGTCGTCCACACGGTTACCTACGTAAGTTCGGTCTAAGCCGTATTAAGGTTCGTGAAGCTTGCATGAAAGGCGAGATTCCGGGTCTTCGTAAGGCTAGCTGGTAATTGCCACTTAATCATTTGGAGTAAATCATATGAGCATGCAAGATCCGATTTCGGATATGCTGACCCGCGTTCGTAACGGTCAGGCAGCAAACAAAGTTGCTGTAAAAATGCCTTCTTCAAAGCTTAAAGTTGCAATTGCTGCACTACTAAAAGCTGAAGGTTACATCGTTGACTTCGCTGTTGAAGGCGAAGCAAAACCTGAGCTAGAAGTTACACTTAAGTACTTCCAAGCTAAACCAGTAATCGAGCAACTTAAACGTGTTTCTCGTCCAGGTCTACGTGTTTACAAGAAGAAAGATGAACTTCCTTCTGTAATGGGTGGTCTTGGTATTGCTATCGTTTCTACTTCCAAGGGTCTTATGTCAGACCGCGCTGCACGTAAAGCAGGTCTTGGTGGTGAAATCATCGCTTACGTAGCTTAATAAGGAGTAGACTATGTCTCGTGTTGCAAAAGCACCTGTCGCTATTCCAGCTGGCGTAGAGGTGAAACTAAACGGCCAAGAAATCACTGTAAAAGGTGCGAAAGGCGAACTAACTCGCGTTCTTAACAACGCAGTTGTAATCGCTCAGGAAGAAAATAACCTGACTTTCGGTCCTAAAGAAGGTGTTGCTAACGCATGGGCTCAAGCAGGTACTGCTCGCGCTCTAGTTAACAACATGGTTGTTGGTGTTACTGAAGGCTTTACTAAGAAGCTAACTCTTAAAGGTGTAGGTTACCGTGCTGCTATCAAAGGCAACGCTGTAGGTCTAACACTAGGCTTCTCACACCCAGTTGAGCACGAGTTGCCAGCGGGTATTAAAGCTGAATGTCCAAGCCAAACTGAAATCGTGATCACTGGTGCTGACAAGCAACTAGTTGGTCAAGTTGCGGCTGACATTCGTTCTTACCGTGAGCCTGAGCCATACAAAGGCAAAGGTGTTCGTTACGCAGATGAAAATGTGCGTACTAAAGAAGCTAAGAAGAAGTAAGGTAACACTATGGATAAGAAAGCATCTCGCATCCGTCGTGCTACACGTGCACGTCGTAAGATTGCAGAACTGGGTGCGACTCGCCTAGTTGTACACCGTACTCCTCGTCACGTGTACGCACAGGTTATCGCGGCTAACGGCTCTGAGGTTATCGCAGCAGCTTCTACTGTAGAAAAAGCGATCCGTGAGCAAGTGAAATACACTGGTAACGTTGATGCAGCTAAAGCAGTGGGTAAAGCTATTGCTGAGCGCGCTCTAGAGAAGGGCGTAACTGCAGTTGCATTTGATCGTTCTGGTTTCCAATACCACGGTCGAGTAGCGGCGCTAGCAGAATCTGCTCGCGAAGCTGGTCTGAAATTCTAAGGTAGGGTTGGAAGATGGCTAAAGAACAACAAGTTCAAGCGAATGATTTGCAAGAAAAGCTAATCGCAGTTAACCGTGTTTCTAAAACGGTTAAAGGTGGTCGAATCATGAGCTTCACTGCACTAACAGTAGTTGGTGACGGTAACGGTCGTGTAGGTTTCGGTTACGGCAAAGCTCGTGAAGTACCTGCAGCGATTCAAAAAGCAATGGAAAAAGCGCGTCGTAACATGACTACGATCGCTCTAAACGAAGGCACTCTTCACCACCCAGTGAAAGGTCGCCATTCGGGCTCTAAAGTTTACATGCAGCCTGCTGCAGAAGGTACTGGTGTTATCGCAGGTGGTGCGATGCGTGCAGTACTAGAAGTTGCTGGTGTACACAACGTACTATCTAAAGCGTACGGTTCTACGAACCCTATCAACATCGTTCGTGCAACGATCGATGCACTAGGTAGCATGAAGTCACCAGAAATGGTTGCTGCTAAACGTGGTCTAACTGTTGAATCTATTTCGGAGTAAGAACACCATGGCAACTATTAAAGTAACTCAAACTAAAAGCTCAATTGGTCGTCTGCCAAAGCACAAAGCTACTTTGCGCGGTCTAGGTCTTCGTAAAATCAACCACACAGTAGAACTTGAAGATACTCCGTGTATTCGCGGTATGATCAACAAGGTTTACTACATGGTTAAAGTTGAGGAGTAATCAGAATGCGTTTGAATACTCTAGCACCGGCTGCTGGCGCGAAAACTTCTGCGAAGCGAGTAGGTCGTGGTATCGGTTCAGGCCTAGGTAAAACTGGTGGCCGTGGTCACAAAGGTCAAAAATCACGTTCTGGCGGCAGTGTTCGTCCAGGTTTCGAAGGCGGTCAGATGCCTCTGAAACAACGTCTACCAAAATTCGGTTTCACTTCTCGTAAGAGCCTAGTGTCTGCTGAAGTTCGTCTAGCTGAGCTAGCGAAAGTTTCTGGTGACGTAGTTGATCTAAACAGTCTTAAAGCTGCTAACATCATCACTAAGAACATCGAATTTGTAAAAGTTGTTCTTTCTGGTGAAATCAACAAAGCAGTGACTGTTAAAGGTCTACGTGTGACTAAAGGCGCTAAAGCTGCAATCGAAGCTGCAGGCGGTAAAATCGAGGAATAATCTCGAGGAACGAGGTACAGATGGCTAAGAAACCAGGACAAGATTTTCGTAGTGCTCAGAGCGGCTTAAGTGAACTAAAGTCGCGCTTGTTATTCGTAATTGGTGCACTTTTAGTATTCCGAGCCGGCTCTTTTGTGCCGATTCCTGGTATTGACGCTGCTGTACTTGCCGATTTGTTCGAACAGCAAAAAGGTACCATCGTTGAAATGTTTAACATGTTCTCCGGTGGTGCTCTTGAGCGTGCATCTATATTAGCATTGGGCATCATGCCGTATATTTCGGCATCTATTGTTGTCCAATTGCTAACTGTAGTTCATCCAGCGTTAGCTGAACTCAAAAAAGAGGGTGAAGCAGGCCGTCGTAAGATAAGCCAATACACACGCTACGGCACGCTTGTACTTGCAACCTTCCAAGCTATAGGTATTGCAACTGGCCTACCAAACATGGTCGACAATCTGGTTGTTATCAACCAAACCATGTTTACGCTAATTGCTACCGTAAGTTTAGTAACCGGTACCATGTTCTTGATGTGGTTAGGTGAACAAATTACAGAGCGCGGAATTGGTAACGGTATTTCGATACTGATTTTTGCAGGTATTGTTGCTGGATTGCCTTCTGCAATCGGTCAAACAATCGAGCAAGCGCGTCAAGGTGAATTGCATGTACTTCTTCTGTTGCTAATCGCGGTATTAGCTTTTGCAGTAATTTACTTCGTTGTTTTCATGGAACGTGGTCAACGCCGAATCGTCGTTAACTATGCGAAACGTCAACAAGGTCGTAAAGTGTTTGCTGCGCAAAGCTCGCACTTGCCTCTTAAAATTAACATGGCAGGTGTAATTCCAGCGATTTTTGCATCAAGTATTATCTTGTTCCCAGGAACATTGGCTCAGTGGTTTGGTCAAAACGGTGAGAGCAGCGCGTTCGGTTGGTTAACTGACGTGTCTTTGGCTCTTAGCCCAGGTCAACCGTTGTATGTAATGCTTTATGCAGCAGCAATTATCTTCTTCTGTTTCTTCTACACGGCGTTGGTTTTCAACCCGCGTGAAACAGCAGATAACTTGAAGAAGTCTGGTGCATTCGTACCCGGTATCCGCCCAGGTGAGCAGACAGCGAAATACATTGATAAAGTAATGACACGTTTAACCCTTGCTGGTGCACTGTACATTACCTTTATCTGTCTGATTCCCGAGTTCATGATGGTCGCGTGGAACGTACGTTTCTACTTCGGCGGTACATCGCTACTAATCGTAGTTGTTGTAATTATGGACTTTATGGCACAGGTACAGACTCATCTGATGTCTCAACAGTATGATTCTGTGTTGAAGAAAGCGAATCTGAAAGGCTACGGCCGTTAATCCGGCGGTAGACTCAGTTTCATTTACGGAGTTTAGCAATGAAAGTTCGTGCTTCCGTTAAAAAAATCTGCCGTAACTGTAAAGTAATCAAGCGTAACGGTGTCGTTCGCGTGATTTGCAGTGAGCCAAAGCACAAACAGCGCCAAGGCTAATTAGCAGAAATTTTTACTTGAAAATGAAGGTTGGGTCGAGTATATTCCTCGGCCTACCTTTTGCGTGCAAAAGAAGTAGTATTCCGCAGCGTATCCATAACGGGCTTTGCTGCGGCTAATTCTTTTATAGAAACACTTAGGAGTGAATAATGGCCCGTATAGCAGGCATTAACATTCCTGATCAGAAACATGCAGTAATCGCTCTAACAGCGATCTACGGCATCGGTAAAACTCGCTCTCAAGCTATCCTAGCTGAAGTGGGTATTGCTGAAAATGTTAAGATCAGTGAACTAACTGAAGAGCAGATCGATCAACTGCGTGATGGTGTAGCTAAGTACACTGTAGAAGGTGATCTACGTCGTGAAGTATCTATGAACATCAAGCGTCTTATGGACCTTGGCTGTTACCGTGGTCTTCGTCATCGTCGCAGTCTACCACTACGTGGACAGCGTACTAAAACCAACGCTCGCACCCGTAAGGGTCCGCGTAAGCCGATCAAGAAATAATCGGGAAGGTAGAGTACAATGGCTAAACAACCAACTCGCGCTCGTAAGCGCGTACGCAAGCAAGTTGCAGATGGCGTTGCGCACATCCATGCTTCTTTCAATAACACAATCGTAACCATTACTGACCGTCAAGGTAACGCTCTTGCATGGGCTACTGCAGGTGGTTCTGGTTTCCGTGGTTCTCGTAAGTCTACTCCGTTCGCTGCACAGGTTGCTGCTGAGCGTTGTGCTGAAATGGCTAAAGAATACGGCCTAAAGAACTTGGAAGTTATGGTTAAGGGTCCTGGTCCAGGTCGCGAATCTACTGTTCGTGCACTAAACGCCGCTGGTTTCCGCATCACAAACATCGTTGATGCTACACCAATCCCTCATAACGGTTGTCGTCCACCTAAGAAACGTCGCGTATAACGTTTCTAGGACAATTGGAGAAGAATCATGGCAAGATATTTGGGTCCTAAGCTGAAGCTTAGCCGTCGTGAAGGCACTGACTTATTCCTTAAGTCTGGTGTTCGCGCGATCGATACCAAGTGTAAAATTGATAACGCACCAGGTGTACACGGCGCTCGTCGCGGTCGTCTATCTGAGTATGGCGTTCAGCTTCGTGAGAAGCAAAAAGTACGTCGTATGTACGGCGTTCTAGAAAAACAATTCCGTAACTACTACAAAGAAGCTGCTCGCCTAAAAGGCAACACTGGTGAAAACCTACTTCAGCTTCTTGAAGGTCGTCTTGATAACGTAGTTTACCGCATGGGCTTTGGCGCAACTCGCGCAGAAGCACGTCAGCTAGTTAGCCACAAAGCTATCCTAGTAAACGGTAAAGTTGTAAACGTTCCTTCTTTCAAAGTAGCGGCTAATGACGTTGTTTCTATTCGCGAGAAAGCTAAACAGCAAGCTCGTATCAAAGCAGCTCTAGAAGTTGCTGAACAACGTGAAAAACCAACTTGGATTGAAGTAGATGGTGGCAAGATGGAAGGTACATTCAAGCGTATGCCTGAGCGTTCTGATCTATCAGCTGACATCAACGAACAATTGATCGTCGAGCTTTACTCTAAGTAAGGTTTAAACTAAAGAGAGGACACAATGCAGGGTTCTGTAACAGAATTTCTTAAGCCACGTCTAGTTGACATCGAACAAATCAGCTCGACTCACGCAAAAGTAACTCTTGAGCCATTAGAGCGTGGCTTTGGTCATACTCTGGGTAATGCACTTCGCCGCATCCTTCTATCTTCTATGCCAGGTTGTGCTGTAACAGAAGTAGAAATTGAAGGCGTACTTCATGAGTACAGCACGAAAGAAGGCGTTCAAGAAGATATTCTTGAAATTCTTCTAAACCTTAAAGGTTTGGCTGTGCGCGTTGCCGAAGGCAAAGATGAAGTGTTCATTACTTTGAACAAATCAGGCTCGGGCCCTGTGGTTGCAGGTGACATCACCCATGATGGTGATGTAGAGATCGCTAACCCTGAACACGTAATTTGTCACCTAACGGATGACAACGCTGAGATCGCAATGCGTATCAAAGTTGAACGTGGTCGTGGTTATGTTCCAGCTTCTGCGCGTATCCATAACGAAGAAGACGAGCGTCCTATCGGTCGCCTACTAGTAGATGCTACTTACAGCCCAGTAGACAAAATTGCCTACGCTGTAGAAGCAGCTCGTGTAGAACAGCGTACTGATCTAGACAAGCTTGTTATCGATATGGAAACAAACGGTACTCTAGAACCTGAGGAAGCAATCCGTCGTGCAGCTACAATCCTAGCTGAACAATTGGATGCATTCGTAGATCTTCGTGATGTACGAGTTCCTGAGGAGAAGGAAGAGAAGCCAGAATTCGATCCGATCCTACTGCGTCCTGTAGACGATCTTGAACTAACAGTTCGCTCTGCTAACTGTCTGAAAGCAGAAGCGATTCACTACATCGGTGATCTAGTACAACGTACTGAGGTTGAGCTACTTAAAACGCCTAACCTTGGTAAAAAGTCTCTTACTGAGATTAAAGACGTACTTGCGTCACGTGGTCTGTCTCTGGGCATGCGCCTAGAAAACTGGCCACCTGCATCAATCGCTGAAGATTAATCGATACTAGTTAGAAGGATTAGGTCATGCGCCATCGTAAGAGTGGTCGTCAACTCAACCGCAACAGCTCACATCGCAAAGCGATGTTCAGCAACATGGCTAGCTCTCTAGTACGTCATGAAGTTATCAAGACTACTTTGCCAAAAGCAAAAGAGCTACGTCGCGTAGTTGAGCCTTTGATTACACTAGCTAAGACTGACAGTGTTGCTAACCGTCGTCTAGCATTTGCACGTACTCGTGACAACGAAGTAGTTGCAAAACTATTTAACGAACTAGGTCCACGTTTTGCTGCTCGTCAGGGCGGTTACACTCGTATCCTAAAAGCTGGCTTCCGTGCTGGTGATAAAGCTCCAATGGCTTACATTGAGCTTGTAGATCGCCCAGCTGCTGAAGAAGCTGCTGAGTAATCAGTTCGTAAGAACGAGAAAGCCGAGCATTAGCTCGGCTTTTTTGTATCTGTAGTTCAGTAAACCTTTATATCCAGCCTGCATTTATTTCAACCCATGCAGACTGGCAATTTAAAAAGTGATTATCACTTGCGCTTATTTACTAGTATTCCACAACCCGCCCAACGAACTTAGAAGCCCTTCGCTAGCGCCTTGCTTGTTCAAGTAATCCAAGATTACTGGAGCAAACTGACTGATCATAGATGAGTCTAAACCTAACGTATCGAATGCACTTTTTACTGCACTGATATTCTCAATATTTCCTAGTAAGCTTTGTGCTCCTTGCAAGTTTGAAAGTCCAGGAATCAAAGACTGTAATTCACTACTATTTTCTTGCGAAAGCTGGCTTTGAGCCAAAGCGAGTAGTGCACCACTGCCTCCGGCTGCTTGCTCAGTGGATACTGGTAATTGGCTAGTTAGCATGTCTGTTAATGGAGACGACTCGGTGTTCAAGCTGCTGCCGACCATGTCCATCAGGCCACTTTCTTTACTTTTTTGAGTGACTGAATCTAAGAATGCGTGCGCACTACCAATGTTGATTGATAGGAGTGCTAGAGTTAGGAGTGTTTTACGCATAGTACCTCCAAAGGTTGAGCGTTTTTTAAAAGTGATTTTATTTTTAAAGGCTATCAGAGTGAAAGGTTCAGAGGTGAGAAAGTTTATTCAGTTTAGACAAAAAAACGGCGCTAGTGCGCCGTTTTATTTAATCATAATTGAAAATGGTTTCAATTAGATAATATCTAATAGTTCTACTTCGAAAACTAAAGCTGCAAATGGAGGGATAGCCGCACCAGCGCCACGCTCACCGTACGCAAGATCTTGTGGTACGTATAGCTTCCACTTAGAGCCAACAGGCATTAGTTGTAGTGCCTCTACCCAACCTTTGATTACACCTGTAACAGGGAATTCAGCAGGTTGACCGCGAGATACAGAGCTATCGAATACAGTACCGTCAGTTAGCTCACCGTGGTAGTGAACGCGAACTGAGCTTTCTGCTGTAGGAACTGCACCAGTACCTTCAGAAATGATTTCGTACTGAAGACCAGAGTCTAGAACGTTAACTTCAGGTCGTAGAGCGTTGTCTTTTAGGAACGCTTCGCCTTCTGCTGCCGCAATTTTTGCTGCTTCTTGGCGAGCTGTTTCTGCACGAGTGTGAAGTTCTTGTAGTGCTTTGTTGATTTCATCAATTTCGATTGATGGCATGTCACCAGTTAGTGCTGTTGCAATACCCGCTGCGATAGCATCAACGCTAAGACCTTCAAGACCAGAGCCTGCAAGTTGCTGACCCATTTGCAGACCAATGCCGTAGCTTGCTTTTTGTTCTGCAGTTTCAAATTTAATTTCAGACATGAATGTCGCTCTTATTAGGAGTGATAAAGGTAACAGGATATCAGTTTCGAGCTTAGGTTTAAATGATTGCGACTGAATGCTTAATTGAGGCGGCCAGGTTGTGACTTATCTCTTACTCCAAGTGAAATTTCTGCTAATTTAATCCCAATTCCATTTTAGTTTGGTGAAAAACATATACTCTCCGCGTCGGTATTTTTATACTGACCGTAGAAGTATTAAGGGACTCATTACAATGAATCGTCGCAGAAAGAAAAAGCAGCAAGTCGACTATGTCGAATTGGTTAAACAAAAATTCGCTGCTATCGACTGGAAGCAGCCGTTCAACAAAGAGCAATGGTTGGAGCGTATACAGCCTGTTAAGCAGTTTTGGTTGCGTCTGCCTAAATTTCATCAGCGTGCTTTGATGGTCTTAGTGCCATTGATTCTGGTACTCCTTGTTATTCCTTTGCCAAATAAAACAGATCAACCAGTTGAGCAGACTGAGGTCGATCATCAACGCGTAGCGATTGAGCTGAACGCGCAGAGTTTAAGCCAGCAGAGAACCTCTCAGAACTCTGGACCGAAATCTGAAGACTGGAAAGAGTACACGGTTAAAAATGGTGATACATTAGCGCAGGTTTTCAGAAGTAATCAGCTCTCTATGGCGGATCTTAGCGCTCTGGTCAAAATAGAAGGCAGTGATAAGCCGCTAAGCCAAATAAAGCAGGGACAGTTGATTCGCTTTAAGCTTAGTGACGAAGGCGAGTTAGATATGCTACAGCTGGAAAAAAGCGGGCGGTCCGTTATGTTTTTCCGTTTGTCGGATGGGACCTTTGGGCGTAACAAGTAAACGCTTCAAATGAAAAGACGCGAATATATCGCGTCTTTTTAGTTAGTTTTTTAATTCGATTAGTTTTCATAGTAACCAATCGAATTGAAACTTATAGCGCTACGGATTCTTTCCGCATATCCACATGAGGGATACCATCTTCAAGGTAGCACTCTGAGATAACCTTGAATCCATGACTTGCATAAAACTGGATGAGGTGTTCTTGAGCACCTATATCTATTGTCTGCCCTGGCCATAATGTTTCGCATTGTGCCAATGCCTTGTCCAATAACTTATGACCTAAGCCACCGCCTCGCGCGGTCTGCTTTGTCACCACTCGACCAATACTCACATTGTCATACGTAGTGCCTGCGGGCAGTAATCGTGCGCAAGCAACCAGTTCATCACCGTGATAGCCTATTAGATGATAAACGCCTTCGAGTGTGTCCTTACCATCAAGTTCAGGATAAGGGCAGGTTTGTTCAACAACGAATACATCCACACGCAATTTCATCATTTCATACAGCTGTGTGGTTGTTAGCTGAGCAAAGGGCAAAGTAATCCAAGTGAGCATGTTGTCATCCGTAATGAGAATAGAGTGACTGACTTTACTTTGTTTTGAGCTCATACTCATTAACAAAGGTTAATTAGCACTGGTTTTCCCACCAAATCTGGTGATAATGTGCCCTCTTTCCATCTCACCTGAGGATATCCCCGTGAGCAAACAAACATTCGATCAAGTAGGGCTTAACCCAGCGTTACTTGCCACACTTGATTCCCTGAACTATACCCACATGACGCCAATTCAAGCTTTGAGCTTGCCTGCAATCCTAAAACATCGTGATGTCATCGGGCAGGGTAAAACGGGCTCAGGTAAAACCGCTGCATTTGGTTTAGGGGTTTTATCGAACCTCAACGTCAAACGCTTTCGTGTCCAGTCATTAGTATTGTGTCCAACGCGTGAGCTTGCAGACCAAGTAGCGAAGGAAATTCGTACTTTAGGTCGCGGCATTCATAATATTAAAGTGCTTACTCTCTGCGGTGGGATGCCTATGGGGCCACAAATTGGTTCGCTGGAGCATGGTGCGCATATCCTAGTTGGTACTCCTGGTCGTATTTTGGATCACCTTGAAAAAGGCCGAATTGATCTTAGCGAACTGAATACCTTGGTGCTAGATGAAGCTGATCGCATGTTGGACATGGGGTTCCAAGACGCATTAGATGCAATCATCGATGCAGCGCCAAAGCAGCGTCAAACTCTACTTTTCAGTGCTACTTTTCCAGAAAAAATTGAGCAAATTGCGCAGCGTATAATGCAGACACCGGAAGTGATTAAGGTGGAATCGACGCATGATACCTCAAGCATTGCGCAGTACTTCTATAAAGTTGAAGGCTCGGAAGCACGTGATGAAGCGTTGGCTAATTTGCTGCTGACTCACCAACCAGAGTCCGCGGTGGTTTTTTGTAATACCAAAAAAGAAGTTCAAAGTGTCGCAGATGAGTTGCATCACAAAGGATTCAGCGTTATCGATATCCATGGGGACTTAGAGCAGCGTGAACGCGACCAAGCATTGGTGCAGTTTGCTAACAAGAGTGTGTCTATCCTTGTTGCAACAGACGTTGCGGCGCGTGGTTTGGACGTTGATAATCTTGATGCTGTCTTTAACTTTGAGCTATCGCGCGATCCTGAGGTTCATGTGCACCGTATTGGTCGTACAGGTCGTGCGGGTAGTAAAGGTTTAGCGTTCAGCTTTTTTGGTGAGAAAGACGGTTTACGTGTAGCTCGTATTGAAGAATACCTAGAGATGGACGTGGTACCAGCAACATTGCCTGCCAAATCAAATCAGCAGCCATACCAAGCGAAGATGGTGACGATTAACATTGATGGCGGTAAGAAACAGAAAGTACGACCGGGTGATATTTTAGGTTGTTTGACAGGAAAAAATGGTATTCCAGGCTCTCAAGTCGGAAAGATTCACCTGTTCCCTGTACGCGCTTATGTTGCCGTCGAAAAGTCTGTGGCTAAAAAGGCTCTACAGACCATTAGTAACGGCAAGATGAAAGGGCGACAGTTCCGGGCGCGAATTCTTAAATAGCTCAAATAGCAGAGAAAAAGCTCTTCGTTTGAAGAGCTTTTTTCTTTTTTGAGTTTATTTGAGAGTGTGATCTTTGGTTAAGCGCGCTTTGATTCGGCTCAAACTGATTGGCGTAATGCCGAGGTAGGCCGCAATTTGACTATCGGTAATACGTTGCTTTAAATCTGGGTAATGAGCGCAAAATAATTGATATCGTTCTTCTGGAGAGTAGAGCAACATAAAGCGTTCTTTGTTCTCTTTATTAACCAGTTGGTTTTCGAGTAGCTTTGAGTAAATGGCGTGCTTTTCTGCTCGCCAGTGATGCAACGTTTCAATTGGCAAGCAAAATAGCTGACAAGCGCTCAGCGTTTCCAATAAGTAAGGCGAAGGTTGGTCCTTTATTATGCTCTCAAACCCGATAACCCAGTCCTTCTCCCAATAAAATTCTTTACTAAATTCTTTGCCGTGCTCAGTAAGATAGCTTGCGTGGCATAACCCCTCAATGATGAAGTAAAGGTGTGAGCTAAACTCCCCTTGGTGATTAAGAATGTGGCGTGTAGGCAGTTCGAGCAACTCACCATTTTCAATAAGTTGGTTTGCTTCTGTCTCTAAAAAGCCATGTTTGACTAAGTCTGAAAAAAGATCGCTGTGCATGTGATAACTCAGAAACGGTTTTCTTTATTTTAACGGGTTTTATTGATAACAAAAAAGCGGCTCATGAGAGCCGCTTAGTGTTGTTGTCAAATCAACCTTATTTATTCAGATCGATTTGATAAATTGCGAAACCAATGTCGTCTGTTGACACGCGTTTCATTGGGTATTGTCCTTTCTCTTTGATGAACTGCGCCGCTTTATCGCTAGGGGAGGTTTCGAAACGAATATCTAGCTTGTTATCGGACTTAATCGGTGCGAAAGACCAGTTGTTGTCAGCGCTTGGTGTCACTTCTCCTTTTTCTTCACTCACGCGAGAAATATAAGTGGCGACGACAGAGCGGTTTTCATCTGGTGCGTCAAACGCAATGAAATCTGGGCCTGTACCAGGGAAAGTATTGCTATAAGCACGGTAGTTATTGGTTGCGATGATGAAATCTTGCTTCGGATTGACAGGCTTACCATTGAACGTCAGGTTTACAATACGCTGAGAATCTGGATTAATCACTTTACAATCTGCATCGTACTTCGGCGGTTGGGTAACGTCGATTTGGTAGTTAACCCCATCAATAACATCGAAGTTGTAAGTACGGAAATTATCCCAATCAATCAAAGGTTGCGGTTTAGGATTGTTGATGTCGATGTGGTTGAATTGACCCGCACTGCACTCTAGCCATTCGCGAACTTCTTTACCTTTCACTTTCATCGCAACCAAGGTGTTTGGGTATAAGTAAAGATCGGCCGCATTACGGAAGGTGAGCTGACCGGACTCTACTTCTGTAAAGTTATTCGGATCGTTCTTACGACCGCCGACTTTAAATGGTGCTGCCGCACTCAGTACTGGAATGTCAGAAAGGTCTGGGTCGCCTTGAATAAAGCGTTCTACGTAGTCTTTCTGAGCAAGGTTAACGATTTGAATGGTGGGGTCGTCCTGCACTAATGCCAAGAAGCTGTACATGACATCATTTGCTTTGCCGATTGGTTGGTTTACAAATTCACGAGTGCCTTTGTGATCTTCTTCTAACGCTTTCACAATATCTGCATCGGCTTTAGCTAATGACTTCTTATTTACTTTATCGAAGATAGGGCGTGCTTCTGCTTGGCCTTCGACGACTTGCCATCTGCCGTCTTTCTCTTTCAGCATCAAATCCATCACACCTACGTGACTTCCCCAGCGACCAGGCATCACTGACGTTACACCATTGATGGTCCCTTTATCTATATCAACACCAGGTAGGTTTGCGAAGTCTTTCCCTGGGAAGACGGCGTGAGAGTGACCAAAAGCAATCGCATCAATACCTTCAACTTCTGTGAGGTAGTAAACAGAGTTTTCAGCGCCTAGTTTGTATGGATCAGTAGAAATGCCCGAGTGTGGAATCGCCACAATCACGTCTGCGCCTTCTTTCTTCATTTGAGGAATCAGTTTCTCTGCTGTTTCCTTAATGTCTTTAGCAAAGACTTTGCCTTCTAAGTTCTTCTTATCCCACACCATAATTTGTGGTGGTACAAAGCCGATGTAACCCACTTTTATTTGATGCGCTTCGCCGTTTGTGTCTTTAAATGTGTGAGTTTTGATGAGGTAAGGCTTGAAGTAATGCTCACCGGTTTGTTTATCAAATACGTTTGCGTTGATGTAAGGGAAGTTTGCCCCCTTCAACGTCTTTTGTAGAAAATCTAAGCCATAGTTGAACTCATGATTGCCAATGTTGCCCACATCGTAGTCTAGCTGGTTCATCGCTTTGTAGACTGGGTGCACGTCGCCGGGATTAATCCCCTTTGCTGCCATGTAATCGCCCATTGGGCTGCCCTGAATTAAATCACCGTTATCTACTAGTACCGAGTTTTCTGCCTCGGACTTAGCTTGTTTCACTATTGTTGCTGCGCGACTTAAACCGATTTGCTGTGATGGTTGGTCTTTGTAGTAATCGTAATCCATCACGTTGGTGTGAATGTCGGTGGTTTCGATAATACGAAGCTTGATGGTATCGGCCATTGCTGGGCCAGCAAGCGTTAGCATGCCACTTAAAACTGCGAGGGAAATAGGATGAACTGCCACTTTCATTTGGTGCTCCAATTCAATGATAAGGGGAAATCGTACTGCGTAATGTATCAAACACAGGTGCAACTCGATGATAAAGATACAGAAAACTGTGAACATTAATCAGTTTACTGAACCTTATTCATATTAACCGCCGACTTTTTCACGCTTTTGAATGAGACCAAACAAAAACTTCTTAGCAGATTTTTGAATAAAAAATGAAATTTTAGAATTTCAGGTAATATAAACGCCCCGCCATAATGCTTGCATAACGATATCAATGGACGATGAGCAAGCACATGGCAACGAACGATTCAGTCACTTCTTTTCCTAAACCAAAGCCCCGGTTAGTTTCTGACAACCCAGTCGCTGGTGTTACTCGTTTTGCAAAGCAATCGCTACAGCCTGGTGAAGTCGCCTTAGTAGGTGCAGGACCAGGCGATCCTGAACTTCTGACGGTGAAAGCACTGAACTGCTTGCAGCAAGCTGACGTGGTTTTGTACGACTACTTGGTGTCTGAAGAAATCATGGCATTGATTCCAAGCGATACGATTTTGGTGTGCGTTGGGAAGCGAGCTGGGCATCACAGTGTGCCGCAGGAGAAGACGAATCAGCTTTTGGTGGATTTTGCCAAGCAGGGCTACAAAGTAGTGCGCATTAAAGGTGGGGATCCGTTTGTATTCGGTCGTGGTGGTGAAGAGTTAGAAGTGCTTGCTGATGCCGGCGTTCGTTTTCAAGTTGTCCCTGGCATTACCGCAGCAGCTGGCGCAACCGCTTATGCTGGTATTCCACTGACTCATCGTGATTATGCGCAATCGGCCATCTTTGTGACTGGCCACTTGAAAGAAGAAAGTGATGAGATGGATTGGTCCACGTTGGCGCGTGGGAATCAGACTTTAGTGATCTACATGGGGCTGATGAAATCACACTATATTCAGAATCAACTCATTAAGCATGGTCGTTCAGCGTCGACTCCGATTGCCATTATTGAGCGTGGCACGCAGATTCAACAAAAAGTATTTACGGGAGAACTCTCCCAACTCTCTGATTTATCGAAGGAAGCACAGTCGCCATCTTTGATTGTTGTCGGAGAGGTAGTGCGACTGTCTCAAAAGTTAGACTGGTTTTCGTCTAGTACTGAATTCAACAAAAGTGCTATTGCCAACTCCATATAATTTCAGACCAAAGATTAGAGACGTAATGCGCCTTCAAGCTTAAAAAGGAAATACAAAACATGGACCAACAACGTTTAACTCACCTTAAACAACTCGAAGCGGAGAGTATCCACATCATCCGTGAAGTTGCGGCTGAGTTTGATAACCCAGTCATGATGTATTCGATTGGTAAAGACTCATCAGTGATGCTGCACCTAGCGCGTAAAGCTTTTTACCCAGGTAAGATTCCATTTCCATTGCTGCATGTCGACACCGATTGGAAGTTCCGCGAGATGATTGAATTTCGTGATCGCACCGCGGCCAAATACGGTTTTGAGCTTTTGGTACATAAGAATCCAGAAGGTCTAGCCATGGGCTGTAGTCCGTTTGTTCATGGTTCTTCTAAGCACACTGACATCATGAAGACTCAAGGCTTAAAACAAGCGCTGAACAAGTACGGTTTTGATGCGGCCTTTGGTGGCGCGCGCCGCGATGAAGAGAAATCACGGGCGAAAGAGCGTGTGTATTCATTCCGCGATAAGAACCATACATGGGACCCTAAAAACCAACGTCCTGAGCTATGGAAGACGTACAACGGTCAGGTTAATAAGGGTGAGAGCATTCGTGTATTCCCGCTGTCTAACTGGACTGAGCTTGATATCTGGCAATACATCTATTTAGAAAACATCGAGATCGTGCCGCTTTACCTCGCGGACAAACGCCCAGTTGTTGAACGCGATGGCATGCTGATCATGGTTGATGATGATCGTATGGAGCTTCAACCGGGTGAAGTGATTGAAGAGAAGAGTGTGCGCTTCCGTACCCTTGGTTGTTATCCATTGACTGGGGCCATCGAGTCTGAAGCAAACACTTTAACTGGCATTATCGAAGAGATGCTGGTGGCAACGTCGAGTGAGCGCCAAGGCCGAGCGATCGACCACGATCAGTCAGGATCGATGGAGCTTAAGAAACGTCAAGGTTACTTCTAAAGGATCTAAGGAAAGATAATGAACAGTGCAGTTGAAGCTCAATTAGCCGAGCTTGGTATCGAAGGCTATTTAACACAACACCAGTACAAGTCGTTACTTAGATTCTTGACTTGTGGCTCGGTGGATGACGGTAAAAGTACATTAATCGGTCGCTTACTCCATGACTCAAAACAAATTTATGAAGATCAGCTAGCGGCAGTGCACTCAGACAGCCAACGTGTGGGTACCACGGGTGAAAAGCCTGACCTTGCGTTGTTGGTCGATGGCTTACAAGCTGAGCGTGAGCAGGGGATCACGATTGATGTGGCTTACCGCTATTTCTCGACGCAGAAACGTAAATTCATCATTGCAGATACTCCTGGACACGAGCAGTACACACGTAACATGGCTACAGGTGCATCGACATGTGACTTAGCTGTGATTCTGGTTGATGCACGTAAGGGCATTCTCGATCAAACTCGTCGTCACTCTTTCATTTCCAACCTGTTGGGCTTGAAGCACTTTGTTGTGGCGATCAACAAGATGGACTTAGTGGATTACTCGCAAGAGCGCTTTGAAGAGATCCGCGACGAGTATTTGAAGTTCTCTGAGAATCTGACAGGGGATATTGATATTCAAATCATCCCGATCTCAGCGCTTGAAGGGGACAATGTGGTGGATAAAGGCCAAAACCTGACTTGGTTTAAAGGCCCATCATTGCTTGAGCTTCTTGAAACGGTCGATGTGGATCAAGAAAAAGGCGCGGGTGAATTCCGCTTCCCTGTGCAATACGTTAATCGTCCTAACCTCGATTTCCGTGGTTTTGCGGGGACCATTTCTTCTGGTTCGATCAAAGTCGGTGATGCCATTAAAGCATTGCCATCGGGTAAAACGTCAACTGTGGCACGTATTGTGACCTTTGATGGTGATATCGAAGAAGCTCGTGCCGGATTAGCTGTCACTCTGACGCTAAGCGATGAGATCGATATTAGCCGTGGCGACTTAATTGTTCTAGATAATGCTCAAGTGGAAACCACAAACCATTTGCTTGCCGATGTGGTGTGGATGACAGAGCAACCCCTGCAACCGGGTCGTGACTATGACATCAAAATCGCAGGTAAGAAAACCGTAGGTCATGTTGAAGCGATTCGTCATCAATATGACATTAATAATCTCTCGACTCATAGCTCGGCAGAGCTGCCATTGAATGGTATTGGTTTGTGTGAATGGTCTCTTAATGAGTCAGTCGCGCTGGACAATTATCAAGACTGTGCAGATACCGGTGGCTTTATCATTATCGATCGTCTGACGAACGTGACGGTTGGTGCCGGCATGGTTAAAGAGAGCCTCGCCGTGGTTGAGCGCGATTTGACGGACATCTCTGCGTTTGAAGTTGAGCTTAATGCGCTTGTCCGTAAACACTTCCCACACTGGGAAGCAAAAGACGTCAGCCAGTTTCTGAAAAAGTAACTGGCTCACCCAAGTACGATAATTTCAGACACTGTCTGCTGCTGTACTTGGGGCGTCGCTACCTAACTGAATTGCGAAATGTCGTTAGGTATTCTCCTAATACCAGAATGCTTCGGTGGAGCCCAAGAAAACCGAGCATTCTGATGTTCTTTTCGCTTGCGCTGATTTTTGTCTGTTTACTCGTTTGTCGGTGTCTCATGGATAAATGAGTCGTTGTTGTGCCCTTTGGGGCTATTTGGTAAGGAAAGGCTATGTGGGAACAAGGGTTTGTGTTAGCGATTTTGCTTGGCATTATCACTTGCTTGCTTGTCACGAAAATTAAGCCTAGTTATGTCTTTGCGGGTGCCGCTTTTATTGCATTCATGGCTGGGATGATGGATTCAGCCACTATCGCATCCAATTTTACCAACTCTTCATTGTTAACCCTGGTTCTATTGATTCTTGCATCCTGTGCTCTAGAAAAAACACTGCTGATCAGTTGGGTGAGCCGAAGTATCTCTGAGGGCCAGTTAGGCAGCGTGATTGCTAAGCTCGGTGTGTCGACCGCCTTGCTTTCTTCATTTACGAATAATACCGCTGTGGTTGTCTCATTGATTGGGGCGATTAAGCGTAATCAGCAGCATGCACCTTCGAAATTACTTATTCCCTTGTCTTACGCCGCCATTTTTGGTGGCACGTTAACTTTGATTGGTACGTCGACTAACTTAATCATCAACAGCTTTGTCGAAGACGCAGGCTTACCGAGCCTGAGCTTTTTTACACCCACGATGATAGGTTTGGCTGTGCTGGTGGGAGGGATGCTGATTCTTATCCCGCTCAGCTACTTGCTACCGAATTATGATGATCAAAACCAAGAAGATTTACCTTACTTTCTTGAGTCTCGCGTTGAGCCAGGCTCACCGTTAGTTGGGCGTACGATCAGCGAGAATAATTTACGTGCGCTGCGCAAACTGTTTCTTGCAGAAGTGGTGCGCGATGGTGTTACTGTTTCTTCTGTGGGACCGGATTTTGTGCTCAATGCAAAAGACCGCCTGTTATTTTGTGGCGATGTTGAGAGCGTCGCGACCCTGCAAGAAATTCCGGGCCTCAAGTTGTTTGGTCAGCAGCACTTAAATGGGCAAAACTTTATCGAAGTTGTGGTGAGCTCGTCGGCGACGTTTTGCTACAAAACCCTCAAAGAGAGCCGATTCCGCGACCGATTCGATGCCGTTGTTGTGGCGATTCGCCGAGGCCACGAACGCCTAGAAGGTGGCTTGGGTAGCATTACCTTAGCGCCAGGGGACACGTTAGTTCTGGTTCCAGGCAAGCGTTTTGAGTCTGAACGCCGAGCTCATCGTAAAGAGTTTGTTTTAGTGCATGACTTGGACTCTAGCGCTCGGCTTGATACTAATAAGTCTTCCATTGTATTACTGGGCTTTGCAGCCGTAATTGGATGCGCTCTATTAGAGTTAGTACCGATTATTAAAGGTCTAGCTGCGTACCTTATCGCGCTTATTGCGTTTGGTATTGTGCAGATTTCAGAACTGCGCCGCCGTTTTCCGATTGATATCGTCGTGATTGTCGGTTCCGCTTTGTCTATTGCTCAACTGATGATCTCTTCTGGATTGTCAGAAAGAATGGGAGTGATGTTTATTGAAGCGTTTAATGGCTGGGGAGTATTTGGTGCCTTGGTGGCGACTTATATCATGACATTGGTACTCACTGAATTGGTGACAAACAATGCCGCGGCTGCGCTTTCTTTTCCTATCGGCTATAGCATGGCGGTGGGTTATGGCGTGGATCCGATGCCATTCATCATGGCGGTTTTGTTCGGCGCGAGTGCGAGCTTTATCTCTCCCTACGGTTACCAAACTAACCTGCTGGTGTACAGCGTAGGAAATTACAAATTGACCGACTACGTGAGAATTGGAGTGCCAATTTCGATTGTGTACTCTGTATTAGTACTTACTTTGATCCCGGTCTTTTTCCCGTTTTAATTCCGATATTTACAAGGATACGTTATGACTGCCGAAACGACGGTAAAAGATGAAAACATTGTTTGGCACCAGCATTCGGTTGATAAACAGTTTCGTGCTGAATTAAAGAAGCAAAAACCTGCCGTATTGTGGTTCACTGGTTTATCTGGAGCGGGTAAATCAACCGTAGCTGGGGCGTTGGAAAATCGCCTTGCAGCATTGGGTTACCACACCTATTTATTGGATGGTGACAATGTACGACATGGTTTGTGTAGCGATTTAGGTTTTTCTGAACAGGACCGTCGCGAGAACATTCGTCGCATTGGTGAACTGGCGAAGTTGATGGCAGATGCGGGTTTAATTGTTCTGTCGGCGTTTATTTCACCGCATCGTGCAGAGCGGAAGTTAGTGCGCGATTTATTGCCAGAAGGCGAGTTTATCGAAGTGTATGTCAATGCATCTCTAGAGGTTTGCGAAGGTCGAGATCCTAAGGGTTTATACCGTAAAGCCCGTGCGGGAGAGATTCCTAATTTCACTGGTATTGATTCGGAATATCAAGCGCCAGAGAACCCTGAAATCGATTTGCCCGCGGGAGAAAAGAGTGTCGATGAGCTGGTGGATTTGTGCTTAATCGATCTTAAACAACGCGGTGTGATTCGATAAAAAAGCATTTAGATCATAGGTGACCTAAAGCTCTTTGAGCAGCTTGAGAAGTATTTGGATCATAGGTGAACAAATGCTTCTCAAGCTGGCTAGACGGTATGATGAACCGTACTTTTAGCTTCACTATGGACACTAAACCTATGATTTAACAGTGCAAGCATTTGATCGTAGTATTCGGCATGTGGTTTGTTTCCGAGTAAGGTACAGAGCTCATTACCTGTCGGTGTGAAGCGGTAATATAAAAGGCGGACACCTTTGCTGTTTACGTTCAGTGATAAGTTTTTACCTTGGTAGGTGAGGACCAACGGTGTCTCGATACTAATTTCGCCAGATTCAAGTTCGGCACTGTGCAGCAGCCCTAATTCAATTAAGAGCAACAAGCTTGAATACGGCAGTTGAAAACTTCCCATATTTAGGCTGTTAGCGACGTCTCGCTTGCCGAAGCTAAATATGCCTCCTTGCGCTTTGTAACCAATCAGCAGTTTTCTGCTGTGATCCCCTCCAAAACTGCACGCTAAAGAGGCGGCTCTTTGCAGAGTTTGTGCTTCCTTTGGTGACATATCCTTGAGGGTTTTCAACGCTTTCATGGACGTTGAGCCCGGATTGGTCACTTCACGCTTCATCACTTGAGCCCATAGCTTTTGCATCGCGCTGTTATGGATGTCTTGAGCCATCTCAAAAAATCGATGCAACCAATCTTGGTCTGGCTCTCCCGCTGTCTCATCTCGGCATGAACTGTGCGCTAATTTTAAAATCTGTTCTAAGTTTTTTTGTCGCTGTTCTTGGCGTCTTTGCTCTCGCAATTGGGCTCTTTCAAACGCAGATTTGGCTGGCGGTTCGGTTTGCAGTAAGGCGTCAAGACCGTGTATTTGGGCTATGGTTTTTACCTTACTAGCACTGTCTTTTATGTAGCCTTGTTTCTTTTCTTGTTGCGTATTTTTTTTTGTGTCTGACTGATGTTCGATGACAACAGGTTGCTTTGTCGGGTCTGCCATTCGTTTTCCTACCAAGAACTGCGCGGTTCGCACGTTTAAATTTACACCTTATCTGACCAAGCGACCAGACAGGAGTTCTCAGTTTTTGAACGAATAGGGCTATTCAAAATGATAATGAGTTGTTAAAATTGTTATCGTTATTTTGGAGGGGCTATGAAGTTCTCAGAAGCAGGTAAACTCAAAAAGCACCTGTCGATAGCGTTTCTTTTGGTTATTTATGTGGGCGTATTAGCGTATTTATCTCGTTATATCGTGTAGCACAAAGCTAAAAAAGGCGCCAGTGTGACGCCTTAGGTGTAGCGAGGCTTATCGACGACTTAAATTACATATCGTCGTAGGCTTCTATTTCTGATCCCTCAATAACGTAAGCCGTTTCTGCCAGTTCGTGGTTTATCGTCTCGGTTTTCAACGTTCCAACCACATATATAACATCCCACAACTCTTGAACAGGCGCGCCTTTCGGAAACTTCACGTAAATGATCTGGTTTGGAGGCGGTGGTGGCACGTGAATACAAGCTCCAAAATATGGCACCAATAAAAATTCGGTGACGGTATCGGCATCACCTTCAAGTGGGATAACAAACCCTGGAATTTTAACTTGGCTTCCGTTCAGTTCTGGTCGAACGTTACCAATCTTGGACTGCTGGGCTGCGCCACCACTGTGATCAGATGCAGGCATGCCTATACTGTCGAACAATTTACGCTCTTTTTCTGGAACAAGGTCAATCCAGTCAAGCTTCAATGGTTCTTCGCTGGCCATAACAGGCGCTGTGAATGCGACGACCAGCAAGCAACTTGCGAGTATTTTTTTCCACATTTTATTAAATCCTTATTGTCATTCCGTCACTCAGTGACTGTCGGTAGGCGCGGAGTGCGGGAATGAAACCAATCACAATACCAGCGCATTGTACGAAACCTAATAGCATCCACTCATAAGTAGATAAGATGCTTAAGGTGAGATGTATTCCATAGTGCTGTTGGATGATCGGCTGCGCGATAGCCAGAATGGCATACAGCCCAGTAACGCCAGTAATAATACCAGCAGCAGTGAGCAAGCTGGCTTCACTAATTAAGAGTGAGAAAACATGACGAGGCCTTGCTCCCATGGCACGCAAAATCGCCATTTCACGGCGGCGTTCCTGTAGGCTAGTTAATAGACTGCTTAACATACCTAACAACCCTGCGATCACGACAAAACCAGATACTGCCATTAGGGCTTGCTCTGCAACCGACATCATTCCCCATAACTCATGCAACGCAACGCCGGGCATAATGGCGCTGAGCGGCTCTTTGGGGTAGGTGTTAATTTGTCTTTGCAGGGCGAAAGTTTGAATACGAGATTTCAAACCAACGAGCATAGCGGTAATTTGTTTGGGCTGAAAGTCTCTGTTTTTGAGATCTTGTGCCTTGGGTGTCGGGCCCAAACGCGCACCACTTTCCCACCCAACGTGAATGGCTTCGATGGCTTCCAATGATACATGGACAGTTTTGTCGACTGGTGTTCCTGTAGGTGCAAGGATACCGACAACTTTAAATGGCAGATTGTCATGACGGCTAAAGCCAACGTCGCTAATGCCGTGGGCAATGATGATTTCGCTACCGATATCATAACCAAGTTGTTTAGCGACATCAGAACCTAGTACGGTTTCAAATAAACCATTGAATTCTCTACCCTTGCTGAATGTTAGTGGTTGCTTACTTCCAAACTTGTAATGCTCAAAGTAACTGTGATTGGTTCCCATAACTCGGAAGCCTTTATGCGAGTCGCCAAGCGAGATTGGAATAGCCCAATCGACTGAACGATGATTGGCAAACTCTTGGTAGCTTTTCCAATCGATGTTGTTGGTCGCATTACCAATACGAAACACAGAATAGAGCAATAGGTTCACTTGCCCAGAGCGTCCACCAATAATGAGGTCTGTGCCTGAAATTGTATTGGCGAAGCTATCCTTGGCTTGAGTTCGGATACGCTCGACGCCCAAGAGGAGTACCACTGAAATCGCAACGGTCATGATGGTTAGAATTGCCGTCGCTTTGCGGTTCATCAAGCTCTTCCAGGCGAGCTTTACAACAGCACTCATGATATGGCTCCTAGGCTAGATACTTGATTAATGTCGGGTAGATTGAGCGTGCGATCGAATAAGGGTTCGAGTGTTGGGTCGTGGCTAACGAATACCAGTGTGGCATTGGCTTGATTCGCTTGCTCCATAAGGAGCTCAATAAATGCTTTACGATTGTCATAGTCTAAAGCTGAGGTTGGTTCGTCAGCGATCACTAACTCTGGATGTCCTATCAGAGCTCGAGCCGCAGCCACACGTTGTTGTTGACCAATACTCAATTCAGAGACAGGGCGTGTATGAAGCTCGTTTGGCAAGTGCAGTCGTTCTAGTAGGGCCTGAGCCTGTTCATTTAACGTTTGAGATGAGGCACCTAAATGGGCACGGTCACGTCGTATTTTACTGAACTGACATGGCAATAATACGTTTTCAAGTACGTTAAGGTACGGCAATAAATTGAACTGTTGAAAGATGTAGCCAATATGATTGGCGCGAAAGCGGTCTCTCTGACTGGCACTTAAACTAGCAAGGTCAGTATCGAGTACAGATAGAGAGCCTGAAGTTAATGTGTTAATCCCCGTCAACAAAGCGAGCAAGGTCGATTTACCGCAGCCACTTGGACCTTTGATAAACACATGCTCGCCTTGTGTAATGTGTAATTTGGGGATGTGGATGGTTGGGTTGGTTGAACCGGGCCAGAAAAATTGGGCATCCTCTAGCTCGACAACATTTGGTGTGGTTTCAGTCATATTAAATCACCAAAGCTGTGGCGTGTAAGTGGGTACTTACACGCCACTCGTGTTATTTGATTACGATTTGGGTGTTATCTTTGCTTAATTTAATTGCTGATTGCATGGTATCAGTGAATATATTGACGCTGATGGACTCTGTAGTTGGGAATTGGTTGAACCAATCGGTTTGGATTTGGCTAAGCTGATTAACTTGTTCGCAACTGAAGCGATATTGCACCGAAAATTCACCGTGCCCGCCATGATCGTGCGCCTCATCATGAGCGTCATGGTGGTCATGTTTATCATGATGTTCATTATGATCATGGTGTTCGTGCCCTTCATGATCGTGATGTGCATGGTCATCATGGTCGTGCTCACTATGATCATGTTCCTCATGAGTTTCGCTTAGGTTGTGGCTCACGTAAGCTTCTTCAATATTACAATCAGCTTGTGAGTTAATAGCGAACAATGCGTTGCTGTCTTCGAGTGTAGCGACGGCTTGTTTAAGCGCTTGCTCTTGTTGCGCGTTTTCTGGAGCATGTTCGAAACCCACAACATCAGCTCCAGGAGCTGTGATCTCTACTAACAGATCTTTGCCATCTTGGGCGATATTAAACTCGACGTGACCATGCACATGAGCACCATGCTGGCGGTATTCGTTTGCATTCGCTGCTGTCGATAAAGTGAGGCCAATAGCAAGGGCTAAAACGTGTTTTGATGACATTGTATTTTTCCTAATTTTACTGGCATTAACCAAAGGCGGTATTGCTCAGATTCGAGTTTCACTAAGTTATTGTTCCCTGACACACTAGGTGCGGAAATGAACTCAATAATTTTGAGTGTGGAATAGTTTGGAAATTAAGCAAAATAAGGAGGGGCACGAGCAGCGCCAAGAACTTCTTCGCCGTACACGAGATGCAAAAAAACATGATGATGCTGGGCGCGCGTAAAAGTCGGTGTAGAGAGGGTAGGTTGTACCTTTGCTATACCGTGCTGAACACCAGAAAATAATTGGCAATGATGATGGGTATGATGGTCGGGCGTCAGATCGACTTGATGAAGTACAACCGCAAAGTTCCAAGCGATCAGCAACGCAACACTGAAAAATAAAGCAGTGCGATACCAATATCTTAGTATTTTTTGCTGGTGGTGGTACATCTGAGCTCCTCTTACCGACTGTTATAATATAACACCCATAATGAATAAAAGTTCACTCTTTTGTTGGCTAGCAGAAAAATTTAACTCAACACATACGTGCCGAAAAATATTGGTAATACTCTCTGATGGAAGTGTCGCACTTATAAAGAGCAGAGTTATCACTGCCCATGCTTCTAATCAAATTCATATAGCTCCTTACAACAAGAACAAGGAGCCATTCAATGAAGCTAGATGTTCTGTTTAATAAGCTCAATGACTTTTGTTATCTCATCTTGCTCAAGTGCGCCCTCTTTGACGAACAGAATTTTGCCCGTTTTGTCTTGAACAATAATGGCCGAACTTTCTTCTTTCAGGTCCCAAGTATTGGCAACTACGCCATTTTCATCAAGAACCATGGATGACCATGGAAACTCTTTTTTGCTGTCTTGAGCTGAAGACTTCACGAAAGAGCCTGTCCCCCAAATTGCATCATCTTGGTTGATGATAGTCGTGGTCTGGTAGCTTTCTTGTGGAAAGTTTTCCGCAGTTATTGCCGACATTAAAGGGGCATTCATTTCTTTTGAACTGCTACGGCCTGCAATGGCTTGAATGACACGAACTTTGCCTTGCATATGTTGAGTTGCCCAGGGTTGGTATGCAACGCCTTCGCCTTGTAAAACAATCTCGCCGTAAGCGGCAACATTGACAGGAGGAACGCTTTTTCCCACTGACAAGTTGTGTGCAAAGGTCAAGCTTGGCGTTAAGGCCAGTAATAGAGGTAGGAGAGTCTTAGTTTTCATATTGTTATATTCCGTACGAGGTTTGGAAGCTTCCAGTATATATCCAGATCCTAGAAATTTGTAGGACCGTTGATAACATTTATTTAACGTATGGAGTGGTGTAATCTTGCGTTATATTTAGAATTTGCTAAAATGAGTTCCGTCGCAAATTGCGCATTAAGATTGCAGAGGAAAAATAAGCAATCCGTGTTTTCTCAAAGGAATTGAGGTGAGTTATGCTACGTGAGTTTGCTGTATATCGACCATTACAAGTGGCCCGTTTTGTTAAAACGTTGTTCAAAGGTCAGTTTTTTATTGTTGGGGTTGGCTGTTTTCAGTTCGACAATGGCAAAGTGTTACTACCTGACGTCAACGATCATAAAAGGCTCACCATCTTTAAAGAAGTCAACCAAGTGATAGCATCATTATCGGCTTAGTTAGCTTGGTACCCACTTAGATTTAGAAAAGAGCGACCATATCGGTCGCTCTTTTTGTTGCTGGTTAGGTTTATCCTTGGAGGCTTGGTGGGAAGCAAACTCCCGTTCCTCCGATGCCACAGTAACCATCAGGGTTTTTCGCCAAATATTGCTGGTGGTAGGTTTCCGCAAAGTAATACGGACCTGCTGGTTGTATTTCGGTGGTGATGTTCGCGCGCTGCTCTTCTTGCAGTGCTTGCTGATACAAGAGTTTCGATTTCTCTGCGCTCTCGAGTTGCTCCGTCGAATAAGTGTAAATTGCAGAACGATATTGAGTACCTAAGTCGTTACCTTGACGCATTCCCTGAGTTGGGTCGTGTTTTTCCCAAAAAACAGCCAGTAGCTTTTCTAATGAGATGACGCGTTCATCGAAAACGACTCGTACGACTTCTGTATGACCCGTTTTACCCGTACAGACTTCTTCATAGGTGGGATTGGGTGTGTACCCCCCAGCGTAACCGACCGAAGTAGATACAACGCCGTCGAGTTGCCAAAATACGCGCTCAGCGCCCCAAAAACAGCCCATTCCGAGCAAAATCTGCTGTTGGTGTGACGCCAGAGGCGCCTTTAGGTTAGATTTATTTACAAAATGATGATCGTCAATCTGCATTGGTTGATCTCTACCTGGCAAGGCATCTTCTATACTGATCAATGTTTGTTTGTTGAGCATGGTATTTGTCCTTCAATACGTGTCTTAAATTTGCGAACTTTTTCATTTCGTCTGTATCTGATGCTGTGATGACATAGACCGCGTTAAACCTATTAATATTACAGACTTAGAATCTAATTGGCGTTATCATTATTTACGTTTACTTAACCTCATTCAGCCATAAAAGCATGATAAAAAAAGCTCTCCCCACCATTGTTGGCCTGTTTGCCTTTTCTCATGGTGCCTATGCCGATGTTTCTTTGACTTTGAAAGGCATTGATGGCGCTTTAGAAGAGAATGTCAGTGCGTATCTGTCATCTATTCCAGAGAAGGATTACTCCACTTCTCTGCGTTTTCAAGCGAGATTAGATCAAAGTATCACTGAAGCGCTTAACGCGCTTGGGTATTATCATGCAAAAATTTCATACTCTATTCCCGAAGCGAATGATGAGTTAATTGTGCTCATCAAGCCGGGCTTGCCAGTGAAAGTGAAAGTCATGGATGTGGTCATCACTGGAGAGGCTAAAGACGATGAAGAGTTTGCAAAACTTATTGAGCGCTCTCCGCTAAAAGTTGGTCAAGTTTTGAATCAAGGCCAATACGACAGCCTTAAGTCAGGCATTCGTAACTTGGCGCTTCAGCGTGGTTACTTCAATGGTGAATTTACGCTAAGTCGATTAGAGGTTATCCCTGATCTGAACGAAGCTAATGTCCGTTTGCACTACAGCAGTGGAATACGTTTCAATTTTGGCGACGTTTCTTTTATTGGCAACCACATCTGGGAAGATCGTGTCGCATCATTACAACCTTTTAAAGAAGGGGACCCATACAACGTTTCGAAGCTGGGCGAGTTTAACCAGAAGCTATCAAATACGGAGTGGTTTTCCTCAGTTTTTGTTGAGCCTGAATTGGATAGGCTTGATGATGGCCGAGACTTGCCAATTAAAGTGTCTTTATCTCCTGCTTCGAAGAATCAGATCGAGACGGGTATTGGTTACTCAACGGATGTCGGCGTTCGAGGAACGTTGAAGTGGAAGAAACCTTGGGTGAGCTCCCGAGGACACAGTTTCAACACTGCTTTATCCCTATCTAAGCCAGAGCAAACCGTGACTGCTTCTTACAAAATTCCTTTAGAAGATGTCGCTAACGATTATTATCAAGTTCAATATGGGCTTAAAAACCTAGACAACCGTGACACACAGAGTATCGAGTCTAACCTTGCAGTGGAACGCCATTGGTTAGCAGACGGTGGTTGGCATAATACCGTTTATGTTCGTCATTTGTACGAGAGCTTTACGCAAGGTTTACAAGATGATGAATTCAACTTCGTACTTCCAGGTGCGACATTTTCTCGGACTAGGGTTCGAGGGGGCAATATGCCAATGTGGGGAGACAAGCAAAGCATCACTATTGAGTATGGTGATACCGCTATGCTTTCTGAAACTAGAGTGCTCCGCTTAATTGGCTCGACTTCTTGGATTCGTGGTATTGGAGAGAATCATCGTGGTTTGTTCCGCCTAGAAGGTGGTGCGAATATTACCGATGAACTTGAAAAGCTATCACCGTCGCTGCGTTTCTTCGCTGGTGGTGACAATAATATTCGTGGTTACGGCTATGAATCTATTTCACCTGTGGATGAGAGTGGTGCTTTGACGGGTGGTAAATACATTGTTAGCAGTACATTAGAATACCAATATCGTGTTTATGGAAACTGGTGGGCTGCAACGTTTTACGATATTGGTGATGCGTTTAATGAAACACCAGATTGGAAATCAGGTGCTGGTGTTGGTATCCGCTGGGCGTCTCCGGTGGGCCCTGTTAGTTTTGATTTTGCATGGGGGTTGGATGCAAAACCAGAACGAGAGTTTCGTATCCACTTCTCATTGGGGCCTGAGCTATGATCAAAATGATGTTTAAGTGGACCAAATGGCTGTCGCTCAGTTTGATTGGTCTATTGCTGTTGCTCATCATTATTGTCGCGACAGTTTTGTTTACCCACCCAGGCCTCAAATTTGCCTTGTGGGGAGCTGAAAAAGCATTATCACAATTGCAGATTGAAAAAGTGCAGGGTTCATTGTTTCCTCGCTTCGAACTGCATAACGTCAGTTTTGTCGATGAGTCTTTGAATATCGACGCCAAAGTTGAGCGTTTAGCTTTGGCAGTGAACTTCCGCTGTTTCTTTGACCCTAAGGTCTGTGTCGATGAGTTAAGACTGCAGGGGCTTGACTTTAAGATGCCAGAGCTACCGCCAGCAAGCGAGGAGCAAGAGGAAACACAACCACTGCGTTCTATCAGTACGCCAGTGCCAATTTTTGTTAATAAAGTCAGCTTTAATGACATCAATGTCAATGTGCTGGGCAATCAAATTGATTGGCAAACATTCTCGACCGCTTTGTCGATGCAGGGTGATCGTTTGGTGATCGCACCTACCGCGTTGAAAGACATTAATGTGGCTTTAGCACCAAGTGAGGCTGAACCTGAAGCGGCTGCCGAGGAGCCGAAAGAAACTGACGTTACGCCGCAAGATATTGTGTTACCCGAAGTATGGATTCCACTGACGGTTGAAGCGCGTCATCTTGATATTCACAATTTCAAACTGGCGGGTGAAACGCCAGTGATCGTCAATCATCTTGGTTTGGTTGCAAGAGCAGGCGGTGAACGTGTTGATGTCAAAACGTTAGAGCTCGACATGCCAGAAGTGGAAGGCAAGTTGAGCACACAAGTGACGCTTTCTTCTGATTACCCTATCAAAGCGCAACTGGACGCGTTAGTGAAGCAAGCGGATGCGAAGGGACAAAAACTGTCGCTTTCGGTCTCGGGTTCGGTTGGTGATTTGTCACTAAATGCTACGCTTTCTGAGCTTGTACAAGCGGAGATCAAAGGTGATATTCAACCGCTTAAAACGCAGTTACCGTTTGATGTCGTGATTAAAAATGTACAGGCGCAATGGCCGCTATTTGGACAAAGCGATTACCAGGTTTCTGTACCAAGCTTGGTGGCAAAAGGCTCACTTGATGGCTATGAAGTCGCATTAGAAACCAAAGCGTCAGGCAAAGATATTCCCGCCGTTGATGTCGCACTAAACGGCAAAGGTACGTTAGAGCAAATTGACCTCGAAAGCCTTGTAGTGAAAACCTTAGGGGGCGAACTCTCTGGGAAAGTCATGGCCAATTGGGCCGCGCCAATCAACTGGCAAGCTGACTTAAACCTGAAAAACATTCAACCAGGTTTACAATGGAAAGAAGCCGAAGGGGATATTAGCGGTAATCTTTCGACTTCGGGGTCGTTAACAGAACAAGGCGGTTGGCAAGTCAGTTTGCCTAAGTTAGACATTGACGGCATTTTGCGAGGTTATCCGCTGAATGTTGAAGGGCAACTTGAAGCGTCTGATAAAAACGGCAAAGGCGAAGACATCCAACTTACCACTCAGGGTTTAGCGCTTTCTCATGGTCCAAACCAACTCAGTGCAAAGGGTAAGATCGATAAGCAAATTCTGATGGATGTTGAGGTTAACTTCCCTGATTTTGCGAAAAGTGTTCCGGATCTTGCAGGTAAAATGCAAGGTAAAGTCGCACTACGTGGTAGCTTGAAAGAACCAGACATCAATCTTGATCTCGCTTTAAATCAGATAAACTGGCAGCAACAGGCGAACGTAGAAACGATCACCTTAAAGGGTGATGTGAAGCCTCTGCCAGCACCAAAAGCGAACATAAGCCTAATTGCGAACAACATTACCTATGACGACATAAAAGTTGATAGTGCTGACCTTGAAGTCTCTGGGGATGAAAAACTGCATCAACTGACGCTCGATGTAGTGTCTGACCTGGTGTCGACCAGTTTAGAAATTGAAGGGACATTCCAGCAGAAACCAGAAATGATTTGGAATGGGGCGCTGCGCCGCTTGACGCTGAGCTCGCAACAAGGCCCGTGGGCGTTGCAAAAATCGACCGCGGTGAAGGTCAATATCGACAAACAGATCGCGAACGTTCAAGCGCATTGTTGGTTGCAAGCGGAGTCGAGCGTATGTCTAACCGAAGACATTAGTGTCGGTAAGAGTGGCCAGGCGAAGTTAGCTATCAATGATTTTGATTTTGACCAAATCAAACAATTCCTGCCGCCAGAAACCAAGCTGCAAGGCTCGGTTAATGCACAGGCTTTTGCTAAATGGGCACCAGAGAAAAAGCCTGAAGTAACCTTAAGTGTCAATATGCCAAAAGGCCAAGTTGAACAAGCGCTTGAACAGCCAATTAAAGTCGGTTGGGAAAGCTTCAACTTTAAAGCAGCATTAGCGAAAGACAAGCTTGATGCCGAGTGGCTATTTGATGTGAAAGATAACGGTGACTTGTCTGGTAAGGTTTCTTTACTGAATGTCTCGTCTGAAAAGCCCACTATTGATGGTAAGGTTTCACTCTCTACGTTCCACTTGGATTTCTTGGCACCGTTGATTGGTGAGTACAGCTTGTTTAAAGCAAACATGAATACTGACCTAGCGATATCAGGTGACGTCATGCATCCGAAGGTGAACGGCCAGTTCTTGATTGACCAAATGAAGCTACAGGGTGAAGTCACACCGATAGATATAAACTCAGGGCAGGTCGTCATCAACTTTAAAGGCCATCAAGCGGACTTGGATGCCGGAATTTTAACCCCGGATGGTGAGTTGAACGTTACCGGTGATGCCGACTGGCAGGACTTACAGAACTGGCGCACTAAAGCGCGTGTATTTGCTAAAGAGCTCAATGTTGATTTGCCTCCAATGGTAAAAATCAAAGTGGAGCCTGACATGACAATAGATGTGACCCCTCAGCTTGCGAAAATTGAGGGTGATATTAATTTGCCATGGGGCAGAATTGTCGTCGAAGAGCTTCCACCAAGTGCGGTAGGCGTATCGAGTGATACCGTTATTCTCGATAAAAACTTGCAGCCAGTGGACGATGTGGCTGCGATGCCGTTTGATGTGGAAACGAACATCAACATTAAAATTGGTGATGACTTCCAACTTGCCGCTTTTGGTTTAAAAGGTGGGTTGAAAGGGAACCTAAACGTGACACAAAAAGACAAAGGTCCTTTCATCGTTGGTGAAGTGAATGTTGTCGACGGTTCTTATCGTTCGTTTGGTCAGGACTTATTGATTAAAGAAGGTAAGATTCTGATGAATGGTCCACCAGATCAACCTTACTTGTCTATCAAAGCGATTCGTAATCCAGACAATACCCAAGATGATGTCATTGCGGGGGTACAAGTGTCAGGCCCAGCATCTGATCCGAGTATAGAAATTTTCTCAGAGCCCGCGATGAACCAAGCCAATGCACTTTCTTATCTACTTCGTGGTCAAGATATTGATGGTGAAGCCGGTGGTAATGCAATGACGACTACCTTAATTGGTTTAAGCTTGGCGAAGAGTGGTCGTGTGGTTGGTGAAATCGGTGAAGCCTTTGGCGTACAAGATTTACAGCTGGACACTGCTGGGTCGGGCGATGATTCGCAAGTGACGGTGAGTGGTTATATTCTGCCAGGTTTGCAGGTGAAATATGGTGTCGGCATCTTTAACTCCCTAGGTGAGTTCACTGTGCGTTACCGATTGATGCAAGACTTGTATTTAGAAGCAGTATCTGGTGTAGATAGCGCCGTTGACCTACTCTATCAGTTTGAGTTCGATTAAAGTGCTTTAACCTAAGCATACACAGTCATGACTAAGGAGTGGTTATGCAGCATTTGATTTTTGTCTACGGCACGTTACGCAAGGGAGAGTACAACCATCAGTATTTGCGCTCGGCGCAGTTTCTTGGTTTACATGAAACGGATGCTCAATTTGCAATGTATGACTTAGGCCCTTATCCAGCGTTGTCTGATGGGCAACGCTCGATTCAAGGTGAAGTGTACCTGATTGACAGTGAAACCTTATCTGAGCTAGATAGGTTAGAAGATGTGCCAGTGGAATATCGCCGAGAGAGCATCGTTACGCCTTTTGGCCAAGCTTGGATCTACTTATATCAAGATACTGAGCAATTAACCGAAGAAATCGCTTCCGGAGATTGGTGTCAAAAGGTGTGAGCTATACTGACATTATCAATAGCAACGAGCTAAACACTAAGGAGTCACGATGAAAGCATTCGTAATTGGAGTAATGGCGTTGCTTCTTGCTGCATGCGCACAAACAACACTACCGACTTCGAATAATGTGACCGATTGGCAAGTGTTTGGTAGGCAGTCAGCTTTAGATGGATTACGGGAGTTATCTGAGGAGCGAATTGCGAAGCTGGATGATGTTAACCATGCGACGCCAGAACTGATAATGGCTTATCAAGCGGGTTACCAGCAAGGCAAACAAGAGTATTGTGAGCAAAGTGCTTATATGCTCGGTGTTATCGGGCGGCCGTATTTTGGCATTTGTGATGATGTTGACCCCTTCTTTCAACATGACTACGACGCTGGACGAATGTCTTCAGCAGGCGCACCTATCTAGTTGACACAGGTAAGATGAAAGCAAAAGAGCTGCCCTAGAGCAGCTCTTTTTAATTTTGTATCAGCAGTGATGCTTATTTTTTCTGAGCTCGTTCGTAAGATTCTAGGATTTCAGCTTTGGCGGCAGCAACATCTGCCCAACCATCCACTTTCACCCATTTGCCTGCTTCAAGCTCTTTGTAACGCTCAAAGAATTGCGTGATCTGCGCTTTCAATAGTTCTGGGATATCGTCCACATCTTGGATGTGCTCGTACTCTTTCGAGATTTTTGAGTGGGGAACCGCAAACACTTTTGCATCTTCACCCGATTCATCTGTCATCTTCAAAACGCCAACAGGACGGCAGCGAATGACTGAACCTGGCATGAGTGGGTATGGTGTTGGTACCAATACGTCGACTGGGTCGCCATCAAGAGACAGGGTATTGTTCACGTAGCCATAGTTGCATGGGTAGAACATTGGTGCAGACATGAAACGGTCGACAAATACAGCACCAGAGTCTTTATCTACTTCGTACTTGATTGGATCTGCATTTGCAGGAATTTCGATAACGACATAGATATCTTCAGGCAGCGACTTGCCTGCTGGTACATGGTTTAAGCTCATTAGAATATTCCTTTTCATTAACGATGAGTCACACAAAAGCGGCTTCATCTGATGATAAATTCGCGTTTCACTTTAGCGACAAAAACGCGGCAGGTAAACACCTGCCGCGTTGGACAAAGGTCTGAAATTATTCTTCGTCGCGGTGCAGTTCAAGGAACTCTTCAACTTTGCGAACCATGTTCTTCGAACCCACAAAGAAAGGTACACGCTGGTGCAACTCAGTAGGCTTGATGTCCATAATGCGATTCACGCCGTCCGATGCAATGCCGCCAGCTTGCTCAATGAGGAATGCCATAGGGTTACATTCGTAAAGCAGGCGTAGCTTGCCTTGCGGGTGGCTTTGTGTGCTTGGGTAAAGGTAGATACCGCCTTTCAGTAGGTTGCGGTGGAAATCAGCAACCAGCGAGCCAATGTAGCGAGAAGTGTATGGGCGACCGTCTTCTGGCACGTTTTCTTGGCAGTACTTGATGTACTTCTTCACCCCTTGAGGGAAACGAATGTAATTACCTTCGTTGATGGAGTAGATCTTACCATCATCAGGAATCATCATGTTTTCATGAGAAAGACAGAAGCTGCCGATAGATGGGTCGTAAGTAAAGCCGTTTACGCCGTTACCAGTTGTGTATACCAACATGGTGGAGGAGCCGTAAATCACGTAGCCCGCAGCCACTTGTTTGTGACCAGGTTGTAGGAAGTCTTCTTCAGTTGGTGGAGTACCGATTGGAGAAACACGACGGTAAATCGAGAAGATAGTACCAACAGAGACGTTCACATCGATGTTAGAAGAACCATCAAGTGGGTCCATCAATACTACATATTTGGCGTTTTGGTTGAGTTCTTTATTGAACGCAACTGCTTCGTCTTCTTCTTCACTGGCAACGCCACACACTTGATCACGAGCTTCAAGCGCGGCTTTGAACTTATCGTTCGCGTAAACATCGAGCTTTTGCTGATCTTCACCTTGGACATTTTCCGTGCCTACAGCACCAGTGATATCACCGAGACCCGCTGCGTTGATTTCGCGGTTAACGATTTTTGCAGCTAAACGAATGGAGGCTAAAAGGGATGATAGATCACCGCTAGCGTGGGGGAAATCCGCTTGTTTTTCGACAATGAACTCGCCTAGGGTGCGCAGTCCTGACATGGTTAATCCTTACATTTTCATTTCATTGGGGGTAGTGCGCAAGTGAGCATCTCTTTATGGATGTTAAACGATTGCGCTGGATGTAAGTTTAAGTCGCAGATCTTTTTAATGGTAATGAAGTAACTGTTTGAGATCTCAATTTATTTGTAGACTTGTTTGAGGGATTCATCAGTAAGCAAGAGGTTGTACAGTCTGTGTTCAACCTTGTCATATTTGTGAAAGGGACTGCAAGAAGAAGGCTAAAGTCACTCGCTTTTCAGGCGGTAATCGCGATAATGAAAGCATTAAAGAACGCATTACAAGGTTTAGTTTATGCACATTCATATCTTGGGTATCTGTGGCACATTTATGGGCGGCGCTGCGATTTTAGCGCGCCAATTAGGGCATAAAGTCACTGGTTCTGATGCCAACGTTTACCCACCGATGAGCACGTTGCTTGAGTCTCAAGGTATTGAAATTATTGAAGGCTTCGACCCGTCTCAACTCGACCCTCAACCAGACCTTGTTGTGATTGGTAATGCCATGAGCCGTGGCAACCCGTGTGTCGAGCATGTGCTCAACACTAACATGCGTTACACCTCTGGCCCGCAGTGGCTCAACGAGTTTTTGCTGCATGATCGGTGGGTATTGGCGGTATCGGGTACACATGGGAAAACGACTACGTCGAGCATGCTTGCTTGGATACTTGAAGATTGTGGTTATCAACCGGGTTTCTTAGTCGGTGGGGTACTCGGTAACTTCGGAGTGTCTGCTCGTTTGGGTGAAAGCATGTTTTTTGTCGTTGAAGCGGACGAATATGACAGTGCTTTTTTCGATAAGCGTTCTAAGTTTGTGCATTACCATCCTCGCACTTTAATCATGAACAATCTTGAGTTTGATCATGCTGATATCTTCGATGATCTAGAAGCGATCAAGCGCCAATTCCATCATTTAGTGCGAACGGTTCCCGGCAATGGCTTAATCTTAGCTCCGAAGCAAGACCAAGCTTTGGCGGATGTATTCGAGCGTGGTTGCTGGACAGAAAAGCAGTTTTCAGGTGTTGATGGCGACTGGCAAGCGCACAAATTAGTGCTTGATGGCTCAAAATTTGACGTTGCGTTGCAAGGCGAGAAGGTTGGTACCGTCGAATGGAATTTGGTGGGTGACCACAATGTGGATAATGCGCTGATGGCAATCGCTGCTGCACGACATGTTGGAGTCACTCCGGATCTTGCTTGCCAGGCATTAGGGCGTTTCATCAATACCAAGCGCCGTTTAGAGCTGAAAGGTGAAGAACAAGGTGTGACGGTTTACGATGATTTTGCGCATCACCCAACGGCAATTGAACTTACTGTCGGTGGTTTGCGTAACAAGGTAGGTGAAAAACGCATCCTTGCTGTGTTGGAGCCGCGTTCTGCCACCATGAAGCGAGGTGTACACAAAAACACACTTGCAGAGTCACTACACAGTGCAGATGAAGTCTTCTTGTTCCAGCCAGATAATATCGAGTGGTCTGTGCAAGACATTGCCGACCAATGCACACAGCCAGCGTTTGTCGATGCGGATATAGATAACTTTGTAGCCAAGATCGTCGAACGTGCGCGACCAGGTGACCAAATTCTAGTCATGAGTAACGGTGGCTTTGGTGGTATTCACGGAAAACTTCTTGAGCAGTTAAAACAAAAAGCCTGATTGATATGCAAAACAAAACACAACCCTCTCATAAAAAAGCCATCACGTTGGCATTAACGGGTGCTTCTGGTGCTCCCTACGGCCTTCGTCTTTTAGAATGCTTGGTTGCGGCGGATTATCATGTCTACGTTCTGATTTCTTCGGCGGCTCGTGTTGTGATGGCAACCGAGCATAATCTTAAGTTGCCAAGTGGCCCAGAAGCGGCGCAGCAAGCATTGGTAGAGCACCTGAACTGCAATCCAAATAACATCACCGTTTGCGGTAAAGACGATTGGTTCTCGCCGGTTGCGTCTGGTTCTGCTGCACCTAAGCAAATGGTGGTTTGCCCATGCTCTGCGGGAAGCGTTGCGGCCATAGCACATGGTATGTCGGACAACTTGATCGAACGGGCCGCTGATGTAGTAATGAAAGAGCGCGGGCAGCTGTTGCTCGTGGTTCGCGAAACGCCATTTTCAACGCTACATCTGGAGAACATGCACAAGCTATCGCAAATGGGCGTCACCATCATGCCAGCGGCTCCGGGTTTCTACCATCAGCCAAAGAGCATTGAAGACTTAGTGGATTTTATGGTGGCGAGAATTCTCGACCACTTAGGTATTGAGCAAGGTTTAGTGCCTCGTTGGGGTTATGACCAGCGTTCGTGAGCTGATTGTGTAACCACTCAAATACCTTTACAATCCATCCAACTCATCGGGGAGCAAACCCATTTAGCATTGAGTCAATCAATGCATTGGGGCGCTGAGACCTAAGTGTTTAACTAGGGACCCGTATTACCTGAACCAGATAATGCTGGCGTAGGAATTGAGTCTGGATATTGGAAGTCCTTAATAGCCGCCTCAAACCCTGTGCCGCTCAACTTATTTCTCTGAAATACTCATGGAGAGCGAGCAGTGAAACCCACTCTAAATCTGATTGCCCTAGCTGCAATTACTTCAACTTCAGCGTTTGCTGCTGAAAACCCATTAACTATTTATACCTACGATTCTTTTGCCGCAGATTGGGGGCCGGGTCCTAAAATCGAGCAAGCTTTTGAAGCAAAATGTGGCTGTGACGTTAACTTCGTAGCGTTGGACGATGGTGTGTCGATTCTGAATCGTCTTCGTCTTGAAGGCGGTAATAGCAAAGCGGACATCGTATTAGGTTTGGATAACAATCTGATGGCAGAAGCGAAGAAAACCGGTCTGCTTGCCGAGCACAATGTAGATACGTCCAATACAGTGTTACCAAACGGTTGGAGTGACACGACGTTTGTACCGTACGATTACGGCTACTTCGCGTTTGTGTACAACAAAGAGAAACTGGCTAATCCGCCGAAAAGCATGAAAGAGCTGGTGGAAACGCGCGACGATCTGAAAGTGATTTACCAAGATCCGCGGACTTCAACGCCGGGCCAAGGCTTAATGCTATGGATGAAATCTATTTATGGCGACGATGTGACGCAAGCGTGGCAGAAGCTAGCGAGCAAAACCGTAACGGTCACGAAAGGTTGGTCTGAGGCGTATTCTATGTTCCTCAATGGTGAGTCCGATTTAGTGCTTTCTTACACCACTTCACCTGCGTACCACTTAATTGCGGAAAACGATTCGAAGTTTGCTACGGCGAATTTTGCTGAAGGCCACTACATGCAAGTTGAAGTAGCCGCCAAAGTGAAAGGGGCAAAAAACTCAGAACTTGCTGATCAATTTATGAGTTTCATTTTAAGTGATGAGTTCCAATCGGCGATGCCAACGGGTAACTGGATGTACCCAGTCACTGACGTTGAGTTACCTAAAGGTTTTGAAACTTTGAGTGTTCCAAGCAAGTCGTTGAGCTTTAGTGCTGATGAAGTGGCAAAAATGCGTAAGTCTTGGATTCGCGAATGGCAAAGCGCATTGACGTTTTAGCTGACGTTTCCATCCTCATCTGAATGAGATAGGTTTTACCTTTGAATTCTGTTCCAAAAATAGGTTTAGGGGTCGCGATGATCATCGCGACCTTTGTTATTTCTGCCCTAGGTGCTTTGATTGTTCAAGCCCCTTCACTTGATGTGTCTGTGGTATGGGGCGACCCGTACTATCAACATGTCACCAAGTTCAGTTTCTACCAAGCGTTTCTTTCCACATTGCTCAGTGTTGGCTTTGCCATTCCAGTAGCGCACGCACTTTCGCGTCGCCAATTTATTGGTAAATCATTACTGCTTAAGCTGTTTGCATCGACACTGGTTTTGCCGGTTTTGGTTGGTGTTTTTGGGCTGTTAGCGATTTATGGCAACAGTGGTTTGTTGGCGCAGTGGTTGCAAAGTTTCGACACTAAACTGCCATTCTCTATTTACGGTTTGAACGGCATTTTACTCGCCCATGTGTTCTTTAATTTACCTTACGCGGCACGATTGCTTCTGCAAGCCTTGGAGTCTATTCCTGCCGAGCAGCATAAGCTTTGCGCGCATCTTGGGATGAGCCATTGGGATAAGTTTCGCTGGGTAGAATGGCCGCGTTTAAGGCAGCAGCTTCCCCACGTTTGTGGGTTGGTGTTTATGTTGTGCTTTACCAGTTTTGCCACTGTAATGGCGTTGGGGGGCGGGCCAAAATCCACCACCATTGAATTGGCCATTTACCAAGCGATTAAGTTTGATTTTGATTTACAAGCTGGGGCGTTATTGGCGCTGTGGCAGATGCTGTTATGTGGACTGCTTGCTATTGGAGTGCAGAAGTTAACAAGGCCTGTTTCTATCAGTGCTGGAAGCACATCGGTACAGCAATATTTAACGAAGGATCATGGGTGGTCAAAAGCTTGGGATAGCTTTTGGATCATAGGTGCCTTTTTACTGGTAATACCGCCGTTATTGATGGTGTTACTGAGTGGCATCAACCAACAAGTTTGGACTGTATTAACCGATGAGCGTTTTTGGTCTGCGCTATTGAACTCCCTCAAAGTCGCCTGTGTCGCTAGCGCGCTTGCGGTCGCTGCAGGGGTGTCCATACTATTGACCAGTCGCCGTTGGCGGTTGCAGTACAAAAACACGCGAGCCGATCAGATTGAGTTAATCGGCACCGTTATTTTGGTGACTCCAGGTCTGGTGATTAGCACCGGTTTATTCTTACTACTGCGCGCATTTACCGATGTTTTTAGCTTGGCATTTTTTGTCGTGATTTTGGTGAACGGTTTAATGGCTTTGCCTTACGTGATCAAAACGCTAGCGCAGCCAATGCTGCACATTGAACAACAGTATCAGTATGTATGTGCCAGCTTAGGCATGCGTGGCTGGCAACGGTTTAAAGTGGTGGAGTGGCAGGCGCTACGCAAGCCGTTTGCACATGCGTTTGCGATCAGCTTTATGTTTGCAATAGGGGATTTAAGTGCCATAGCACTGTTTGGTGGACAAGAGTTTCGTACCTTACCTCTGTATTTGTTCCAGTTGCTTGGCAGTTATCAGATGGACGCAGCTGCGGTGGTATCGGTGACCCTATTGTTGTTGAGTGTGGGCTGTTTTGCCTTGATTGAGAAAGTATTGAAAACGAAGGAGAGAGCGTAATGTTAGTGTTGGATGATGTGCAGTACACCTACCAACGTGAACTGTTTCGTTTTGACTTAACGATTGAGCAAGGACAGATTGTATCGCTGATGGGACCAAGTGGGGCAGGGAAGTCAACCTTGCTGGCGTTGGTGGCAGGATTCATCCATCCTGACCGTGGTGATATTTGTGTTGATGGTGAGTCCATTGTGCGTAAAGAGCCTTATCTGCGTCCGTTCTCTATGTTGTTCCAAGAGCACAATTTGTTTGCTCACTTATCGGTGCGTGACAACATCGGTTTGGGCTTACACCCAGGGCTAAAGCTTACGGTGGACCAAAATCGTCAGATTGAACAAGCCGCGCAGCAAGTTGGTGTTGCAGAGTACCTCGACCGTTTGCCAGAGCATCTTTCTGGTGGCCAGCGTCAACGTGTTGCCTTAGCGCGTTGTTTTGTTCAGCCTCATCCCATGTGGCTGTTGGATGAGCCGTTCTCGGCGCTTGATCCGGTGTTGCGTGAAGAGATGCTGAGCTTGGTAAAAAAACTGGCAGCAGAGCGGGGAATAACCGTATTGATGGTCACGCACCATTTAAGCGATGCCAAAGCGATTGCCAGCCACTTTGTGTTTGTGGCGGATGGTAAAGTGGAAGCCGCGGGTGATATGTCTGCATTGAGTGAACAGCATGCTAGTGAGAAGCTTGCGGCATTTATCCGAGCCGCATGCTAGTGCCTGATAGTTGCTAGGTCATGCTTCTCCGCAACACAAACCATGCCTAGGGCCAAATTCAAATTGAGATCTTAAGCTCATGATATGGTCAATCATTGCTTGTACGCGCCGTGGGCGGTTTGCTCCAGGACGATAGACTAGATAAATAGGCATTGGTACCGTGTGCCATTGCGGCAACACTCTGACTAAGGTGCCACTTTCTAGCTCTTGCGTCATGTTTTGCACAGGTAAGTTAGCGATGCCTAGTCCTTTAAGTGCGCCTTTTAATATTGCTTCTACAGTTGTACTTGAGAAGTTACTGGTTATTGAAACATTGACGGTATTATCGTGTGAGATCAGCGTCCAAGGCCCTATTTCTGAAACATATTGATACCTCAAACAGTTGTGTTTTGTCAGGTCTTCTGGCGTTTCAGGTACGCCGAACTCAGCTAAATACTCAGGGCTAGCAGCCAGGACTCGAGTCGTATAGCCTAATTTTTTTGCGATCAATCGATCATCAACTATCTGACCGACTCGAATTGCCATATCAAAGCCGTGTGAAAACAGATCAACAAAATCGTTCGATGCTTCTAACGCAATTTGTACTTTTGGCCATTGTTTTAAAAATGGCAAAAAGATGTGTTCCGCCATATACGCATCCAACGCTGGTGGCGCGGAAATACGCAGCCGGCCTTGGATCTGTTGTTCCATCTCCAGTACGTCATGGCCAATTGAGTGGAATTCCTCAACTAAGCTTGCAGCACGCTCTAAAACCATTTGGCCAGCTTCGGTGATCACTAACTTTCGGGTTGTGCGCTCTAGGAGTTTGGCTTCAAAGTGTTGTTCGAGTTTGGTTATGGCTTTACTAACAGTAGATTTCGGTAGGTTTAACTCCAGCGCGCACTTGGTTAAGCTCAGTAGTCGACAGCTTGTGACAAAGATAGAAAGCGTTCTAAAGTCAATTGTTTCTAAATTGCGAACAATCACTTTCAATTATCCATATTGTTTCAATATTAATCTGATTATAGTCTGGCACCTCATCCTTAGCCATCAAGTTATTGTCATTTGAGGTAAACAACATGTCCAACTCTGTAGACTTATTTTCTCCTATCGAACTCGGTCAATTAGCATTAGATAACCGTGCTATTATGGCGCCTTTAACGAGAGCTCGTGCTGGCGCAGACCATATTCCTAATGACCTTATGGTTGAATACTACGCTCAACGTGCGAGTGCCGGACTTATCATTGCTGAATGCACCATGGTGATGGAAGGTACGTCTGCTTTTATGGCAGAACCGGGCATTTACAACGAAGAGCAAATCGCAGCTTGGAAAAAGGTAACGGATGCGGTTCATGAGAGAGGCGGTAAGATTGTACTGCAAATTTGGCATGCGGGACGAGCTTGTCATCCTGATCTGAATGAAGGAAAAACACCTGTAGCGGCGAGCGCATTGGCCATTCGTGATGAATTAGTCCATACCCCTTCGGGTAAGCAAGCATATACGGTACCACGAGCACTCGAAGTGGATGAGATAGCTTCCATTGTTGCGGCGTTTAAACAAGGTGCAGAAAACGCCAAGAAAGCCGGCTTTGATGGGGTCGAGATACATGGCGCCAATGGTTATCTTATTGATAACTTCCTTCGTGACGGCTCAAATTTACGTACCGATGAATACGGTGGCTCGGTTGAAAATCGTGCTCGATTTTTACTTGAGATAGTGAAAGAAGTCGTTGAGGTGTGGGGACCCGGAAGAGTCGGTCTGCGTACATCTCCGCTAAATGGATTTAATGACATGAAAGACAGTGATCCAGTTGGTTTGGTGCGTTACTTAGCAGAGCAACTTAATTCTTTCGATCTTGCTTATTGGCACGTGATGCGTGCGGATCTGAAAGGCGTACAAAAAGCAGATGTTCTCAAGCCAGCACGCGAAAACTATCAAGGTCACTTAATGGCGAACGTGGGCTACAGTGCACAAGAAGCGGCAACAGCAATTGCAGAAAACAAAGTTGATGTGGTCGCATTTGGCGTTCCCTTTATCGCAAACCCAGATTTAGTTGAGCGATTTAAGAAAAATGCACCTCTTAATGAGGCGAAACCAGAACACTTTTATTTGGGGGGAGCAGAAGGTTATACCGATTACCCAGTGATGGCATAACCCTTACTTGTTTCATATAAAAAGGACGCTAATGTTAGCGTCCTTTTTCGTTTCTGTATTTACTTAGCCTTGCGGTTTTACGACCATCACATTGATTGGAGAATATTCCACAACCTTACTCGCGACAGAGCCAAGCATTACTTTATTGATTTTAGAGCGCTTGTGGCTTGGCATAATGATGAGATCAGCGCCTAAACGTTCTGCATAATCAAGAATGGTCGCGTAGGCCTTGCCTTCAGCAACATGCACTTGGTAAACCACATCTTCAGCAATATGCTCATTAGCGAAAGTTTTTAGTTGCTGCTTCACGTCTTGCTTCATTTTGGCCGCAGCATCTTTCGGAAAGTATGTGGCAACCATCGACATGTGAATACCAGGTAGTACAGTCAGAAGATGGATTTGAGCATTTGCTTGCTTTGCCTGCCAAACCGCTAGTTCAACCGCTCGGTCTGAAAAGCCTTGGTCATTTAGATCAACCGGAACAAGAATTTGTTTGTACATTCAATGTCTCTCATTAAGGCCCCTTTATCCTCGGGGCCAAATCGGTTATGCGCTCAATTGTTCCTTACGAGCACGACGTTTTTGGTTCATTGCAAGCACCAGCAAAATCATTAAGCATGGTACAAACACCCACTCTTTCATCGGACGGTCTGCATCCTGGATAACCCACTTGATTTCCCAATCAAAGTCGATACCTGCGGACTCTGCTGGACTACCAAATTCAACCATATCGACAATCATTTTGTTGTCACTTTCGGTCAGCATCAGACCCATAGATGAAATACGTGCGTCTGCTGTTGTCGCACTGTCTTCGAATGGAAGACGAACCGTTTTCTCAATGTAGTCGCCCTCAAGGTTTTCACCGGCAACACGTAACTCCAATGATTCTCCTACATTTAGTGTTTCCGTGATTTGAGCTACCTCAACGCCAGGAGAAAGAACTTTCGCTGGGTACAGCATGTCCCACCAAAAACCTGGACGGAAAAACGAAAATGTCAGTACTAATAATAGGACTGTTTCCCACCACTTGTTACGCGTGAACCACCACCCTTGAGTTGCCGCAGAGAATATCAGCATTGCAATGATCGATGAGATGACTGTGAGTGCCAAATGCCACCAAGAGTCGATCCCCATTAACAATAGCTGGGTATTGAACACAAACATGAACGGCAAAATAGCGGTTCGAATATCGTAAGTAAAACCTTGGATACCAGTACGAATTGGATCTGATTTCGCAATTGCTGCTGCTGCAAAAGCCGCAAGGCCTACAGGTGGGGTATCGTCGGCCAAAATACCAAAGTAGAAAACGAACAAGTGCACCGCTATCAACGGAATAATTAAGCCATGCGCTGCGCCGAGCGTAACAATAACCGGCGCCATTAGCGTAGAGACCACGATGTAGTTCGCCGTTGTTGGCAGACCCATCCCCAGAACCAAGCTAATGATGGCGGTAAACAGCAGCATAAGAATGATGCTGCCACCAGAGATAAACTCGACGAAGTCGGTCATCACTAGGCCGATACCCGTTAGTGTAACAACACCAACAACGGTGCCCGCTGCCGCGGTTGCAACGCCGATACCAATCATATTGCGCGCACCAGAAACTAAGCTCTCGGCAAGATCGACAAAGCCATCTTTGGTTTGCTGAAGCATGTCTCCTTGCTTTGACAGCAGTGCAATCAACGGACGTTGAGTCAGCAAAATGAAAATCATGAATACCGTTGCCCAGAATGCCGAAAGGCCAGGTGAGAAACGTTCGACAGTCAAACACCAAACCAATACGACGATAGGGAGTAGGTAGTGCAAGCCTGACTTAACGGTTGGGCCAGGATCAGGTACTTCTGTTAATTCTGCATCAATCTCAATTGCGCCATCTTGCACGTGATTTGCTGAGACTTTCACCAACCCAACGTACGCGATTAATAGTGCGACGGTAACAATTGGTGTCGCGGCATCACCAAAGACGTCCTTTGTCCAACCCACTCCGTAGTAAACCAATGCGCTGATCACACACAATCCTAAGATTGTGCCAGTAAAGGACAGCAGACTTTGTACTAGTGTTGGATTGTGGCGACGAGGAAGGCCTGTCATGCCTGCTTTACATGCTTCAAGGTGAACAATGTAAATTAAAGCAATATAAGAGATTAGCGCTGGAAGTAGGGCAGCTTTAATCACCTCAACGTAGGAGATACCGACGTATTCCACCATCAAAAATGCTGCTGCACCCATGATTGGCGGTGTTAACTGACCATTGGTTGAAGCCGCTACCTCTACCGCACCCGCTTTTGTGCCGGGAAAGCCAACACGCTTCATCAGTGGAATCGTAAAGGTGCCAGTTGTTACTACGTTTGCGATTGAAGAACCAGAAACCAGACCAGATAAACCTGATGCAACAACGGCCGCTTTAGCTGGACCACCTTTCATATGGCCAAGTAACGAGAAGGCAACTTTAATGAAGTAAGCACCAGCACCAGCGCGTTCCAGCATTGCTCCAAACAATACAAACAAGAAGACAAAAGAGGTAGAAACACCTAGCGCAACCCCAAATACGCCTTCTGTTGTTAGCCACAAGTGAGACATGGCCTTGTTCAAGCTTGCCCCTTTGTGTGCGATAACGTCAGGCATGTAAGGGCCTGCAAAGGTGTAAGTAAGGAAAACAGCAGCCACGACCATTAATGGTGGACCAAGAGCTCGGCGTGTTGCTTCTAAAAGGAGGATCATACCGATAACAGCAACAACGATATCAACCGTTGTCGGTGCGCCTGAGCGTCCCGCTAGCTCGGTATAAAAAAGGTATATATAGGCTGCTGAAAAGCTGCCAGCCAACGCGAGTATCCAATCAACAAGAGGGATATGATCGCGAGGAGAGTTCTTCATCGCTGGATAAGCAGTGAAAGCCAAAAAGATCGCGAAAGTAAGGTGGATAGATCGCGCTTCCGTGTCGTTCAGTACGCCAAAATTGAAAATAAATGGTAACGGGGATGCGTACCATAATTGAAATAGTGACCAACACAGAGGAACAAACCAAAGGATTCGTCCTTGCATTCCCGAAGGGCTACGTGCACCTGTGTCTGCCTGAGCCACCATTTCTTGCACATCTTGTGACGGAGCTTGATTCGTCGCCATGTACTTTTTCCTTATTATTGATGGTCCTGTCTGATTTTTATCGAGAACCACACTTCGCCTCTATCAGTGTAGTGAATGGAGCGAAGTTTGCTTTCGAGTATTTTGCTGCCTGAACTCAAAGTGTTGATTGTTGGATACTCTGTTAGGCGGCGTTTAAGTTTTCTTGGGTATGAGCTCGCAGTTTTCAGAAGAAAACTGGCGAATGAAGCATACAGTTAGAACGTGCTACAACCTGTATGCTCAAACAGGCAGAAAATATTCTTTCCTGCCTGTATGTAGAGTCTGAGGTAATTACTTAATTAGACCCATTTCTTTGTAGTATTTTTCTGCACCTGGGTGAAGAGGAATAGAAAGACCAGCTTTCACCATGTCTTCTTTCTTCAAGTTTGCGAATGCAGGGTGTAGACGTTTGAAGGTATCAAAGTTTTCAAACACAGCTTTTGCCACGTTGTAAGCGACATCGTCTGAAACATCAGAGGTCGTTACCATTGTTGCTGCAACACCAAAGCTGTTTACGTCTTTGTCTGTACCGCGGTACATACCAGCCGGTACTGAGCTAAAGGCGTAGTATGGGTTGTCGGCAACAATTTTATCGATTTTAGGGCCTGTTGCTGAAACTAGCTTCGCATCACATGATGTGGTTGCTTCTTTGATTGAACCGTTCGGGTGGCCGACCATGTAAATGAAGGCGTCAATTTTGTTATCACAAAGTGCCTGAGAGCGTTCAGAGCCTTTTAGCTCAGACGCCAATTTGAAGCTGTCGTTTGTCCAACCCATCGCTTCCATGACAACGCCCATCGTTGCACGGTCACCAGAGCCTGGGTTACCGATGTTTACTCGCTTACCTTTCAGGTCTTCAACGTTTTCAATACCTGAATCTGCACGCGCAATGATGTTGAAAGGTTCTGTATGAAGAGAGAACATTGCGCGTAGCTTCTTGTACGGGCCTTGTTCTTCAAACTTGCTCGTACCGTTGTAGCCGTGGTACTGCCAATCCGATTGCACGATACCAAAATCTAATTCGCCTGCACGGATAGTGTTAACGTTGTAAATTGAGCCACCAGTCGATTCTACTGAACAACGGATGTTGTGGTCTTTACGACCTTTATTTACCAACTTACAGATAGCACCACCAGTTGGGTAGTAAACACCTGTCACAGAGCCAGTACCGATGGTAATAAACTCTTGAGCGTTAACTGCGCCTGCGCCCATTACGGCTGCAGCGATAGCGCCTACTTTGAGAAGTTTGTTAAATGCCATGAATTTCCCTTCCTTATATTCATTATTTACCCGGAAATAACCATAAATCACTTCTGGAGTTTCCTATTTGGAAACGGCACCTTTTTCAATCCAATCGTTTGAAAAAGCGAGCGAATCATAACAAAAAATTGGCAGAAAATTATCCAATTGTTAAATGTTATAGTTGATAAGTCTGAATTTTGTATCAGGGGATAGGATTCAATTTGTGATTTAATTCTTTTTATAACAATTACTTAATTAACGTTTAGTGACTGAAATGAAAAAGATCAATTGCGTGATGTTAATCACAAAATGGGTGGTTAAAGAACGAGCGGAGTAAGCAAAAAATTTACATAAATTATGGGCTACAAAATGAGACTTCTTTTATAACCCACAATGAGTTAGCTGATTGAAGCTTTATAGAACTTAACCAGTATATTCGAACAGCTCGCACACTGATTTGAAGAGTTGCTCAGTCGTAATTGCCATGGTTGGCGTAATGAAAATGGTATCGTCACCCGCGACAACGCCAAGAATACCTTCGGATTTACCGAGTGAATCAAGCAAGCGAGCAATCAACTGTGCTGCACCTGGGCCGGTGTGAATTACCACTAACGCTGCATTACGATCGATGTCTAGTACCAGTTCACGCAGAGAGCTGCTGACTGTTGGGACACCTAGCTCAGCAGGAAGACAGTAAACCATTTCCATTTTTGCATTGCGCGTACGGACGGCGCCAAATTTAGTCAGCATACGTGAGACTTTAGATTGGTTGATACTCTCAAACCCTTGCTGTTTGAGTGCGTCAACAATCTCGCCCTGTGAGCCAAAGCTTTCTTCTTTTAACAGGGCTTTAAAGGCGCGAACTAAGTTGTCTTGTTTTTCTGAATTGCGCATAGTCATTACAAATCTCTTATTACGGGTCAGCAATTTTGCATATTCTCGCATATATATTCAGGCGGTGCCAAAGAGTCCCAGGATTATGTTAGATGCGTCACTGTAAACTATATACCACATAGAATTCTTTAGCGCGCTGAAGTAGGGCTGTATCTGTTTTCTTGAATTCCTTGTCATTTCAACAGAATAAAAGAATAATCCAAGCCCCATTTGTAGCACGGTAACAGCGAGTTGCGCGAGGTCGCAAAGCTAGCGTTAATTGATTGTAATCAAGTTGTGATTCCGATAGCTTTATTTAAGTTGGTTACAAACTACCCTACGAATACGTTTATAAGAGAAATACTCTCAAGGAGAACTACATGAAAGTAGCCGTTATTGGTGCCGCTGGTGGCATCGGTCAAGCCCTGGCCCTTCTACTTAAGAACCGTCTTCCTGCTGGTTCTGATCTAGCCCTATATGATATTGCTCCAGTAACTCCTGGTGTGGCCGCTGATCTTAGCCACATCCCTACGCCAGTTTCTATCAAAGGTTACGCTGGTGAAGATCCTACTCCAGCACTAGAAGGCGCGGATGTTGTGCTAATTTCTGCTGGTGTTGCGCGTAAGCCAGGTATGGATCGTGCGGATCTATTTAATGTAAACGCTGGTATCGTTAAATCGCTAGCGGAGAAGATTGCGGTTGTTTGTCCGAAAGCTTGTGTTGGTATCATCACAAACCCTGTAAATACAACAGTGCCAATTGCTGCTGAAGTTCTTAAAAAAGCGGGTGTTTATGATAAGCGTCGTCTATTTGGTGTAACAACGTTGGATGTTATCCGTTCAGAAACGTTTGTTGCTGAGCTAAAAGACAAAGATCCAGGTGACGTTCGCGTGCCAGTAATTGGTGGTCACTCTGGCGTAACGATCTTACCTCTACTGTCTCAAGTGGAAGGTGTTGAGTTTACAGCTGAAGAAGTAGAAGCATTAACGAAACGTATTCAAAATGCAGGTACTGAAGTTGTAGAAGCGAAAGCGGGTGGTGGTAGTGCAACACTATCAATGGGCCAAGCTGCATGTCGCTTTGGTCTGTCTCTGGTTCGTGCTCTTCAAGGTGAAGAAGGCGTAGTTGAGTGCGCTTACGTTGAAGGCGACGGCGAACACGCGACTTACTTTGCGCAACCTGTGAAACTGGGTAAAGAAGGCGTTGAAGAAGTACTAAGCTACGGCAAACTCAGCGATTACGAAAAGTCTGCATTAGGCGGTATGCTAGAAACACTAAATGGCGACATCAACATTGGTGTTGAATTCGCAAAGTAATCTAGAAAGCCTATATAAGAAGAAAGCCGATCATTTTGATCGGCTTTTTTGATCCTTGATTTCTCAACTTCGTAAAAATGGTCGAATAAAACCACGTAGTGAAGGAGAAGATGATGGAAGCGAGTCGAATCCGTAAAGGCATGGTTGTTGAGTGCCAACAAGGCGTCGGTACGATATTAGTGGTCGACCATGAAGCAGAGACGGTATTGTTGTCTAAACAAGGGACTGAACAGCAACTCGCCGTTAGCTTTGATGAAATAGAAGATGATCCACAACTGCATGGCGGTAGTGACAGATATTACTAGCGCCTCGGGCGTCGTCATTAGGTATCAAACGTAAAAAAGGAAGAGTATGCTCTTCCTTTTTGCTATAAGTCTTGCGTTATGGGTAGCTATTGATTACTTCGTGCGTTGTACTGCGACATGAGCCAGAGTAACAAGCGCTTGTTTGTATTCAGACTCTGGCAACACTGATAGTTCTGCGATTGCTTTGTCTGCTTCTTCTAGAGCTTTTTGCGTTGTGTATTCCAGAGAGCCTGCTTCTTTCATGACCGCAAGAATTTCTTCTAAGCGATCCATGCCATTCGCTTTCTCAATCGCTTCACGAATCATGATGGCGTTTTCTGGTGTGGTATTACGCATAGCATGGAGTAGAGGTAAAGTTGGCTTGCCTTCGGCCAAGTCATCACCCACATTTTTACCCATGTCTTCGCCATCAGAAGTGTAATCCATGACGTCATCAATGAGCTGAAACGCAGTGCCTAGATACTTACCGTAATTTTGCATTGCGATTTCCACATGCTCAGGAGCATCATTTAAGATTGCACCGATTTGAGTTGCGGATTCAAATAAGCGCGCAGTCTTAGAGTAGATGACTTGCATGTAGCTTTCTTCTGTCGTGTCAGGGTCGTTACAGTTCATCAACTGCTGTACTTCACCTTCGGCGATCACGTTTACGGCATTGCTCATTAGTTTAAGGATCTTCATGGATCCTAGTTCCGTCATCATCTGAAATGAGCGTGTATAGATAAAGTCCCCAACTAATACGCTAGCCGCATTGCCAAATGCTGCATTCGCAGTGGCTTTACCACGGCGCATGTCTGATTCATCTACCACGTCATCATGCAGCAAAGTCGCTGTATGGATGAACTCAATAAACGCAGCTGCCATTGTATGACCATTGCCTTGGTAACCAAGTGCACGGGCTGACAGTATCGCTAAAAGCGGTCTTAGACGTTTGCCTCCACCACTCACGATATAAAAACCGAGCTGGTTGATTAAAGAGACATCAGAATTAAGTTGGGCTTGAATTGTTTCATTCACTTTTGCCATGTCATCGGCAGTAAGCGCTTGGATAGTTTTAAAATCCATCGTATATCCGGCTGAAGTTAGACCCTGCAAGGCTTATTCGATTTATATAATTGTCGAATAATACACTAAAAAACGTTGATTAATACATTACTAAAGGGCATGATTGCCGCACTTTTCTTTGGCGATTAGCTTTTCGCCAATTTTTTCAAAATATGGCTTGTCATAGGAGCATCTATTCTGTAGAATCTGCGCCCTATTGATGATTAGTTTAGCGCACACCCTCAAGAAAGGCTGTGCGGAAAAAGCGGAGTAAAATATGTACGCTGTTTTCCAATCTGGTGGTAAACAACACCGTGTAAGCGAAGGTCAAACTCTTCGTTTAGAGAAATTAGACGTTGAAACTGGTGCAACTGTAGAATTTGATAAAGTTCTTCTTGTTGCTAACGGCGAAGACATCAAAGTTGGTGCTCCTCTTGTAGAGGGCGGCAAAATTGTTGCTGAAGTTGTACAACACGGTCGTGGCGATAAAGTTAAAATCGTTAAGTTCCGTCGTCGTAAGCACTCTCGTAAGCAACAGGGTCACCGTCAGTGGTTCACTGAAGTGAAGATCACTGGTATCAACGCTTAATCTATTAGGAGAGTTTAACAATGGCACACAAAAAAGCTGGTGGTTCTACTCGTAACGGCCGCGATTCAGAAAGCAAACGTCTAGGTGTTAAGCGTTTCGGTGGTGAATCTGTACTTGCAGGTAACATCATCGTTCGTCAACGTGGTACTAAGTTCCACGCTGGTAACAACGTAGGTATCGGTAAAGACCACACTCTATTCGCTCTTACTGAAGGTAAAGTGAAGTTCGAAGTGAAAGGTCCTAAGAACCGTAAGTTTGTAAGCATCGAAGCTGAGTAATTAGGTTTTTAACCAAATTACTTAATAGCTTTAAGCTGAATTCAAAAGCCCTGCCGAATCGGCGGGGTTTTTTATTTGTGGCAGTCGACATATCGAAGTTTCTCGCTAAGATCCTAAGCGATTTGAATCTGGGAGCTTAGATCTGTCATCTGCTAAAATTGTCGGATGACATAGTAAGATTTAATCCACGCACGAAGTAGTCGGAGTAAAAGATGAAGTTCGTAGATGAAGCGGTAGTAAAAGTTCAGGCTGGTGATGGCGGTAGTGGCGTTGTCAGTTTCTGGCGTGAAAAATTCATCACTAAAGGTGGCCCTGATGGCGGTGATGGCGGTGACGGTGGTGATGTTTATATCCAAGCCGATGAAAACCTAAATACCCTGATTGATTACCGTTTCCAGCGCTTCTACGAAGCTGAGCGTGGTGAAAACGGTCGCGGTGGTAACTGTACAGGTAAGCGTGGTAAAGACATCGTTCTTCGTGTACCTGTGGGTACGCGCGCCGTGGATATCCACACAAATGAAATCGTGGCGGAAGTTGCTGAACACGGTAAGAAAGTGATGATCGCAAAAGGCGGTTGGCACGGTCTAGGTAACACGCGTTTCAAATCTTCAGTAAACCGCGCGCCTCGTCAGAGAACATTGGGTACAAAAGGTGAAGTACGCGAAATTCGCCTTGAGCTATTGCTTCTTGCTGATGTGGGTATGCTTGGTCTACCTAATGCCGGTAAATCAACCTTTATCCGCGCAGTATCAGCAGCAAAACCGAAAGTCGCTGATTACCCATTCACGACTTTGATCCCAAGCTTGGGTGTCGTAAGTGTCGTACCAGAGAAAAGTTTTGTTGTTGCAGACATCCCTGGTTTGATCGAGGGTGCAGCAGATGGCGCTGGCCTTGGTATTCGATTCTTGAAGCACTTAGAGCGTTGTCGAGTGTTGCTGCACATGATCGATATTATGCCAATTGATCAGTCCGATCCGGTGCAAAATGCATTGACGATCATTGATGAACTAGAACAATACAGCGAAAAACTGGCAAGTAAGCCGCGCTGGTTAGTGTTCAACAAAGTTGATCTAATGCCTGAAGAAGAAGCGAATGAGAAGATCCAAGAAATCTTAGACGCACTAGGTTGGGAAGACGAGTACTTTAAGATCTCGGCGATCAATCGTAACGGTACTAAAGAGCTTTGTTACAAACTGGCTGACTTTATGGATAACCTACCTCGCGAAGAGGAAGAAGTGGCTGAAGAAGATAAAGTTAACTTCATGTGGGATGATTACCATAAAGATGCGATGGCGGGTAAAGACGTTATCACTGAAGATGACGACGACGATTGGGATGACTGGGACGATGAAGAAGATGACGGTCACGTTGTCTACGTTCGTGACTAATCAGAACGGTCAAACAATGCCTGTTTGCCTATAATTCATTAAGCCGCAATTATTTATTGCGGCTTTTTTTGTATCTAAATCATATTTAGGTGATGTGATTTACGGCACAATAACCGATACGTCGTGTTTTTTGAGGGTTAGTTTGGCCCTCGCGCGTATGAATGAGTAACACCCTAAAAGGAATTAGACTTATTTATGACTCTAGAAACCATACCGCCTAGAGAGTTGGCGGTATCTACTCAACGATCGATTTCTCGTCTTGTCGCCCAAGCCGGACAAATGCTACTTGCTCATGGTGCTGAAAGTACTCTTGTGAGCGATATTATGCGTCGTATTGGCCTAGCTTGTGGGGTGAATGAAGTTGCGGTAGCACTATCAGCTAATGCATTGGTTGTGACGACGGTAATGGATGGGCATTGCATCACCACCACCCGAAGCTGCGCTGATCGTGGCATCAATATGCGCGTTATTACGCAAATTCAACGAATCTGTATCATGATGGAGCGTGGTCTGCTCGATGCAACCATGGCGCAGAAAAAGCTGAACGCTATCAGTCCAGAGCGTTATAACCGCTGGTTGGTGGTGTTTATGATTGGCTTGTCTTGTGCGGCATTCAGTCATCTAGCTGGTGGTGATTGGGGAGTCTTCATCATGACCTTTTTAGCTTCAGCTGGTGGCATGATCGTTCGCCAAGAAATTGGTCATCGTCATTTCAACCCTCTATTGAACTTTGCTGCGACCGCTTTTGTGACTACCTTAATTTCAGCACAGGCGGAAATTTACCAAATCGGTAATCTACCTACCGTAGCAATGGCATCGTCAGTATTAATGCTTGTACCTGGTTTCCCACTCATTAACTCTGTCGCAGATATGTTGAAAGGCCACATTAATATGGGGATTGCTCGATTTGTGATGGCTAGTTTACTAACGTTGGCGACATGTTTGGGGATCGTTGCTGCGATGAGTGTAACTGGAATTTGGGGGTGGGCTATCTAATGAGTTTATTTGATTTGATGTTTGGCCTTTTGAATGACATGTTTTTTGCGGCGATTCCCGCCGTAGGATTTGCATTGGTTTTTAACGTGCCACAAAGAGCCTTAGTGTATTGCGCTGTTGGTGGCGCGATTGGTCATGGTAGCCGCTACTTGATGATGCAGTTTGGCATTCCTATTGAGTGGGCAACCTTTTTTGCTGCGACGTTAGTTGGGATGATTGGTGTGTACTGGTCTCACCGTTTTCTCGCGCATCCAAAAGTGTTTACTGTGGCTGCTTTGATCCCGATGGTGCCGGGTGTGTTTGCGTACAAAGCAATGATCGCTATGGTAGAAATCAATCATGTTGGCTACTCACCCGAGCTTGTCGCAACCTGTATGGAAAACTTTCTTAAGGCCATGTTTATTATTGCAGGTTTAGCAGTTGGTCTTGCGGTTCCAGGGCTGTTATTCTATCGCCGCAGACCTATTGTATAAGGACCTAACATGATCATTAGTATGATTGCCGCGATGGCCGACAATCGCATCATTGGCAAAGACAATCAAATGCCTTGGCACCTTCCCGCCGATTTCGCTTGGTTTAAGCGTTGTACCATGGGAAAACCGGTTGTGATGGGACGCAAAACCTATGAGTCTATTGGTCGCCCTTTACCTGGTCGCTTGAATATTGTTATTAGCCGTGATGAGACACTAAAGATCGAAGGTGTCACTACCGTAACATCGATTGAGCAGGCTCTGGAAGTCGCAGGTGATGTGGAAGAAGTGATGATCATTGGTGGTGGTGCGATTTACACCACTTGTCTGCCTATGGCCAATAAACTGTATGTAACACACATTGAAGCGGCCATTGATGGTGATACTCAGTTCCCAGATTGGGGAGACGAGTTTAAGGAAACTTACTCAGAAATGTATCAAGCCGATGAGAAGAACGCCTACAACATGCGCTTTACTGTGTTAGAAAAGTAATTCGAGATTAACACCGCGTAGTTAATACGGTAATGCCGTTCGTATAACAGCGAGCGGCCATCCCAACCTACCGTCATCCTGAAAAGCGACGAAAGAGCGAGATTCAGGAGCCTCTATACGAGTACTTTGTTGTCAAAGGTATTTCTATCTATTCGCAGCGCGAGGATATTAGATTTCTAGTCTCGTTAAGGCTCGTTGGAATGACCCTACAGGAGGTGTTAAGTGACAGGTATTCCTCCTACTATGGATTATCGACTGTTATTCAGTGTTTAACTTAACGCATCCTGAGTAAAAATTTTCTTATCTTCCCAACGGATCATGGTTAGGCTTCCGCCCCAAACACAGCCAGTATCTAGCCCGATGACTTCGCTGTTCATATAACCTTGCAGTGCAGCCCAGTGCCCAAAGAGCACCGCTTTGTTTAAGTGGATACGTTTAGGCACCTCAAACCATGGAATAAGTTCGTTACCGGAAACTTGTTGCGGTGGCAATTTACAATCCATATCCAAACGACCATCAGGGAAACAAAAGCGCATCCGCGTAAAAGCATTGATAATATAACGGTATCGGTCCAAACCCTGTAGATAGTCATCCCAGGAATCAGGTTGATTGCTGTACATGTTTTTTAATAGCCAAGGCAGCTCTTCACTTTGGATGATGCGCTCAACTTCACGGGCACACTTTCTCGCTGTTTTTAGATTCCACTGCGGTGATATGCCAGCGTGACACATCACGAACTCGTCATGCTCGGCCATTAGAGGTTGCTGAGCTAGCCATGTCAGTAGTTCCTCTTTGTCAGGGGCCGTGAAAATAGGTGCGGTTCTATCTTTGTCTTTGACCTTTTTTATCCCGTGAGCCACTGCAAGAAGGTGAAGGTCGTGATTACCAAGCACGACGATTGCGCTTGCGCCAAGTGACTTCACAAAGCGTAACGTTTCTAATGATTTAGGCCCTCTGGCGACCAAATCACCAGCAAGCCAAAGTTGGTCTTTTTTCGCAGAGAAAGATACTTTTTCTAGTAGTCGCTGCAATTCATCAAAACAGCCTTGGATGTCACCAACAATATAGGTAGCCACTGAATCTCCAATTTACTAATTTAAAACATTTGGAACAGCCAAGCGAAATGGTTCAATTTCGGTGATGAACTCTTGCCCTTTCTCATCCAGCATTTTGTAGTGTCCTTGCATAACGCCGACAGGGGTTTCTAACGCGGTTCCGCTACTGTACGTGTATTCATCATTGCTTGGAATAAAGGGCTGCTGGCCTACAACTCCGTCACCTTCAACCGTCATTTGCTTGCCATTCGAGTCTGTGATTAGCCAGCGGCGGCTCACTAACTGTACGGTTTGTTGGCTAAGGTTTTTGATGGTGATGATATAAGCGAAAACGTAGCGTTGTAGCTCTGGGTTGGACTGTTCTTCGATGTATTTGGTGTGAACTTGAATTTTGATGCAAGGTTGAATGACGTCCATGTGCACTCCTCAGAAACGTAATATCCCAATAATAATAAGCCAAACCTACAAGGGTTTGGCTCATTGTTTGAGTTCTTAGTGCTGCGGGTTATCCGCAAGCCAGTTCGCCATTGCGACGAATTGTTCTAGCGTCAGGTTCTCTGGACGCATGCTTGGATTAACACCTAGCTCTTCTAGTACTTCTGTGCTTAACAACGATTTGTAGCAGTTACGAACGGTTTTACGACGTTGGTTAAAGCCTTCACGACAAACGCGATCGAGCAAACGCAGATCTTTCGCCGGGCATGGCAGCTCTTCGTAAGGCACTAAACGAACAACGGCAGAATCCACTTTCGGTGGTGGAACGAATGCCGTTGGCGGTACTTCCAGTACCGGTACCACTTTACAGTAGTACTGAGCCATTACCGTTAAACGGCCGTAAGCTTTGCTGCCAGGGCCGGCGGCTAAGCGGTTTACCACTTCTTTTTGCAGCATAAAGTGCATGTCTTGAATGTCTTTATGGAACTCAAAAAGGTGGAACATCAATGGTGTAGAGATGTTGTATGGCAAGTTACCAAAAATGCGCAGCTTGTTGTTTGGCTTCACTAGTTGAGTGAAGTCAAAACGCATAGCGTCACCCTCATGGATGATCAACTTATCTGCCAGTTCAGGGTGAGTACGTAGGCGTTCCGCCAGATCGCGGTCTAATTCGATAACTGTGAACTTATCTACTTCACGACCTACCGGCTCAGTGATTGCACCAAGACCAGGACCGATTTCAACCAGGTTTTGACCTGGTTTTGGGTTAATCGCTGATACGATTCCATCAATAATGTATGGATCGTTCAGGAAGTTTTGACCAAAACGTTTACGCGCTTTGTGTCCTAAATGGACATCATTTCTCATTGTTTCTTCTCTACCAAATCTATCGCATGCGTGAGCGCTGTTCGGAAACTCCCTGTATCCGCTTGACCTGTCCCTGCCAGATCTAATGCAGTACCGTGGTCCACCGATGTTCTAATAAAAGGTAGACCAAGAGTAATGTTTACTGAACGACCAAAGCCTTTGTATTTTAATACTGGCAACACTTGATCATGGTACATGCCTAAAACAGCATCAGCATCATTTAAATATTTTTCATTGAAAATGGTATCAGCCGGCAGAGGGCCGATCAGGTTGATACCTTTTTCTTGTCGAATTTTTTCCAGTGTCGGAGTGATGGTTTCGATCTCTTCACGACCTAAGCAGCCATCTTCGCCAGCATGAGGGTTAAGCCCGCAAACGTAGATGTTTGGTTGTGCGATAGCAAACTTTTCTACAAGGTCTTTATGAAGAATATCGATGATTTTTTCTAATCGCTCTTCGGTGACAGCTTTGGACACATAAGCTAAAGGAATATGTGTTGTAACCAGCGCCACGCGTAGTCCTTCCGTTGCTAGCATCATTACGACTAGCGGCGTTTGTGACTTCTCGGCGAAAAATTCAGTATGACCACTGAATGCAACACCTGCGCGATTAATCACCCCCTTATGAACAGGGCCGGTGACAATAGCATCAAATTCATCATTCATACAGCCTAAAGCCGCTCTTTCTAGCGTTTTTAGTACATAGTGGCCATTCGCTTCATTGAGCTCGCCTGCGACCGCAGGTTCTGATATTTGGATATGGTCAACGATAAGCGTGCCCGCTTTTTGTGCTTTAGGTGCTTCTTCTGGATTGTAATCAGACAGTTGGACTTCGATGCCAAGCTGCTTGGCTCGCTCCGTCAGCATATTCTTATCGGCACAGACGACAATTTGGTGCGCCCAATCTTCTTTCGATAGGGCAAGCACTAAGTCTGGGCCGATACCCGCAGGTTCCCCTGCGGTTACGACAATTCTACGAATTGTATTAGTTGTCATTGTTGTCATCCACGATTTCAACAAACGCACTTGCGCGTAGCTCTTGCATCCATGCGCCCGCTTCTTCATTAAATTTACGATTAAATAGAATACGGTAAGCTTTGTTCTTCATCGCTGAGTCAGTGCGGTCAACTTGGCGACGATCCAACACTTCAACGATATGCCAGCCGTGAACGGTTTTGAACGGTTCGCTGATTGAGCCAACTGGCAGAGTTTCTACTTGGTGCTTAAATTCTGGCACGTAAAGATCTGGTGTTTGATAACCTAGTTCACCGTCTTGTGCTGCCGAGCCAGGATCTTGACTGTATTGTGTTGCCAATTGAGCGAACGTTGCTTCACCGGCTTTGATGCGGCGTACAAATTCATTCAGTTGCTTCTTCGCCCCTTCGTCGCTCAGAATCACGGTTGGTTTAATCAAAATATGACGCGCATTTACTTCTGTTACCGCAACCGTTTCTAGGCCTTTTACATCCTCTATTTTTAGGATGTGGAAACCAACGCCACTACGGAAAGGACCAATAATGCTGCCTTTGTTTTGCATCTTGATCTGATCAGCAAAGATGGTTGGCATCTCTTCTTTACGCATCCAGCCCCAGTCACCACCTTGTAAAGCTTTAGGACCTTTTGAGTAGGTGTAGGCCATCTCCGTAAAGTCTGCACCTTCGTTTAGCTTTTTCGCGAGCGCTTTAGCTTCTGCTTCTACAGCTGACTTTTCTTTATCGTCAGAGAAGCGCAGTTGAATGTGTCCAATTTTGTATTGAACAGTCGCATTGGTTTCTTGTGATAGTTGCTCAGCAAGGCTATCGACCTCTGCTGGAAGGATATTAATACGGCGACGAACCAGTGCATTGCGAGCTTCTGATGCGGCGATTTCCTTACGAATTTGTTCGCGGAATTCTGGGTAACTTAAACCTTCACTTTCTACAGAAGCGGCGAGTTGTTCTACTGTTTGCTCATTATTACGTGCGATCTCTGCAATCGCTTGGTTTAAACGGTTGTCGTCAATACGCACACCAATACGGTCTGCTTCTTGGCCTTGCAACGTGTCAATAATAAGTTTTTCAACAACTTGTTCTTTTAATACGCTGGTAGAAGGTAAGCTCTTTCCACTTTGACGTGCGTTGGCTTGCAGCGTTTTCATCGCTGTTTCGATGTCGCTTTGTAGAACTACACCGTCGTTCACGATGACCGCAACCTTATCGATCTCTACTGGTGCTGCAACCGCTCCGCAAGAGAGTAGGGTCGTGAATAAGATTGATTTCCAAATTTTCATTTAAAATTCCGTCAGTATTTTTGAATAGGCGTCTTATTCATTTAAGACGCCTATTTTGATTAATTGTTCAGATAGAATGGGCGGCCGTACTTAATCGCGTTGTCAGAACCATCCAGTTCTTTGACAGCAGTGTCTTCACGCTGGTTGGTCGCAAAGCCTTGAATACCGAAGTTAACGCTGAAGTTATTTTCGTATTCAGGTGATGCCCCGGTGCTGCCGATAGCTTGGTCTTCCCAACCAAGCAATTGGTTTGAGTAAGTGACGCCAATGTACCAACAGTCAGATTGGTAACGTAGGCTCGCTAACCATTCTAGGTCCGCATTTTCATTGAGGTCGTAGTAGTATTGACCACTCGCAGACCAGTTCGGGTTGAACTCGTAGGCCGCTACAATACCTGCTTGAGAAATACCTTTACGAGTAATTGTGTCTAGGTTTTCGAGAATGATCGTATCTTCGATGTATTCACGCGTAACGTAGCGATAGTTACCCTGAATAAAGCCGCCGTTGAATTGGTATTCCAAGGTACTGTTTGCCAACTGCATGGAGCTCAAATCAATATCGTATTGAATTCCACCGTGATAGAACAAGTAATCGTTGTAGTTGAAATCAGCTTCAATTGCCCATGATGAGTAATTGGTTGTCTCATCCGGAAGATTTGGGCTGTTGCTCAGTTTGGTCTTTTTATCGAAGTAGTAAATCTGACCAAATGAAACGTTAAGACGCTCTTTATAGTCATCATCAAAGAAGCGAGTACTCGCACCGTAGCTTAACTGGTTCGCCGAGGCGATTTTATCAATGCCACTGTACTTACGACTGCGGAATAGCCCGTAGTAGTCGGTTTGTAGCAAGGTGGTATCGTAGTTGTAGATGTTGGTTTGATCTTCTTCAGGTACGTACAAGTACTGCAGCTGAGGCTCCAGTGTTTGTGTGTAGCCCTTGATCCAGCTTGTATCTCGCTCTAAGTAAAGTTGCGCATGCGTACGGAACTCAGGAATAACACGAGAAACTTCATCATCCAACTGGTTTTGCAAGTTTACATCTGTCAAACCCGTTAAGTCTTGAGAGTAATACGTAGAGAGCACGCGAGCTTCTGTTGTCCACGTTGCCCATGAGTTTGAGAGTGGTAATGTAAGCCCTGGTTCAATGTGAACACGGGTCGCATTTGGTCGCGCAGCATCGCTGGTATCGAAGCGGCTGACTTGGCTCTTAACGTCAAAGTTAAGGTAGTCTCCCCACAATGGCGTGTAGTAGTTCAAGTCTAACTGAGGAAGCAGGCGATAAGGGCGGTTCTCTTCTTTCAATAAGATTTGGAAGTCACGAACGGTTAACGAGGCATCCCAGAAGTCAGAACGATATTGTACTTGTCCTTCTTGAACCAGTTGACCATCTTCACGGTTACCAATGTCGGAGTCGAGATCGAGGAAGTAATCAATATCACTCACTTTTGAGTAATCGACTTTGACTATCCACTGTTTATTGATGATACCGTCGTGTTTAACTTGGTAGCCCCAACGAGACTCGTCCTGATATTTGCGATCACTATTGAGGTATTCGCCTTTGATTTCTCCATTTCCCCAACCATCTGTTAGGTAGCGGAAGTCAGTATCGAGTTTTGTACCACGTTGCTGCATATAGAGCGTGGTGAGTGTCATGTCATATTGAGGCGCGATGTTCCAATAGAATGGCACCTCGACTTCCATACCATCACTAGAACCGTACGATAAAGAAGGGAAGAGGAAACCCGTTTTACGCGTATCTCCTATTGGCATGGTTAGATACGGCACATAGAAAACAGGCACATCTAACACTTCAAATCGAGGATGATGCAGCGTCGCTGTCTCTTCATCTTGGTCAACATCGATGCCTGACGCAACCAATCGCCATGAATTATCGCCTTGAGGGCACGATGTGATAGAGCCGTCTTCGAGTTCATAAACCGACTGACCTGTGCGAGCGATATAGGCTGCAGTGCCTCGGCCTTGTTGGCAAAGGAACTGATAATCGGTGTTCTCAAGTGAAAACGTATCTTGATTAATGTCGTTAGTAACACGATCAGATCGAGCTTTGACTTGGCCGTCATTGAAAGTCACGTTGCCTTCGGCAACCACGACGTTGTCTTGTTGGTGCAGCGTTACGCTATCTGCGGTAATTTTCTTCTGGCCTTGGGTGACTTGTACATTACCTGAGTACTGAGCTTTGTCACCATTGATGGCTTGCAGGGTGTCAGCTTCTACCACTACTGGGGTATTAAGAGCGTCCTCCTCGCCACTTGTATCGACCAAACATTGATCTGTGGCGGGCATTTCCTGCACACTATCATGGATATTCGCTTCAGCTTGAGTGGTGGGTACAAACAAGGCGGTGCTGATAGAGGCCGCTAAAAATGTGCGGGAGAAATGTTGCATTGAATTGAACTTTCCTGTGTCACTACTACTCGATGGCTATAGGGCTTGTTGTACCCTAGCGTAATAGCCAAATGAATCAACTATAGTCGCATTTATCCCAGCGTATTGATTCACTGTGGCATAATGACGACAAAATAGCTGCAAAGATAAGCAGGCGAAATGGCCTAGCCGAAATAAAACTAATTCCATTATCATAAAGGAAATCGTTGCATCCGGCACTATAAGACCGCCGTCGTCGATAAAAATTCATTGATAGAGAACACATAATGCATATTTTTGGCAAAATTCTGGGTGCCTTTTTTGGCTTGTTACTTGGCGGGCCGCTAGGTTTACTCTTTGGCTTATTTATTGGCCATCAATTCGATAAAGCACGTCGCTTGAGTCAAGCCGGGTTCTCTACTGGCGGCTTTGGAAAAGGGCCAAGTCAAGCTCAGCGCCAAGAAGAGTTTTTTAAAGCGGCGTTTGCGGTAATGGGACATGTGGCAAAAGCGAAAGGCCAAGTCACCAAAGAGGAAATCCAACTGGCTTCAGCCATGATGGACCGCATGAATTTGCATGGCGAACAGCGTCGCGCAGCGCAAGACGCGTTTCGTGAAGGTAAAGACAGCGACTTTCCGTTAGAAGATGTTCTTGTTCGTGTGAAAATTTCGACAGCTGGTCGCTTTGACTTGTTGCAATTTTTCTTAGAGCTGCAAATCTCGGCGGCCTTTGCAGATGGCTCGATCCACCCGAGTGAACGAAATGTACTACACAAGATTGCACGTGGTTTGGGTTTCTCTTCTGAGCAATTAGAGCGTCGTTTGCAAATGCAAGAAGCCGCATTTCGTTTCCAAAGCCAGGGCGGTTTTCATGGTCAGCATCAAGGCCAATCTTCAGGTGGTAGCTGGCAACAAGCTTCACAAGCGGATCAGTTGGCCGACGCGTACAAAATTCTGGATGTGTCTTCAGATGCAGACAGTAAAACCGTTAAGCGTGCTTATCGTAAACTAATGAACGAGCATCACCCAGATAAATTGATGGCAAAAGGTTTGCCACCAGAGATGATGAACGTTGCGAAAGAGAAATCTCAAGAGATTCAAAACGCTTACGATCTGATTAAGAAAGTCAAAGGCTTTAAGTAGTCGGACGTTTTCTATCAAGTATTGGATTTAAAAAGGGCACTCAGTGCCCTTTTTTTTCATGTCTTAGTCTTTGAGTTGCCGGTGTCTTTAGCTTTTGGCCTATTATGTCCCTAATGCTAATTGACCTCACATCCCCCAGTTTAGTTGGCTTGATTCAAGTCCCAATCGTATTCGTATTTCACTTTGCCAGAGAAGTTTTTGTATTGCGGAGCATACTTTGCGATGTGGTTGAAGACTTGTTTCTCTCCACCAAAGTCCGCTGCAAACCAATCATAAATAGAAGACAGCTGCGCCGTGTTTCCTTGGATAGATACGCCTTTGCTGCTGTTGATAAATGTTTTGGCGGCACTATCCAGTAGAGCTTGCGTGTTGTCAGCAGTGAATGCTTGAGCTTGTAGGTTAGGGCATCCCAAACTTGCACAATTTACGGCGTAATGCGTCCTTGGGTCATTCCAAATTGGACGCAAAATTCGATGTTCAATATCGTTTAAAGTTAGATCCTTCCCATTGACCACGACCACATCGTCTCCCCAAGGACCAAAGCTAAATAAACCACCTAGCTTGGTGATTGATTCGACTGGATAGTTATCCAAAATAAGATCTACCGTGATGGCGTTGTAAAGGTTTACCCAATAGGCATATTGCTCTGCTTGGCTGTATTGTAGAGGGTCTAGTTTTGCCAAACGCTGGATGTATTGTTTCAGCTTGGTTTTATCGACAGAGGAGACTTGGCTATAACGAAACAAGGTATTCTCGCCTTGTTCAACTAAATAAGTATCGAGCAGTTGTTGCCATTCTTGATGAGAAATTTGGGTTTGGTTGGCTTGATTCGATTGTTTCCAATATGGCCATAAGTCGGATTTAGGCGCGGAAAATGTCGAGAAAGAAACCAGAGCACACAACAGCAATAACAGACGCTTCATAGAGATACCTTTGAATGAGATATTGTTGATAGTGTAGACCAGTTTAGTGCTTGTTTTCTTTCAGTAATCAGTGGCCTTTATTCGCCGTCATTCCGAGGAGCATAAGCGATATCAGGAATCTAATACCCACAAACTCTTGAGTAAAGGCAGTATTAATCTGCACAGTGCGCTCTGGCAGTCGATCCTGAATCACACTCCTTCGTCGCTGTTCAGGATGACGAATTTCAACAGAGGCGTTCGGTATTCCGTAAGCAAAGCGATATAAAATCAGTTGTCTAAATAATTAAAAGGGCCGACAATTGCCAGCCCTTGATTTGTGTATGTACTAACGCGTCTTAACGCAAGAAGCTCGGGATATTTGCCTCGTACTCGGCAATCTTATCTTCATGCTGAAGGGTTAGGCCAATGTTGTCCAAACCGTTTAGCAAGCAATGACGACGGAACGAATCGATTTCAAAGCTGTACTCTTTGCCGTTGGCGCGAACCACATTCGCTTCTAGGTCGACCTCGACTTCTGCACCTTCATTCGCCTCAACAAACTGGAAGATTTCATCCACTTCTTGCTCAGTCAAGCGAACTGGTACCATTTGGTTGTTGATCGAGTTGCCGTAAAAAATATCGGCAAAGCTTGGAGCGATCATCGCTTTGATGCCGTAATCCGCTAGTGCCCACGGTGCGTGCTCACGAGATGAGCCACAGCCGAAGTTCTCACGAGCCAGCAAGATAGATGCGCCTTGGTAGCGAGGTGCGTTCATCACGAACTCTGGATTTGGCTGTTCGCCAGCATCGTCTAGGAAGCGCCAGTCATGGAATAGGTGCTTACCGAAGCCTAGGCGAGAGACCTTTTGTAGGAACTGCTTTGGAATGATGGCATCAGTATCAACGTTCGCTGCATCTAGAGGAACAACTAAGCCTGTGTGTTGTTTAAAGCCTGACATTGGTTTGCTCCTTAGTCTAGTTCACGAATATCTACAAAGTGACCAGCAATTGCTGCTGCCGCTGCCATCGCAGGGCTCACTAGGTGGGTACGGCCATCACGACCTTGGCGGCCTTCAAAGTTACGGTTTGAAGTAGACGCACAACGTTCATGTGGACCCAAACGGTCATTGTTCATTGCTAGACACATCGAGCAACCTGGTAGGCGCCACTCAAAGCCCGCTTCTTTAAAGATAACGTCCAAGCCTTCCGCTTCTGCTTGCGCTTTTACTTGCTCAGAGCCAGGAACGATTAGCGCTTGAACGTGAGGCGCGACTTTGCGACCTTTCGCTACTTCAGCGGCTGCGCGCATGTCTTCGATACGTGAGTTAGTACAAGAACCAACGAAGACTTTATCGACGTTGTAATCAGACAATGACTTGCCTGCCTCTAGGCCCATGTAAGCCAATGCTTTTTCTGCCGATGCTTTTTCTACTGGGTCGGCAAAGCTTTCTGGTGCTGGGATAGGTTGATCTACCGCGATAACTTGGCCTGGGTTAGTTCCCCAAGTGACTTGTGGTTTGATATCCGCTGCGTTTAGTGTCACGACTGCATCAAACTGAGCATCATCGTCCGTTTTTAATGTCTTCCAGTACTCTACTGCTGCATCAAAATCCGCACCTTGAGGTGAGAATTTACGGCCTTTGATGTATTCGAACGTGGTTTCATCTGGTGCAATCAAACCGGCTTTCGCTCCTAGCTCAATCGCCATGTTACATACGGTCATGCGGCCTTCCATTGAAAGGTCTGTGATCGCTTCACCGCAGAATTCAACTACGTAACCTGTACCGCCAGCAGCTGTGGTTTCACCGATGATGGCTAGCACGATATCTTTAGCCGTGATACCCGGAGCCACTTTGCCTTTTACTTCGATCTTCATCGTTTTAGCGCGCGCTTGTTTTAGCGTTTGAGTTGCTAATACGTGCTCAACTTCAGATGTACCAATACCAAAAGCGAGAGAACCGAACGCACCGTGTGTAGCCGTGTGCGAGTCACCACAAACAATGGTCATTCCCGGTAGGGTAATACCAAGCTCTGGGCCCATAACGTGCACAATACCTTGGTATTTGTGGTTAATGTCGTAAAGCGTAACGCCAAATTCTTCACAGTTTTTCGATAGCGTTTCCATCTGGATACGTGCCATCTCACCGGATGCGTTGATGTCTTTGGTTGTTGTGGAGACGTTGTGGTCCATGGTGGCAAAAGTTTTGCTGACCTGACGCACTTTGCGACCTTTTTCACGCAAGCCGTCAAATGCTTGCGGAGACGTCACTTCATGTACCAAGTGACGGTCGATGTACAAGATTGGGTTTTCCCCTTCTGCTGCGACGGCAACGTGTGCGTCGTAGACTTTTTCGTATAATGTTTTGCCCATTGTTTGCTTCCTTTCCTCGTTATCCTTGTTGCTTTGTTTTAGCACCAATGACTTAGAGGTAAGTCATTGGTGGATAGAGGATTTAGTATTTATTATGAATCTGTTCTGTATTAAGAGTTTAAGATGTACTCAGCGATCTTATCGCCCATCTCAGACGTCGAAAGTGCTGGGTTGTCACCAGCAAGGTCACCCGTAAGCTCACCCGCTGATAGTGCTTTTGAAACTGCCGCTTCAATGTCTTGTGCCGCCGTTTCCTCACCTAGGCTATAACGTAGCATCAGTGCCGCAGACAGGATTTGTGCCACAGGGTTAGCGATGTTCTTACCTGCGATATCTGGTGCACTGCCACCTGCTGGCTCGTACAGACCGAATTTGCTTTCGTTTAGACTTGCTGATGGCAACATACCCATAGAGCCTGTGATCATCGCGCATTCATCAGAAATGATGTCGCCGAAGATGTTTGAACACAGCATTACGTCGAACTGAGCAGGGTCTTTGATAAGCTGCATAGTCGCGTTATCAATGTACATATGTGACAACTCGACATCTGGGTAGTCTTTTGCGATTTCTTCGACTACTTCACGCCATAAGATAGAGCTTTGTAAAACGTTCGCTTTGTCGATAGAGCACACTTTCTTGCGACGTAGACGAGCAGATTCAAAAGCGATTTTTGCAATACGTTCGATCTCAAAGCGGTGGTACACCTCAGTATCAAATGCTTTTTCTGTTGCGCCTTCACCTTCACGACCTTTCGGTTGGCCGAAGTAGATACCACCCGTCAGTTCACGGACTACCACGATGTCAAAGCCGCGACCCGAGATGTCTGCACGTAGCGGTGAGAAAGCTTCAAGACCTGAGTGAATTTGCGCTGGACGTAAGTTACAGAACAGTTGGAAGTGTTTGCGTAGTGGCAGTAGGGCACCGCGTTCAGGTTGGTCATTTGGTGGTAAGTGCTCCCACTTAGGGCCGCCAACCGAGCCGAATAGGACTGCATCAGACTCTTCACATGCTTTTATTGTGCTCTCTGGAAGTGGGCAACCGTGATTGTCGATCGCGATACCACCGACATCATGCTCGTCACGCTCAAACGCAATACCATGTTTCTTTTCGATTGCATCCAATACTTTATGTGCCTGCGCCATTACTTCCGGGCCAATGCCGTCACCGGGTAGGACGGCAATTTTGTACGATTTGTCTGTCATGTTAATCCTTTAAGTTTTCTAATTTTGAGCTTAATTATTTCAACGAGCGTGTTCTTTCCTGAGCCGTGTAGCCCGGTTGTTATTACACAGTCGCAATCTTTTTCTGCTTCATTTCTTCGATTTTATCTGCACGATGAATGCTGTTAATAACGTGCAATAATGCTTGGCCGGAAGCCTCAACGATGTCGGTGGAAACACCCGTACCGTGGTATTTGCGACCTTTGTAGTTGGCAATGATGTCTGCTTGACCCAAACCATCTTCACCTTCACCTTTCGCGGTTAGGTCGAATTTATCCAGAACGATGTCGTAGCCTGTCACGCGGTAGATACATTGGTACAGCGCATCAACTGGGCCATTACCGACCGCTGCTTCACACATTTCTTCATCACCGCATTGCATTTTGATGCTGGTGGTAGCCATTACGCTGCCAGACTGCACGCTTAGGTAGCTCAATTTGTAGAAGTCATCTTCTTCACGCAAGTTCGAGAAGTGCATTAGGGCTTCTAGGTCGTAATCGAACACTTGGCCTTTGCGGTCAGCAAGTTTCAAGAAATCCGCATACAGTGCGTCTAGGTTGTACTCGTCTTCGTTGTAACCCATGGTGTCCATATGGCTCTTCACGGCAGCGCGACCGCTGCGGCTGGTTAGGTTCAGAGCTTGGTTTTTTAGGCCAATAGACTCAGGGGTCATGATTTCGTAGGTATTCTTATTCTTCAACATGCCATCTTGGTGGATGCCTGAAGAGTGGCTAAACGCATTTGCACCCACAATTGCTTTGTTGCTTTGAATAGGCATATTGCATAGCTGGCTAACCAACTTACTGGTGCGGTGAATTTCATCATGCTTAATGCCAGTGTGAACGCCCAAAAACTCTTGACGCGTCTTGATGATCATTGCGATCTCTTCAAGTGAACAGTTACCCGCTCGCTCTCCAATGCCATTGATCGTGCCTTCTATCTGACGTGCGCCAGCTTGAACGGCGGCAATAGAGTTGGCAACTGACATCCCCAAATCGTCGTGACAGTGAACGGAGATGATCGCTTTATCAATGTTCGGAACGCGGTTAAATAGGGTTTCAATAATCCCACCAAACTCACTTGGTACGGTGTAGCCAACGGTATCTGGAATGTTGATTGTACTCGCACCTGCATTGATGGCGGCTTCTACCATGCGACATAGGTTGTCGATTGGAGTACGACCAGCATCTTCACAAGAAAACTCGACATCATCAGTGTAGTTACGTGCATGTTTAACGGCGTTGACTGCCATTTCTAGTACATCGTCGTAGCTGCGGCGTAGTTTGTCTTCTACGTGAATGGTGGAAGTGGCTAAAAACGTGTGGATACGGAATTGGTCAGCCACTTTTAATGCTTCAGCGGCAGCATCAATGTCTTTCGCAACGGCACGCGAAAGGGCACAAACTCGACTGTTTTTTATGTTTTTTGCGATGGTTTGTACAGACTCGAAATCACCTGGTGAAGAGATTGGGAAGCCAGCTTCGATAACATCAACGCCGAGTCTTTCCAGCGCATAGGCAATCTGCAGTTTTTCTTTAACCGTCAAGCTTGCTGACAACGCTTGCTCGCCATCACGCAATGTGGTGTCGAATATAATGACCTGATCGTTCATGTTTGCTTCCTTCCTGATTTCTGCACTTTCGCGCAAGTGAATCGTTTACTTCCAGTATTTAGATATAAAAAAACCCGCATTCTCATGCGGGTTCTTAGAAATTGGTGTGGTTATTTTTCTTCCACAGCCTACCCGCGCGAACTGGTCACGATCAGGAGGAGGCTAAGCAGGATAGAAAAATGAGCTGACATAGTTGTTAAGCTTTCCACATAATTAAGTTAACAAATTAGTACCGCACTCCATGAAGCGCGTCAACCCTAAAGTCGATTTTTTATTCATATCGGATGAGTCTTTTCGTTTGCTTGAAAAAAATGATGCACTAAGTGAAACAACATGATGCGATAGAAACGTGCTAGAAGAAGTAAGTTCTCATCAAGTTTGCGACGTTTCATTACCAAAACAAGCATCGGGATTGCGACTTGTCACACAAAGGTCCGAATTGTTTGGCAAAAGTTTTGAATGACCATTTATAGTAGTGCAGTTGCACTAGGTAAAAGAAATATAAGGGTTAGGGAAAGAATGAGGTTAACAAAACAATTTGGACGTTCAGCCATAGTACTTACTCTGGTCAGCTTGTCGGGTTGTCAGCTGTTTCAATCGCAGACCTATGTGGAAGTGGCTTCCCCCGTTGTTATGAATGATCACTCACAGAGCGTCATGGTCATCAATGATCAAATGGATCGATTTTTGAGTTATGAAGGACGCGAATCGTTCTTGAATCAGATGCTTGTTGCCCTTGAGTCTGACAGCCGAAATAAGTTTAAAGGTAAAGATCCGGAAACGTATTCTTGGTGGAAGATCCGTGTCCAGCCTAGTGAGAAACAGCAAGCGGAAGTTTTCCGACCAACCACTGAAGGTGTCGATACCTCAAACCCAGTAGAGTTTATGGATGTCTCTTACCGCTCTAAGACCACATTAAACCTACGCTCCAAACCGAGTCTTGAAGGGGCAAAGCTTGGCGTATTATCGAAAGGGGAAGTCTTTAATGTGCTAGCAAAAGTGGTTGATCAACCTTGGTTTCTCGTTGAACAGAAAGGAGTGATAAAAGGTTATGTCCATAAGGATTATGCGCGCAGCAATGTGATAAATCGTGACATTTTATCTACTCAGCCTAACCCTCTACTAGAGCCTAACTCGAGTAAAACGGAGAAAACGAGTATAGAGCATGAACTGTCGGGAAACTATACTTGCCGCTCACTGAGTTATGAGCTAACCAAAGATGGTGACATGACGACAGGCTCTTTGCGCGCCTGCCGCAAGAAGAGAAAAGTCTGGTATATAGACACCCCTCAACCGCAACCATCAAACCCTTCTTAATGTTCTATTTTTATGGTTATGCCCAATAGATAAATCGTTGGGCACACCTTAATTTGGCCTTTGTCATTAATTGTCCAAACTCCCGTCATGCTGTTGTCACCTAAACCTCCTACTTTTCACAAAAAGGCGTTGTCAAAGTAAGGAAAGGTCACATGAGAACCATAGAGACAATTACACAGCCAATTGCAACCATTGCTAAGTTTGATTTAGCGCTCTCTAGTGTTTGTCTTAAGCACCGTTTTAATCAACAAGTCGCCAATATCAGTAAAGGAGTTTCCCACAGTGGTGACGGGCATCTTTACTTGGTGTTGGGGTTATTAGCTTGGTATTTAGATAAGGAGCAAGGAGTCTGGTTTTTACTGGCGGGTTTACTTGCTTTTGCTATCGAGCTACCAATTTATTGGACGCTGAAAAATAGTTTTAAGCGTCGTCGCCCTGAAGAGCTTAGTGCACTCCTTCCTGCTTTTATTACCCCCTCTGATCGCTATAGTCTTCCTTCAGGACACACTGCCGCTGCGTTTGTCATGGCGACGCTGATTGATCATTTCTATCCGAGCCTAGGCGTTGCTGCATTCTTTTGGGCAAGTTTAATCGGAACCGCGCGAATCTTATTGGGTGTGCACTTTTTTACCGATGTCATCATTGGTGCACTGCTTGGCAGTCTTTGTGGTGGATTAGCGATTGCGATGTTAGGAGGCTAATTGATGAAAATCTTGTACGGTGTTCAAGGGACAGGAAACGGACATATTGCACGCGCAAGGGCGATGAGTCATGCGTTTAAAGAGCACGATGTTGAGGTCGACTTTTTGTTTTCTGGGCGAGCGCCGGAAAAATACTTTTCAATGGAAGCATTTGGCGATTACCAGACTCGCCGAGGCTTCACCTTTATTACCGAAAAAGGCTCTGTAAACTACGCGAAAACAGCATTGAATAACAATTTGGTGCAGTTTTTCAAAGAAGTTAAGCAACTCGATCTATCGTCCTACGATCTTATCATTAATGATTTCGAACCTGTGACTGCGTGGGCAGCGAGACAACAAAATAAGCCTTCTATTGGTATCAGCCACCAAAATGCTTTCCGTTATCCGGTGCCACTAAAGGGAGCAAGTTGGTTAGATAAATCCGTCATTGAATACTTTGCGCCTTCTCAACACCACCTTGGTTTGCATTGGCATCATTTTGATCAACCTTTGTTACCACCGATAGTGCATACCGTCGATAGCCAAGCAGAAAACGACGACTTCGTGTTGGTGTATCTACCGTTCGAATCGATTGAAGATATCTCGGACTTATTGTTCCACTTTAATCAACAAGCGTTTATCTGTTATCACCCGGATGTGATCGAATGTGAGCAGGTAGAAAACATAGAACTGCGCCCTTTATGCCACAGCAACTTCCAGCATCATTTGCATCGCTGTAGTGGTGTCATTGCTAATGGTGGGTTTGAGCTTCCTTCAGAAGCCTTGTCTTTGGGGAAAAAATTGTTACTAAAGCCACTCGCGGGTCAATTCGAGCAGCAGAGCAATGTTGCGACCTTAGAAGATTTAGGGCTTGCGATGTCGATGGAGAGCTTAGACATTTCCGCAGTACGCCAGTGGCTAAAGGAGCAACAAGCCGAAAGTGTGAAATACCCAGATGTTGCTCAGGCTATTGTTCATTGGGTACTGCAAGGTGCATGGGATTCAAAAGCAGAGTTATCCAGACAGCTGTGGGAGCAGGTTGATTTTCCAAGTTACGTGTCGAACATTTAAGTACGTTGTTCTAAGTACATTGTTCCTTCCATTTTTGACACGATTTTGTTGCAGCCTTTCTGTTTGGAAGGCTGCATTTTTATTCTTCCTCTCTCATTTCTATTCAGTGTGTATTTGCTGATAATTTGACTGATAAGTGCAAAATTCAATCAGAGATATAGCTGTCATCTGTTGTTCTTATTCCAACTAATAACTGAGCTAAATGCATGCTTGTGTTGACCGCCTGTCCTATCAATTTGCTAAATACGTCCTCAAAGAATGCATTTTTACGTGTTTTATAGTTTTTTATGTTTTTATCAAGTATTTGTTATTTAACAAATAAATACCTAATTGGCTAAAATTTACTGATTAAATATCAATCTAGTTGCGAAACCGCAATCGATTAGTTGATAGTACAGTTCGAGCCGGAAGTATCCGGACGATAAATATAATAAAAAGTTAGGTTATCTATTCGTAAAATGATTCGAATCCAGCCGCCGTCTTTTGTGCGAGATGGGATTCTATTCGTTATGAATTTAATGAACAAAGTTGACGATTACAAAAGAGGCGCACTCAATGTTAGAGAAGAAAGACGCGATGAGCGCAATTGCTAGCTACCGTATGGAAAGCACTTTGCGTGGTGTAGATTTAAACCTACTGACTGTATTTGATGCTGTAATGCAAGAGCAAAATATTACTCGTGCAGCACATAACCTAGGCATGTCTCAACCGGCAGTAAGTAACGCCGTGGCACGCTTAAAAGTGATGTTTAACGACGAGCTATTCATGCGCCAAGGCCGTGGTATTCAGCCTACGCAACGAGCTCGTCAACTGTTTGGCCCTATTCGCCAAGCACTACAGCTGATTCGCAATGAACTTCCTAGCTCTGTATTCCAACCAGAATCTTCGACTCGCTTATTCAAGCTTGCGATTTGCAGCCCTTGTGACATGCGTTTTGCTCCGAAGATCATGGCAAAAGTGAATCAACAAGCACCAAACGTTCAGCTTCACCTAGATGCAGAATTTGACCGTTTGTTGTCTGAGCGTATGCGCTACCAAGAAATTGATTTCGTGATCGACTACGCTCGTTTTGATGAGCAAGGTTTCTCAAGTACTGAAATCTTCAAAGATGAATTAGTGGTTATCGCATCAAAAACACACCCACGCATTCAAGGTGGTGTGACGGCTGAGCAACTGCTTAACGAAAAGCATGCGAAGTTATCGAAAGTGCATGGCCAACGTAGTTTCTCAGAGCAAGCGTACCGTGAACTGGATTGCCAAGCGGCGTATGAAGGTTCTAGTTTAAGCAACCTACTATACGTGGTGGGTCAATCTGAGCTTGTGACTATTGCACCACGTTGGATGGCGGAAAATGCGGTAAACAGCGATCAACTGCAAATTCTTGATTTCCCATTTGCGAACAAAGAAATCAGCGGCTTCTTAAGCTGGCATGAATCAAGCGAAAAAGATAAAGGCCACATTTGGCTGCGCGATCAACTGATGATCACTTGTGGTGAAGTCGTTGCCGCAAAATAAGATGACGTTTGGTCTTCTCGATTAGACCATATTGGTAATCATCAATTTTTACAATTCATTGGTCCCCGAGCGATTTTTGTCTCTCGGGGCTTTTTGTTTTCGTAATCAACAATCGAAACAGTAAGTTAAATAGAGTAATCATTCAGCAATTTGAGGTACGTTCGCGACGTATAAGTGATAGTTGTCTCTTATTAGTGATAAGTTTGATACTGGTCAGTTGCGTTTTAGCAAGCCGTGAGTACACTTGTTCGCTCAATTAGCTTACGCCTGTAAGCCAAAAGGTAAGTAAAAGAATGGCCAAGTTAGATTTTCATATCGTTAAACGTATTCGTGAACAAATTGCGAACGGTGGTACACGCGTTGCACTCAAGCATAAAGTGGGTGAGGAGTGGCAAGGTATTACGTGGACGCAATTTGGTCAGCAAGTTGATGCTTTATCACTTGCACTTTTGGCTCAGGGATTAGGAGTCCAAGATAAGATCGGCATTTTCTCGAACAACATGCCGCAATGGACGATCGCTGATATCGCAGCACTGCAATTACGCAGCGTGACAGTACCTATTTACCCAACCAATACTGCCGCCCAGTCGGCGTACATCATTAACAATGCAGACGTCAAAGTTCTGTTTGTTGGTGAACAGCCTCAATTTGATGCAGCAGTGAGCATTTTCGACCAGTGCGAACAGTTAGAGCTCATTGTTGCGATGTCTGATGATATAGAACTTGGCGATCATGATTTCGTTATCTCTTGGCAAGCATTTGTTGCCAAAGGCGACGCTACATATCAAGTTGAATTGGACGCGCGTTTAGATCAGGCAAAAGAAGATGATCTACTCACGCTGATCTACACCTCGGGTACAACAGGCCAGCCAAAAGGCGTTATGTTGGACTACGCAAACATTGCGGCGCAATTGGAAGGGCACGATCAGCGCTTGAGCCTTTCTCAAAGTGACGTGTCATTATGTTTCCTTCCGTTGTCACACGTATTTGAGCGCGCTTGGACCTTTTATGTATTGTACAAAGGGGCGACCAACTGCTATTTGCAAGACACCATGCAAGTACGTGATGCACTGAGCCAGGTGCGACCTACCGTGATGTGTGCCGTACCGCGTTTCTATGAGAAGATCTTCTCTGCGATTCACGAGAAAGTGTCTCGCGCGCCGATTCACCGTAAGATCATGTTTACTTGGGCAGTCAACATGGGCGCAAAAATGGCCGCTTGTCATCAAGAAAAACGTCAGCCATCGCTCTTGCTGCGTAAGTCATACGCTTTGGCGGATAAGTTGGTTCTGAGCAAACTGCGTGCGCTACTTGGCGGGCAAATCAACTTTATGCCTTGTGGCGGTGCAAAGTTGGATGAAACCATCGGTCGATTCTTCCATGCGATTGGTATCAACGTTAAGTTGGGCTACGGTATGACTGAAACCACGGCGACAGTATCGTGTTGGGATGATAAATGTTTTAACCCCGACTCTATTGGTATGTCGATGCCTGGCGCACAGGTTAAGATCGGCGAAAACAACGAGATTCTGGTTCGTGGTCCAATGGTGATGCGTGGCTATTACAAAATGCCAGAAGAGACGGAAAAGACCTTTGATGAGCACGGTTTCCTAAAAACGGGCGACGCTGGTTACATTGATGAAAATGGCAACTTGTTCATCACCGATCGTATCAAAGAGTTGATGAAAACTTCAGGTGGTAAATACATCGCTCCACAAATGATTGAAGGTGCGATTGGTAAAGACCACTTCATCGAGCAAATCGCAGTCATTGCGGATACTCGTAAGTTTGTTTCTGCGCTTATCGTGCCTTGTTATGACTCGCTAGAAGAGTACGCGAAAGAGCTGAATATCAAATATCACGATCGCGTTGAGTTGATTAAGCACCACCAGGTGGTCGAAATGCTTGAGAAGCGGGTGAACGATCTTCAAAAAGAGTTGGCAAAGTTTGAACAAGTGAAGAAGTTTAAACTGTTACCAAGAGCTTTCTCTATGGATGATGGTGAGTTAACGCCAACTCAAAAACTTCGTCGTAAAGTCATCAATGACAAATACCAAGATGAAATTGAAGAAATGTATAAGGAAAAGTCGGATAAAAAGTAACTTAAGCTGACTTAGATTTTATATTGATGAAAAAATCCCCAGTGATGTGATCGCGCATTGCTGGGGATTTTTGTTTGTATTGATTTTTTCTGCTCTGCTCGTCAAATAACGCTATTTCGCCCTCTGTAGCTAAAAGCTTATGAAATAATGTTCTTTTTTTGAGCGTTGAGTTTTTAGGTTGTACTGTGAAATAGGAGATGTGTGGCTGCTATTCCTACTAACATTCTAATTACTAGTATCTTGTTTAAAAAGTAGATCAATCTCTCATTAGACCCTTTGATAATAAAACGTTACATTTGTTGGGTAACCTTGCGGGATGTTATGACGAACGCAAGACATAGCCGAAAACGTGGAAGTATTTCGATTAGGCTACGAATAAGACCTAGACTATGTAAAACCAGACCAATCCGTTGACCTTACGGTGAGGAAACTGGCTAAGGAGAGCAATTATGACAGCAATGTTGTCAGGCGCAGAGATGGTGGTTCAATCTCTGATAGAAGAGCACGTAGAGCAGATCTTTGGCTACCCAGGTGGCTCTGTTTTGGATATCTACGATGCACTGCATGCCAAAACCGATCAAATCAAACACGTACTTGTAAGGCATGAGCAAGCCGCCACTCATATGGCAGATGGTTACGCTCGAGCTACCGGTAAACCGGGTGTCGTACTTGTGTGCTCGGGGCCGGGCGCGACCAATACCATTACGGGTATTGCAACAGCGTATATGGACTCTATCCCAATGATCGTTATCTCGGGTAACGTACCGAATAGCCTAATTGGTAATGATGCTTTCCAAGAGTGTGACATCGTCGGTGTCTCCCGCCCAGTGGTCAAACACAGCTTTTTAGTAAAAAAAGCGGAAGATATTCCTGAAACAATCAAAAAAGCGTTTTATATCGCGACTACAGGTCGACCTGGTCCAGTTGTGATTGATTTGCCAAAAGATGTAATGAACCCGCAAATCAAACTGCCTTATCAATATCCAGAAACGCTTTCAATGCGCTCTTACAAGCCGACAACTTCGGGCCATAAAGGCCAGATTAAAAAAGCGCTTAAATCGCTATTAGAAGCGAAAAAACCAGTGCTTTATATCGGTGGTGGTGCGGTGATTTCTGGCGCCCATGAACATATTTTAGAGCTTTCCGACAAACTGAACCTACCCGTTGTGAGTACTTTGATGGGCTTGGGGGCATTCCCGGGTACACATAAAAACTCACTGGGCATGTTGGGTATGCACGGCACTTACGAAGCTAATATGGCAATGCATGAAGCGGATCTTATTTTTGGTATCGGTGTGCGTTTTGATGACCGTACAACCAACAACCTTGAAAAGTACTGCCCAAACGCAAAAGTGATGCATATTGATATCGATCCGTCATCGATCTCGAAAAACGTGAAAGTGGATTTGCCGATCGTAGGTTCTGCGGAAAAAGTGCTGACAACCATGCTCGGGCTGCTTGCAGAGCAAGGTAGTGGAAATGATCAAGATGCTATCACCGCATGGTGGGATGACATTCAAGTATGGCGTGACCGTAACTGCTTGTCTTATGAAACGTCTCCAGAACGAATCAAGCCACAGCAAGTAATTGAAACGCTGCACAAGCTAACTAATGGTGACGCATATGTGGCGTCTGATGTGGGCCAGCATCAGATGTTTGCGGCGTTGTACTACCCATTCAATAAGCCGCGCCGTTGGATAAACTCTGGTGGTCTTGGCACCATGGGATTTGGTCTTCCGGCTGGCATGGGCGTGAAGTTTGCCATGCCACAAGAAGAGGTCGTGGTTGTGACTGGTGACGGCAGTATTCAGATGAATATTCAAGAATTGTCGACAGCCATGCAATACGACATTCCGGTGAAGATCATCAACCTGAACAACCGATTCTTAGGCATGGTAAAACAGTGGCAAGACATTATTTATCAAGGTCGTCACTCTAATTCTTACATGAGTTCTGTTCCTGACTTTGCAGCGATTGCAGAAGCTTATGGTCACGTCGGTATTCGTATCGAAACGCCTGATCAGCTCGAAGAAGGGCTACAAAAAGCGTTGGATATGAAAGATCGTCTGGTGTTTGTGGACATCAACGTAGACGAAACCGAACACGTATACCCGATGCAAATCAAAGGTGAGGGTATGGATAAAATGTGGCTAAGCAAAACGGAGAGAACTTAATATGAGACACATTATTTCATTGCTATTGGAAAACCAACCGGGTGCGTTGTCTCGTGTTGTTGGTTTGTTCTCTCAACGTGGTTACAACATTGAATCTTTGACGGTATCACCGACTGATGATGAAACCCTGTCGCGAATGAACATTACCACGACATCTGATGAGATGCAGTTGGAACAAATTCAGAAGCAGTTACACAAATTGATCGATGTGCTGAAAGTACAAGAAGTCACCGAGTATGAGCACATTGAACGTGAACTGATGATGGTGAAAGTGAAAGCCAGTGGTTTTGCGCGAGCAGAAGTGAAGCGGACGGCAGACATCTTTCGTGGCCAGATCGTGGATGTCACGGCTTCTCAATACACCGTACAACTTGCGGGTACGAGTGAAAAGCTAGATGCCTTCATTCAAGCGATATCCGAAGTGACCGAGGTTGTCGAAGTTGCTCGTAGTGGTGTCGTTGGCATTGCGCGAGGAGAGCGAGCCCTCAAACCTTAACTCTCTGATTGCATATAGAAAAGCCACTTAATCTAAGTGGCTTTTTTGTTTAGAAAATAACAATTAATGATATAATTGTCGTTTTAGTAAGCATGATAGGCATTAGACGTGTGAAAGTACCTAAGCGAGTCGGCACCTTATTGGCGACAGCACTATTTTTTAGTGCACTCACTGCCGCTTACTACTATCAGAAATATCTGACGTTGTTAGAAAACAATGTTGAGAACACCGCTCAAGAAGCGTTACATCAATTGGCCTATACTGGCCGTGAATACAGCAATATTCAGGATCAAATCGAAACGATCAGTGACCTACTTGGTCACAGCCAAAGTCTGTATGAATATCTGCGCCAACCTAACCGGGTGAACCGTTCCATCTTAGAAGACATGTGGATCTCGGTCGCAATCAATCAAAAGTTGTATAAGCAAATTCGCTTTCTTGATGTTTCTGGTCGAGAAAAAGTGAGGATTAATTATGATATTGAAACAGGCGCTGCGTTGCCCGCGATCAAATTGCAAAATAAGTCAGAGCGAGATTACTTTCAATTCGCTAAGAACTTAGACGATGGCGAAATCGCTTCGTGGGGGATAGGTTTAGAACGAGAGTATGGCGAGTTAGTCTATCCCTATAGTCCGTCACTGCGTATTTTGATGCCTATTTCGCTTAACGGAAAGCGCGAAGGGTATCTTGTGCTTAATGTTGATATTGACTATTTATCCTCTCGACTCAACTATTCGTCAGTGCTTGATTTCCATATTGAGCTGATTAAGAGTGACGGATTTTACATTGATAGCCCTAAATCAGCTCGTTTGTATGGCCATATAATTCCCGCTCGCTCTCAATTTAATTTTGGCCGGATGTACCCAAACATTTGGCGTAGTTTAAACTCAAAAGATTCGGGCTATGCTTACAATGGTTCGAATTTGGTCGTGTATCGCACCATCCAGTTTGTTTCTAGCGAACCTCTTCATCTGGTTATTGATCTTACCAATGAGCAGTTATTATCCCGAGCTCAGAGGGATATTGATGACTTAATCCAAGAAGCGTTTTTTGTTCTAAGTTTGGTGCTCGGCTTCACTTTGCCGACGGCAGCCCTTGCTCTGCATTATCGGCGTCATAGTATGGAATCGAAGTTGGCTCGAGCTGCTCTTGATGGTATGACTGCGGTGATGATCTCGGATGCTTCGCATAGAATCATCATGGTTAATCAAGAGTTTGAAAACATGATGGGTTACTCAACCAAGCATGCCCAAGGTTGGAGTGCACATCATTTAATTCTCTTACCTGAAGATCTCGAAGCAAACCTGAGTATCTGGAAAACACTGAAGAGTGAACACGTATGGGAAGGGGAGATTCGTTGTCGAACTAAGTTTAATCAAGTCTTTACCGCAATAATGCGTATTCAGGCGAATTTAACCAAATCAGGTAAAGTGAGTTATTACATTACGTCGCTGGTGGATATCTCTGGGCAAAAAGAGTTAGAAGAAAAATTACGAAACCTAAGCGAAAAAGATGGCTTGACGGGGTTGTGGAACCGCCGAAAATTTGAAGAGCAATTGGCGCAATATGCGGGGATTATTGAACGCTATCCTGATAGCCCTCCTGCTTGTTTGGCGTTGTTTGATATTGACCATTTTAAACGTATTAATGACGAGCTTGGCCACGACGAAGGAGACAAAGTGATTTGTAGTGTCGCAGAAACCCTCCTAGAAGAAGTCCGCAGCACAGACTTTGTATCTCGTGTCGGTGGTGAGGAATTTGCAGTGATTATGCCGCATACAACACTAGAAGAGGCTGAAATTGTATTGAACAGGCTACGTGTCGCGGTTCAAATGCGTAGTGATAGAGGCATTACTGTCAGTGCTGGGTATAGTGATTTAACCTCTGATCGTACAAGAACGTATAAATGTGCTGATATTGCTTTGTATGAGTCAAAAAGTGCAGGGCGTAACTGCGTATCGCTATGTCATAGTTATGATGATATTGCTTAGTGCTTTTACAAAAACGAAAAAACGGGGATAGACCCCCGCTTTTTAGTCTCAGCGTTATTCGCTAGCCAGTATGCGACATTGGTTGTCGATGGCGGCTTCGATACACTGTATTGACTGTCTCAAATAACGCTCTAGATAACCTAAAGCATCCTGACTCTTTTTGTCTAGCGATGCCTTCATCAGTATTTCTTGCTCATCGAGATTACAGTGCCCAGGGTTCCCTGTGCCTAAAATCTGCATCGCGAAGTATTGGTAGCGTTTAATTTGCGTGAGTAGATCGTGGAAAAACCCAAACATATTGACAGAGCCAGCACCTTCAAACAGCGCAGTAAGAAACTGATTTTGGCGCTCTTCCCATTCCCTCCAACAAAAGCTTTCGCCAGGTTTTACTCGGGATAACTTGTGATAAGCAGTTAGTACATCCAGTTCCCATTTTTCATCGCCAATCATAATTGCCTTACTGAGTAAGCATGCGGAGACCATTTGCAGGCTTTCGTACAAGTCATGTAACTCATCTTTACATACAGGTGCAACCCAGCAGCCTTTTTGCGGCTCGAGTTTGACGTACTTGCTCCAAGATAATTGCACCAATGCTTCTCGAATGGGTGACGCTCCTACGTTGTACTTCTCTTTGAGTTCGGCAACCACGAGTTTTTGACCTGGTTTAAGCTCGCCATCGAGAATATCCTGACGGATCATTCTTAATACTTTGTCGGTAAGAGTGGGACTAGACACATACACCTCATAGAAACTTTAATCGTGACGATAAAATTAAACAGTACGAAATTCTGATAGAGGTAAATAATACAATTAGCCTATTATGAGAGCAAGAAAGCCATATAAAAAAGGAGGGCATAAGCCCTCCTTCTCAAGAAACTGAAGTGTTAAAAGTTCAGTCTTATAGCACGTGTACAGAAGCTGTGTTCGTAGTACCTGAAGCAACTAGAGCGCCAGAAACCATAACAACGATATCGCCTTTGTTACCTAGACCTGATTCTAGAGCAAGTTCTTTACCCGCTACGTAGAATGCGTCAGTGCTTTCGATTGAATCAACAACTACAGGAGTAACACCTTTAGTTAGAACTAGCTGTGCAGCAGTTTTCTTGTTAGTTGTTAGCGCTAGAATGTTTGCAGTTGGGAAGTACTTACGTACTGAACGTGCAGACTTACCGCCTTCAGTTGCAACAACGATAAGTGGAGCAGCTAGTTTCTCAGCTGTGTCTACTGCACCTTTACATACTGCTTCAGTGATGCGTAGGCGTGGGCTGTCTAGACGAGAACCTAGTTCGGCTTTTAGCGCTGAGTCAGTACGGTTCGCGATTTGAGCCATGATAGTTACCGCTTCAACAGGGTATTTACCTTTCGCCGTTTCACCAGAAAGCATTACTGCGTCAGTACCGTCCATTACCGCGTTAGCAACGTCGCCTGCTTCCGCACGAGTAGGACGTGGGTTGTTGATCATAGAATCAAGCATTTGAGTTGCTGTGATAACCATCTTACGTGCACGGTTACACTTCTCGATCATCATTTTCTGAGCGAAGATTACTTCTTCAGCTGGGATTTCCACACCTAGGTCACCACGTGCAACCATGATGCCGTCAGAAAGCTCTAGGATCTCGTCGAAGTTATCAACACCTTCTTGGTTTTCGATCTTAGAGATGATGTGGATGTTCTCGCCGCCGTTTGCAGCAAGTACTTCACGGATTTCTTGAACGTCAGACGCTTTACGGATGAAAGAAGCTGCTACGAAGTCAACGCCTTGCTCACAACCAAACTTAAGGTCGTTCTTATCTTTTTCAGATAGTGCAGGTAGGTTTACAGAAACGCCAGGAAGGTTAACACCTTTGTTTTCGCCTAGTGCACCGTTGTTAAGAACTTTACATTTTACTTCAGTTTCAGTCTTAGAGATAACTTCCATCTCGATTAGACCGTCGTCTACTAGGATAGTGTTACCAACGTTTAGGTCCGCTGCGAAGCCAGCGTAAGTTACTGCAACTTTATCTTTGTTACCTACAACTGAAGTGTCAGTTGTGAAAGTGAATTCTTGACCTGCTACTAGATCAACATCGTTACCGCCTTCTAGCTTGATAGTGCGGATTTCTGGACCTTTAGTATCTAGAAGAATTGCTAGTGGTTTGCCAGTAGCTTCCATTACTTTACGGAAGTTCGCGATACGAGTGCCGTGTTCTTCGTAGTCACCGTGAGAGAAGTTAAGGCGCATTACGTTCATGCCTGCGTTAACTAGTTCAGTTAGCTTCTCTACAGATTCTGTTTTAGGGCCAATCGTACATACGATTTTGGTCTTTTTCATGGAAGATACTCTCCGGTAAGTATAGTTACAATTTGAAAGTCGGTTATTTACTCTGAAGTCAGGACGTTTTTGATGACATTTAGTACCTGTCACCCACCGATTTTTCGTCTCATTATTAGAACTTCAGATTCTGAAAGTCTTTCACCAAGTTTAGTCATTTTATGACTAAAAGATCGGCGATTTTGGTTACCTTTTTGTGACTAATCCCACTTTATATGCAGAAAGTTGCAAAAAAATAGCCTTCAATTCTGTAATTTTTTTTCTTTTCGGTGGCGAATTCTACCACTGAATGAATCCAATATCACTGTTTAAGAATTGTCTTAGGACAAGGTTTTATCGAGAAATATTAATTTTTTGGATCGAAATAAATGGACTTAAAAGTTTCGGTTTGACTATAATAAGTTTCACATCGAAACTTAAAATCAAAACTTAAATGTCGAAACGAAATACTCAATTAAGAAGACACGCCATTTCTAACTTGGTTTCTGAACTAGGAGAAGTCAGCGTTGATGAACTTGCTCAGAAATTCGAAACCTCAGAGGTCACGATTAGAAAGGATTTAGCTTCTTTAGAGAAAAACGGCCAACTTCTACGCCGCTATGGCGGTGCGATTGCTATCCCAAAGGAAGTCATTCACGAAGAATTGGGCGCTAATGTTTCGACTCGAAAGTTAAGCTTAGCAAAAGCAGCTGCATCATTGATTCGCGATCATAATCGCATCGTGATCGACAGTGGCAGCACGACTGCCGCGCTGATTCAACAGTTGAATGACAAACGTGGCTTAGTGGTCATGACCAACTCGTTGCATGTTGCTAACGCCCTAAATGAATTAGAGAGCGAACCGACACTGCTGATGACTGGTGGTACTTGGGATACGCACTCAGAGTCCTTTCAAGGCAAAGTGGCCGAATCTGTATTACGAGCTTACGACTTTGACCAACTATTCATCGGTGCGGATGGCATCGATCTCGAGCGTGGAACCACGACATTTAATGAGTTGGTTGGCTTAAGTAAGGTAATGGCAGAAGCGTCACGTGAAGTGATCGTAATGATCGAGTCCGAAAAAATCGGCCGTAAGATCCCAAACTTAGAGCTCGCTTGGCATCAAGTTGATGTGTTGGTGACCGATGCAGATATCCAAGCAGAGCATAAAGTACAGATTGAACAACATGGCGTGAAAGTCATTTGCGCCTAATAATGTAATCAGTTTCATATTTTACTTCCCTCTGGATAAAGGCCTTTGCTTGCTGCCTCTATTTGAAATCATGGCTAGGGAAGAACAAAACTACAAACGGAGATAAACACATGTGTGGAATCGTAGGTGCAGTAGCACAACGAGATGTTGCAGAAATTTTGGTTGAAGGTCTACGCCGCTTAGAGTACCGCGGTTACGACTCTGCTGGCGTTGCGGTTGTTGATGGCGAATCAAACCTAACGCGCGTTCGTCGCTTGGGTAAAGTACAAGAATTGGCTGATGCAGTAGAAGAAGCAAAAGTGATCGGCGGAACTGGTATTGCGCACACTCGTTGGGCGACGCACGGTGAACCTTCTGAAATCAATGCTCACCCACACATGTCTGGTGATATCGCAGTGGTCCATAACGGCATCATCGAAAACCATGAAGAGCTGCGTGAGTTGCTTCAATCTCGTGGCTACGTGTTTGAATCGCAAACGGATACAGAAGTTATCGCACACATGGTTGAGTGGGAACTTCGTACTTCAGAAACGCTATTAGAAGCGGTACAAAAAACAGCAAAACAACTTGAAGGCGCATACGGCACGGTAGCGTTGGATCGCAAAGACCCATCTCGCATCGTAGTAGCACGTTCAGGCAGCCCGATCGTGATCGGTTTTGGTGTAGGTGAAAACTTCCTAGCGTCTGACCAACTTGCATTACTTAACGTTACGCGCCGTTTCATGTACTTAGAAGAAGGTGACGTAGCAGAAATTACTCGCCGTGAAGTCACTGTGTTTGATGCAACGGGTGAGCCAGTTGAGCGTGAAATAGTTGAATCTAATGCAGAGCATGATGCAGGTGATAAAGGTCAATACCGTCACTTCATGCAAAAAGAAATCTATGAGCAACCTAAAGCGTTGATCAACACAATGGAAGGTCGTATCACGGCAGACTCTGTTGTGACAGACGCGATCGGTGTGCACGCGGCAGACATTCTAAGCAAAGTAGAACACGTACAAATCGTGGCGTGTGGTACGTCTTACAACGCAGGTATGACGGCACGTTACTGGTTTGAAGACATTGCAGGCGTTAGCTGTGATGTAGAAATTGCGTCTGAATTCCGTTACCGCAAGTTTGTGACTCGTCCAAACAGCCTATTGATCACGTTGTCTCAGTCTGGTGAAACCGCTGATACGCTAGCAGCACTTCGCCTAGCAAAAGAGAAAGGTTACATGGCGGCGATGACCATCTGTAACGTAGCGGGTTCCTCTTTGGTTCGTGAATCAGATTTTGCATTCATGACTCGCGCTGGTGTTGAAATCGGTGTGGCTTCAACTAAAGCGTTCACGACTCAGCTTTCTGCACTACTTATGCTGGTAACGGCACTGGGTAAAGAGCAAGGTCGCATCAGCAAAGAGAAAGAAAAAGAGATTGTTGAAGCGCTACACGCACTTCCTAAGCAAATCAACGCGGCACTTTCTTTCGAGAAAGAAATTGAAGCACTAGCAACGGATTTTGCAGACAAGCACCACACATTGTTCCTAGGCCGTGGCGAGTTCTACCCAATCGCGATGGAAGCGTCTCTAAAACTGAAAGAGATCTCTTACATCCACGCAGAAGCGTACGCGGCGGGTGAACTAAAACACGGTCCTCTGGCTCTAATTGATGCTGACATGCCAGTTGTTGTGGTTGCACCAAGCAACGACCTACTTGAAAAGCTAAAATCAAACGTTGAAGAAGTGCGTGCGCGTGGCGGCCTTCTATACGTATTCGCAGATGCAGATGCAGGCTTCGAAGGCGATGAGACAATGAAGATCATCACGATGCCTCACGTTAGTGAAATCACGGCGGCGATCTACTACACCATCCCTATGCAGTTGCTGTCTTACTACGTAGCACTGATCAAAGGTACGGACGTAGACCAACCACGTAACCTAGCGAAAGCGGTGACGGTTGAGTAATTACGCTTAACAGCAAAAATCCTGAGCGGCACATGCGAGAGTATGTGCCGCTTTTTTATTTAAGCCCACTTTAAGGGGGGGGGGGGGGGGTTATTGACCCAACTGGTGAGCGGTTAGAATTGCAGAGTAGACATTTTCTGCCGTCACTGGGAATGGCATATTGTGGATGGTTTCTCCCTCGGCCGTTGAGGCTTCGGCGACCTCGCGCAACTTAGCGTGGTTAAGCTCTTTAACGCCCATATCAAATAAGTTGGTTGGTAGACCTACAGAGCGGCAGAATGCAAGAACCGTATTAATCTCTTCCATCGCTGCGTTTTCTAGTACCAGCTGAACAAGTGTGCCGAACGCGACTTTCTCACCATGATAGAGATGATGACACTCTTCAAGCTTAGTTAGGCCGTTATGAATAGCGTGAGCACCCGCTAGACCACTGCTTTCAAAACCGATACCGCTTAGGTATGTATTGGCTTCAATAATGTTTTCTACCGCTTTGGTGCTCACACCATTTTCTACCGCAGCTTTTGCTTTTACACCATCTTCAAGCAAGGTTTCATAGCAAAGTTTCGCAAGCGCTTGTGCTGAACGCGTCGCTAACCCACCAGCCATTGTTGCCTTACCAGAAGTCATATTGGCACGAGCTTCAAAGTAGGTGGAAAGCGCGTCGCCCATCCCCGATACAAGTAAGCGAACTGGGGCTTTGGCGATGACTGACGTATCCATGATGACCATGTCTGGGTTTTTAGGGATCATCAAATATTCTGCAAATTCACCTTCAGGTGTGTATATCACCGCAAGCGCTGAGGTTGGCGCATCAGTCGAGGCAATCGTAGGAACCACCACGACAGGAATTTTGGTGTAAAACGCAACAGCCTTTGCTGTATCTAACGTTTTACCGCCACCAATACCGACAATGACATCATGTTTTTGAGTCGCACAAATGTCCGTGATGCGTTCAATCTCAACGCGCGAACATTCGCCACCAAAAATGTTCATAGTGAGTGGAAGCTTCTCGTCAGCAAAGCTTTGTTTGACGTCATCACCAACCAGGTTAGTCACGAACTCATCAGCAATTACTAACGGACGTTCACCTAATGTTTTCACATAGTGAGCGATAGATGTAAGTACTTGTTCACCTTGGACGTATTTGCTTGGGCTGATAATAATTTTATCCATAATTCAAACCTTTAACCTTTTTTATGTGTGTTTTTGACTGCAATGAAAATCCATTGTAGCGATAAGGTTTATATTAGGTTTGGTGTGGTAAGTGGTTAAGGATATCTCTGATTTTGTTCCATGCTTTTATGACCTCTGTGTCAAACCGACTGTCAGAAGTAATAAGCATCAGCATGCTTTATGGCGACGATCACTATTCAGGAAAATTTGTCGTTTTTTGTTTCATATTGAAACGAGAATGTCGAAGATTTTGTTTCAATATGAAACAGATTGATTTTTGTTGAGTACGCTTTTTCTCTGTTTAAGATGAATTCATACCCTACATAAAAATATAAATGGAATGAGATAGAACGATGAAAAAGTTAATTAACCAAGTCGATGATGTTGTATTGCAGCAAATGGAAGGCCTGGCATTGTCCCGCCCTGAGCTAAAAGCTAACTACGAACCTCGTTACATGTGGCATGAGGAAACGCCGGGGCAAGTGGCATTGGTTTCTGGTGGTGGCTGTGGTCATGAACCTTTACACGCAGGTTTTATTGGTAAAGGCATGCTGACAGGTGCTTGCCCTGGAGAGGTATTTACTTCACCTACGCCAGATCAAATGTACGAATGTGGTAACCAAGTGAATACTGGTGAAGGCGTGCTGTTTATCATTAAAAACTACACCGGTGATGTGTTGAACTTTGAAACGGCCGTGGAGCTGCTTCATACCGATGGTATCAAAGTTGGGGCGGTGTTGGTGGATGACGATGTTGCGGTCAAAGACAGCCTGTACACCGCTGGTCGTCGTGGTGTTGCTGGAACGGTATTAGTTGAGAAGTTAGTTGGTGCTGCCGCGAACAAAGGTTATTCGCTGGAGCAATGTGAAGCACTGGCTCGTCGCGTTAATAATCACTGTCGTTCATTTGGCGTGGCGCTTAATGCTTGTGTTGTGCCAGCTGCGGGTAAACCATCTTTTGTTCTGGAAGATGATGAAGTGGAGTTTGGTGTTGGTATCCATGGTGAACCAGGTATCAAGCGAGTGAAATACACCGACGCCGATACGTTAGTGGATGAGATGTTTGCTGAAGTTGCTGAAAACACGCCTTATCAGCGCACATTGCGTATTTGGAATCGTGACGAAGGTGAATGGGATGAAGTGGAATCCAGCATTGAGCCTTTCGCCGCTGAACACGACTATATTGTGATGGTGAATGGTATGGGCGGAACGCCAATTTCTGAGCTTTACGGAGTGTACCGCCGTCTTGCCCATAACTGCGAGCAAGCGGGGTTCCGTATCGTGCGTAATATGGTCGGTAACTTTTGTACGTCACTTGATATGGAAGGCGTTTCAATTACGTTGCTGAAAGCAGATAAAGAGATGTTGGAGCTGTTTGATGCTCCTGTCGATACGGCTGCGATCAAGTGGTAACAGGGGGGAGCAAACATGCAAATTGAAAAACAACATATCGTTCACTGGTTAGAGTTATGTGCAAAAACGTATCAAGAGAATCAAGATTTTCTGACCGACCTTGATCGTGATATTGGTGACGCAGACCATGGTCTCAATATGAACCGAGGCTTTAAAAAAGTTGCTGAAAAACTGCCGCAATTTGCGGACCAAAATATCGGCAGCATTCTCAAGAATACGGGCATGACCTTGCTTTCTAGTGTCGGTGGGGCAAGTGGCCCGCTGTATGGCACGCTGTTTATTCGCACGGCTGCCGCTGTCGGAACTCGAGAGCAATTAACGTTTGAAGAGTTAGTGGATGCACTAAAAAGCGGTGTGGATGGCGTGGTGTCTCGTGGTAAAGCAGAGCTGGGTGATAAAACCATGTGTGATGTTTGGTTACCCGTCTTAGTTAGCGTGAAGGCGTCGTTAGAAAATGGCATGAGCGCCGATCACTTACTGAATGAAATGGTTGAGCTAGCAGAAACGAACGCGGTTGCCACGATTGAAATGTTGGCGAAAAAAGGGCGAGCAAGCTATCTGGGGGAACGTAGTATTGGTCACCAAGATCCCGGTGCAACCTCTTCTTTGTTAATGATTAAAGGACTCCAGCAGGCAATAGCAGGTAATTAAGATGGTGGGAATTGTAGTTGTATCTCATAGTCGTCGACTTGCAGAAGGGGTGGCAGAACTTGCCACCCAAATGACGCAAGGCAAAGCCAAGCTTGCGATTGCTGCTGGGATTGATGATCCAGAGAACCCGATCGGAACCGATGCCATTGCCGTGATGGAAGCGATTGAGCAGGTACAAGATCAACAAGGGGTTGTTGTGTTGATGGATCTTGGCAGCGCGTTGCTTAGCACGGAAATGGCTCTGGACCTGATTGATGATCATGTGAGGGAAAATGTCACCCTTATCTCGGCACCTATTGTTGAAGGAACCATGGCGGCGTCGGTGGCTGCTGCTGCCGGACTACCTTTATCGACGGTAGTCGAAGAGGCACAGAATGCGTTAAGCGTAAAACAAGAGCATCTTGGTGATCAGCCACTAACATCCGCTGAGATAGCGCCAGTATCAGAAAACTTTGAGCAAGAACGGACATTTGATTGGGTAGTGCAAAATCCGCATGGATTACATGCTCGTCCCGCTGCGGCCATTGTTGGTGCACTCGCGCCTTTCGACTGCCAATTATGGTTGAAAAAAGGCGAGCGCCGTGTGAACGCGAAAAGCTTGAACAGCATTGCGAAACTTGGCGTTCGTAGTCAAGAGACGATCACCTTATGCGCACTTGGACCTCAATCCAGTGAAGCAATCAAGGCATTTGAGGCCTTAGCTAGTGAGCACTTCGGAGAAAAAGAGGCGGTTGAGCAAGGCATTGTCGAACCTGAAGAAAGTTCAGATACTCTGCTCGATGGCATGGCCTCAAGTCAGATTGAAGGTGCTGTTGTTGGTATTCGAGTCAATGACGGTATCGCTACTGCTCCTGCTGTCCTTTTTACTCATGAAATGCCAGCAGTGCCTGAACGTGATTTCCAAAGTGAACAAGATGAAATTGAACGGGTTAAGCGTGCGATAGGCGTGGTTGTTCAACATTTGCAGGAGCAAGCGAAGCAGCCGAAAGGGGAAATATTTTCTGCTCATAGCATGATGCTCAGTGACCCAGAATTATGGGCATCGGTCGAGTCGCGAATTCAAACGGGCATGATAGCCGAGCAAGCTTGGGTAGAATCACTGCAAACGTTGGCCGAAGAGTTTCGCCAGGCAGAAAGTCAGTACATGCGGGAACGCGAAGCAGATGTACATGATATCGCACGCCAAGTTATGGTCGAAATGACAGGCGTAACGCCTAATGCCATCGACATTCAGGAACCGAGTATTTTGTTGGCCCGCGACCTGATGCCTTCTGATGTGGCCGGGCTTGATAAATCGAAAGTGCTTGGTATCTGTTTGAATGAGGGAGGGAAAACCTCTCACAGTGCGATTCTTGCTCGTGCGATGGGGATTCCTGCCATCGTTAAAGCTCAGGGCTGCCTTGATGCTGTGCGTGCTGGTCAAGTGGTGACTATTGATGGCTTCCGAGGGCATTTATGGTTCTCTCCTTCAGATGCCGTACAGCAGGAATTAGAAGCTCAGCAAATTGAGTGGCAAAACTCCCGACAGAGTGCACTAGCGAGTGCTCAGCAAGTCGCAGTCACCTGTGATGGTGTCCATATTCAAGTATTCGCCAATATTGGTGGACCGAAAGATATTGATGATGCACTAACATCGGGGGCTGAGGGCGTTGGTCTATTTCGGACTGAGTTTCTATTTCAAAACAGTGATGAGTTGCCGACTGAGGAAGCGCAATATCAAGTGTATCGTGATATTGCTGCCGCACTTGGTGATAAGCCACTTACGATTCGTAGTCTAGATGTTGGCGGTGACAAGCCTTTAGCCGCTTATCCTATGCCAGCAGAAGATAATCCATTTTTAGGTTTGAGAGGGGTGCGGTTGTGTCTTCAACATGAGTCATTGTTTACCGCTCAACTTCGAGCCATTCTGAGAGCCTTTCACGAGCAACCGAATATTCAATTGATGATACCGATGGTGGCTCAGGTTGAAGAAGTGAGAAAAGTAAAAGCGCTGTTGGCGCATCAAGCAAACCAACTCGGCTTGGATGCGACTCATTTGCCCGTTGGTATTATGATTGAGGTGCCAGCCGCGGTATTAAATGCTGATGCGTTAGCCCAAGAAGTCGACTTTTTCTCTATCGGCACCAATGATTTGACTCAATATGTTATGGCCGCCGATCGAGGTAACGCCGCCGTTGCTGAATTGGTGAACTACTTTGAACCATCGGTACTAAAAGCCATTGAGCTCACGTGTGCAGCAGGCGATCGCGCGGGCATAACGGTTAGTATGTGTGGTGAGATGGCTGGCGATCCAAATGTCACAGAAACATTGCTTCGCGTGGGGTTGCGAAAATTCAGCGCCAGTTCGAGCATGCTACCGGGACTAAAAGCGCAGATTCGTCAGTTGTCTGTCGATGTTTAATCGATACCTTATCGTTAGTACACCTGTACCGGCGTGCTTACGCCGGTTTTACTTTTGTTATAGGAACGCCAATTCACGACTTAATACAGCTTCATTTGCTCCTGCAGCCCAAACTTATTAATTTTTCTCCATAAGGTCGTGCGGCCAATTTGCAATGCTTTCGCCATATCATGCATTTTGCCATCACACTGATTCCAAGCCTGAACAATCGCTCTTCTCTCGGCTTCTTCTAACGTGATTACTGGCGTATTTTCTGCGGTATGGCGAGAATTCAGTTTAATGTCTTCAGGAATATCGTTCAGCTTGATTAAGTTGGAACTGCGGTTAAGCAAAATTCGCTCAGTTCGATTTCTTAATTCAGAGTTGTTGCCTGACCAACGAAAATTCATCAACGCTTCCAGTGCGACTGGCTCTATCGAGATCGTCACATTGTGGCGGCGTTCATAATGGCTGATAAGTTGCTGGACGAGAAATTCAATGTCTTCTTTACGCTTTCGTAGTGGCGGAATATGCAGCTCGTTCGAGGAGATTTCATAATAAAGTTGCCGACCAAATGAGCGCTGAGTGACATACTCGCTGATCTCTGAAGCGGTGCTGGTAATAAGTTGAAAATCTACGGGGATCAATCGCAAACTGTCGCTGCGGCTGACGAGCCCAGTTTTTAACAACTTAAGTAGCACTGCTTGTAAATCGGGCGACAGATATTCCACCTTTTCTAAAAAGAGCGTACCGCCATGGGCGAGCTCAAACTTTGAAGGCATGCCTTGCCCTTCGTCATACCCCAGAGTTTCTTTGACCAGTTGCTCTGTATTGATGGAGCGGCAGTTGAGCGTAATGAACGGCCCTTCTTTGTAAGTGCTTTCGTTATGGAGCGCCATGGCGAGAGTGGCTTTTCCTACGCCTTCTTCACCTGTAATTAGAATCGGTGATTTTGACTTTATGGCCCGTTTTGCCACGGTAATGACATGCTTCATTTTTCGTGAGATGACTGGCAAAGTACTGAACGTATAGCGCGCACTGCCACCTATTTGTTGTTGAGCAAGTTCGCGAATTTTATCGATAGGGTGCAAGAACAATAAGTGTGTGCCGTCGTTGAGTGGACGCAAGGTGATGATCGCTTCAACAAACTCGCCACGAACCTCTACCGTTGTGAGTTTACGGTTTATGCTCGCACCTGACTCAATACTAGTAAGGACATTCGGTGGGAAGCGTAAAACAGAAAAGACTTCTTTATCCAAGACCTGACTGGCTTCAATGTTTAACAAACGCTCGGACTGGTGATTTACCATGGTGATGCGATTTTCTTCATCCCACGCTAGAAGGCCGTCATCCATGCACTCTAACGTTGCGTTATGCGCACAAGTGAGGCGGTTCATGTTCTCTTGTTCCGACTGAATGTGGATTTGCAAGCTGACTTCTTTCGCGCTCGACGCGATGATGACTAAGTCTTCTTTCTTATAGCTTTCCGCTTTTCTGAAAAGGCATGTTGTACCGCGTAATTTGCCAAATTGGTCGAAAACAGGCGCCGCTACAGAGGCATAAGAGTGCAAGTGGCGATTGAAATGTTCGGCGGCAAAAACTTCACACGGGATATGAGTGTTGATACAGAGATTGACTGCATTTGTGCCTATCTTTCCTTCGGAGAGAAAACAGCCTTGTTTTATGCCGAGCGTTTGCATCTCTTGTCGCATAGAGTCGTGCCCGACGGTGGAGAGAATACAGCCGTTGCCATCGGTTACCATCAATACCAGGTCTTCGTCACCTAGCATGTCGTAAGTGTCTTCAAGTACGGTCGTGGCGCATTCGATGAGATGTTCGTTGCGCTTCATTAGAGATGAGAAGGTAAATCCAGAGGCAATATGTGGTTTTGACCAGGTGTAAGGGCTGCATTGCTTTATGCAACGCTCCCACGACTCGAGGACGGGAGTGCGGGAAAATTCTGGAGATACCCAGTGGTGTTTCTGGAAAAACTCCCACTTAGTTTTAGTGTCTTCGATTGAAAGCATGCGATACCGTTTCAATACTAGCGATAGATTGGTCTGATGTTACAGAGACATCGGAATATGGACTGTGATGGCTTTCACGCACGTTGTATAGAAGAATGTGCAAAAAGAGGGGCGAGTTGAGGAGGCTTCCGTGCCAGTTTTTCGATTAAAAAGGGCTGTCTTTGCCGAGCTCATTGCAAATCTCGACAATGGCAAGTGAGAGCCCTGACTTAATGATTTGTTGTTGACGTTGCAGTTGTAGCTGATAAAACTCAAGGTCGATGTCGTCATCTGGTTCGCTGACTTCCAGTTGTACCATGCCCATTTTCTTCACCAAGTGCAGTTTCTTAATTGGTTCTAGAATATTCGGGTCAGTGAATTCGTAATCTGAAGCGTCACTATTGAGTTGGTTTTTGAGTTTGATGATGTCTTCGATGTCGTGGTAAATGTCATCGGGGAGCACTCCCAAGCCAAACAATAACTTCAAACGAACAGACAGATCGCCCAGCGGTCCAGAGTCTTGTAGCAGCGGACCGACAACCGATTGAACAGCGAAGTTATCTTTACGAAAGATTCTTTGCACTAACCCGTCGATCGAATCGTTAAAAACGTCGACTGCTGCAATGAAAAAGCCTCGTACCGATGGTGCGCTGTTTAATCGCTCAATGATCTCGGTTTCGTTGATGTTATCTGCCATATACTGAATACATTTCTAATTATTAGCTATCCCAACTCTTCAAGCAGAGAAGGACATAGAAGGGGAGCCGAGCTCCCCTAGGTAAATCAAAGTTGGTTGTAAAGTGTCTCGATTTGAGCCACTTCATCGCTGTCTTCTGCAAGACCTGTGTATGTCGCTAGCGTCTTCTTCACTCCCACTTCTTTTAATGAGTTTTGTAGCTCTACGGCTTGTGGGTCAGTGTCGTTAGTGTACTTCAACGCAGCGGCAATGCCTTTCAAAAGTGTTTGATTTTCAGTGCCATACTCAATTGTACCGAGTAAAGGCTTCACTAATCTATCGTTTGCACCCAATTTTCGAATTGGTTGACGACCTACGCGATCCACCTCATCCACTAAGTATGGGTTGGCAAAGCGTCCTAAAATCTTCTCGATGTAGGCGTTGTGCATGTCACGGTCGAAGCCGTAGCGTTTGATCAGCACTTCACCACTCTCTTGCATCGCCTGTTTTACTTCAGCGTGAATGCTTGGGTCTTCAATTGCTTCACGAATGGTGCGATGGCCTTTCAAGCAACCTAGGTAAGCGGTAATGCAGTGGCCTGTATTGAGAGTGAATAGCTTGCGTTCTACGAATGCCATTAGGTTGTTGGTTCTTTCCATGCCAGCTATGTCAGGGATTTCGCCCTTGAATTGCTGCTCATCCACAATCCATTCGCTAAAGCTTTCTACCGTCACTTCTAGTGGGTCATCGTTCGCCGCTTCTGCTGGTGGGACGATACGGTCTACCGCTGAATCGACAAAGCCAACCAACTCGTCTGTTTTTGCGTGTAATGATTCATCTAAGTGTTTGTACACCTCACCTTTTAGGTGTGTGGTGCCGCGAACCATGTTTTCACACGCGATGATGTTCAATGGTTTATCGTTACCTGCTGCAAAGCGTTTAGCAATGCCGGTAGCGATGGTTTTTGCAATGATGTCCAGTACGTTAGGGCCAACCGCTGTTGTGACCAAGTCGGTTTTTACAAGGCGGTCAATGACATCTTCACTGGCTGAGTTTACTGCGGTGACGTGAGTTACTGTGTCGATTAGGCACTCAGTACCGACCACTTTTACTTTGTATTCTTGCTTGTGACTCAGTTGGTCGACGAGTGGAGCGTCAACGTCTGCGAATGTCACCTCGACTTCTGCGTCTGCTAATAGTTTACCGATGAAGCCACGACCAATGTTACCTGCGCCAAAATGAACTGCGTTTTTCATAATTCTTACCTACCAATGTCTAAAATGTTGACTTACGAAACTAGGGGGAGGCCAACCGCATAGGGGGTGACAGCTGACCTCATTTGCCTCAGGAGCAAATTAAAGGGGTAATTAAGCCGCTTGTTGACCGCCAAGGATGTTTAGAATCTCTTCCACATCGTTGGTGCTGGTTAGCTTCTCAATTGCCTCCGGCTCATCGAGCGCGTTCGTAATGGTGGTAATCACCTGGATGTGCTCATCGTTCTTAGCGGCAATGCCGATAACCAGTTTCGCAACATCGTCGTCGTCTTCAGTAAATTGGATACCCGATGGGTATTGGCAGATTACAATGCCGGTTTTCTTCACGCGGTCTTTCGCTTCCACCGTACCGTGAGGCACTGCGATAGATTCGCCTAGGTAAGTTGGAACCAATGCTTCACGCTCAAACATCGCGTCTACGTATTCTGGTTCTGCGTAGCCAAGTTCGACCAACTTGTTGCCCGCGAAGCGAATCGCTTCTTCTTTGTTGGCAGCTTTCAAACCTAGGTGAATGTTTTCACGCTGGATTTGGAACACCGACGTTTGCTGTGGCTCGAAGTTGTCGTCGTTTGCTGCCACGAGCGAAACTTTTACCATTTGGTCGTCATTGGCTGCGGATTGGTTTTGCGCTGCTAGTAGTTTGGTGACTAGCTGGTTGTACATCTCGCTGTCTAGGAAGTTAGTCAATGAAATGTGGTGTGCGTTTGGAGCATGCTTACGTGCACGATCCGTTAAGTCTTTATGAGTAATCACGATATCTGCACTCTCTGGTAAGCTGTTAATGGCAAGGTTGGTTACGTGGATGTTCAGACCTGCGTCTTGAACCTTTTTGCGTAGCATGCTCGCGCCCATTGCACTCGAGCCCATGCCCGCATCACAAGCGACAATGATGCTTTGTACTGTCGCTAGGTCTACGTCACCTTTGCTTTGGCTGTTTACCACCGCATCGTTTTTAGATGCAGATTTCATGTCTTTCATTTGTGATGTTGCTTTTTCTAGTGCTGCTTCATCACCGTCTTCTTCTGTTGACGTTTGCGTCTTCATTAGCAGTGCTGCTACCGCGAATGACACACCTGTTGCTGCTGCGATAGACGCTAGAACACCAACGATTGAGCCTTTCTGAGTCATCAACAAGATTGCAAAGATTGAACCTGGTGATGCTGGAGAAACAATACCTGCGTTAAAGATAGTTAGAACGAATACGCCAGTCATACCACCTGCGATAGCCGCAAGGATTAGGCGAGGGTTCATTAGGATGTATGGGAAGTAAATCTCGTGGATACCGCCGAAGAAGTGGATGATTGATGCACCACCTGCCGTTTGACGAGCCGTACCTTTACCAAACACCATGTAAGCTAGCAGGATACCTAGACCAGGACCTGGGTTTGCTTCGATTAGGAAGAAGATCGACTGACCTGTTTCAGACGCTTGTTGGATACCCAGTGGAGAGAAAATACCGTGGTTGATCGCATTGTTTAGGAACAGGATCTTCGCAGGTTCAACGAAGATTGAAGTCAGTGGTAGTAGGTGAGCAGAAACTAGGAAGTTAACGCCAGCCGCCAAGCCACCAGAAAGAATTTTTACGAATGGACCGATAAAGATGAAAGCAAGGATCGCACATAGCATGCCGATGATGCCCGCAGAGAAGTTGTTAACCAACATCTCGAAGCCACTTTTTACTTTACCATCGATGTAGTTATCGAATTTCTTGATAGCCCAGCCGCCCATTGGGCCGACCATCATTGCACCCATAAACATTGGGATGTCTGTGCCGACAATCACACCCATTGTTGTGATTGCACCGACTACCGCACCACGATCGCCACCAACTAATTTACCACCGGTGTAACCGATAAGTAGTGGCAGCAAGTAGGTAATCATTGGGCCAACCATAGAGGCTAACGTTTCGTTTGGTAGCCATCCTGTTGGGATAAATAGAGCAGTGATAAAGCCCCACGCGATAAACGCGCCGATGTTTGGCATTACCATGTTTGACAGAAAACGACCAAAATTTTGTATCTTGATCTTGGCATCTGGTGATATCATAACAATTCCCCGTTCGATGTTCTGATGAATCTTGTTGTAGTAAACGGTTCGCCAAAACCGTTTGTTTGATTGCTTAGTACCCAATCAATTTACCACACATTTTCCAATTGGAACTGACAACGGGTTTTTTGTGATCTACGCCCGCATTTCTTAGGCTGAGAAACGGTTTTTAAGTGACCAAGTTCAACTTATTAACTTGTAACTTAATAACAAAAAGCCACTTTCAAATCTGTCAATAAAAATCTTAGTGATCAATCCGATCTTCTGACAAATTTAAAATTAAAATACCTTGTGACTTTGATCACTTTTAATTTTTTTTGAAATTCGAATTAAATACTTGTGATGATCAATATCACGTTTTGTGTTGAGTTGTGGTGAATTTAAAGTGTGACTTGGATCTGTTTTTGTTTTTTGTGAAAGTTTGTGACGGAATTGGCGAGATAAATGCTATCTAGATCTTTCGATAGATTGTATCTATAAGAGTCTTTTCGGCGCACTTCACGGAGCACGCCTAATTAGTTAATGAAAGGGTAAATAAAGAGAGTCGCCACACGGTTCTTCTTGTGATTCCCAACTCTCTATTTAATCACTGTTCTTAATCATCGTTGCTATTTAGTATGATAGACGAGGTAGTCATGAGCTTGCTCGCGTCCCATATACCTTGCCAACGTCTTTTCTTGAACATCGCGCAAATCCACCATAATCAATCCATCTAGAGCGTTATTGAATGCAGGGTCGACGTTGAAGCATACCAGCTTGCCATTGAGGCTTAAGTACTGACGCAGCAAAACGGGCACTCCTTTCCCTTCATCGATTCTGGCAATGACACGTGACAATAGCTGTAAATCACCCAGAGCAGTGAGCATGCTGGTGTTCCAGTCACGGTGGTGCTCAGGAAGTGGGTTAGAAGGTGTGACATACTCTGCGCAGTTGTTATCGTAGTGGTGAAGCGTCATTGATTGAGCCAGCAGTTGGCGTGCAGTATCACTATAGTCGTTGCTAATGCTTACCGGACCAAATAGGTGAGTGTAATCTGGGTTTTGATGAACGAACGTTGCGATGCCTTTCCACAGCAGCAGTAGCGCGCTCATGCTCTTTTGATATTGCTGTGCAATCACAGAGCGCCCCATCTCAATGGATTTACCCATTTGGTCGATAAAGCGTTGGTCATAGTTAAACAACGTTCGTGAATACAGACCTGCTACGCCGCGCTTTTGAATCAGTTGATCAACCAGACCTAAACGATACGCGCCCACCAAGCATTGGTTCTCTCTGTCCCACACAAACAGATGCAGGTAATCATGATCGAAATGGTCAATGTCTATTGCTAGTCCCGTCCCTTCGCCAACTTGTCGAAAATTGAGCTCACGTAGGCGACCAATTTCATGCAGTAGGGAAGGGATATTCTGCGACTCCGTGCAGTAGACATCGAACTCACCACTTGTTAGCAGCTTGGACTCTTTTGGTAAGCCGTTCAGCTCTTCAAGCAATTCGCCTACGGGTAACCCTGCCGCTATTGGAGAGAGCATTTCTGATGAAGAAGAAGGCTTCACTGAATGGGGTTCACGATTGAGCAAGTAAGTGTTGAGCCGCAAATAGTTCACCACTTGATCATCGTTAAGTGTGTTGAGCTCTTTGAATTTAATCGCTTGGCCAAAAGACAAGTTGATGGTTTGTGCATGTTTGTTCAGTAGCTCCCGCCCGAGCATTAGGGTACGCAAAAGTGGATGGATTTTCCCTGCCATATAGAAGCGTTTCGAGTTCTGACCACTGATGAATACTGGAACTGTCGTTGCTTTGTTTTTGCGGATTAGGCTACTTACGCTTCGACTCCACGCTTTATCTTCCAAGCGTTGCTGTTTGGCATCGACTAACTGGGAAACCTCACCGGCAGGAAAGACAAGCAGTAAGCCGCCACTTGCTAGGTGTTTATTAGCCGCTCTGAGGGCCTTCATATTCGATTTGACGGCGTCTTTGCCTTCAAACACATCGACACCAATGAAGAGCTGATCTAACTCCGGCACGGTTTTCAGGTATTGATTGGCTAGAATTTGGATATCGTCTCGTACCATCAACAAGAGTTCGGCCAAGATGACGCCTTCCACACAACCAAGCGGATGGTTCGCCACAATGACGGTAGCACCTTGTTTAGGTACTGAGTCGAGTGAACCATGAGCAATGCGATAATCGATACCTAAGATATCCAGCGTGAAGCGGAGAAAAGTTTTGGTATCGGCATTAACGGGGCGTTGGGCGTAGAACTTATCAAGTTGGTTTAAACCGGTTGCCCATTCAGCAACGTTTTCACCAATGCCAAACGGCGTTTTACGAGGGAGACGAAAAGGGGTTGAACTATCCATATTTACCTCAGCGTACAAGTTGCTGATTGGATAGTAGAAATTACAGATGACAGTTAAGAGGCAAAAGCATGAGCCTTTGGTGACAAACCAATGAAGCTTTATTGACTAAAGAAAACGGTATATCACTGTGCTATGAATCAAAACTCGCGTTATGTCTCCCTCTTAAAACAATAGATAGGCTATCTTATCTAGAACAAAGATTAAGCTAAGTTGATATTTATCAGGGGGAAATAATGGAACGAGTTTCCAATAAAGCAGCACTTTGGATTGGGCTAAGTTTGATACTTGGTCTTGGCATCCTTGGCTATTTTATGCAGCAGACGGCGGTGAAATACCGAGCCTATGAAAGAGTCGTGACAGTAAAAGGTTTGTCGGAGCGTGAGTATCCTGCTGATACGGTGATTTGGCCGATTCAATTTACTCTAGCGAGTAATGATATGGGAGCCATGTTTGATGAAATTGACCAGCAAACCCGTTTGATTTTGGACTTTCTAAGTGCCAAAGGGCTTCCTGAAACCAGCGTTTCCCTTTCTTCCCCTGCGGTCATTGACAGAAAAGCACAGCAATATGGGAGCGAGCAAGACATTGAGTATCGTTATTTGGCCTCGCGAACCGTTACGGTTTACAGCCAGAGTGTTGATGTTGTTCGAGCGGCAATCAATGAAATAGGTGAGCTAGGAAAACAAGGCGTTTTGCTTAACCAAGATCCTTATGCAAATCGTGTTGAGTACAGCTTTACTAAGCTGAATGATGTGAAGCCAGACATGATCGAAGAAGCGACTAAGAATGCGCGTGAAGTGGCTGAGAAATTTGCGAAAGACTCACAGAGTTCACTGGGTAAGATCAAACGTGCAACTCAAGGGCAGTTCTCGATTTATGACCGAGACAGCAACACGCCTTACATTAAGAAAGTACGAGTGGTATCGACGGTTCAATATTACCTTTCTGACTAAGTAAAAAGCCGCTCAGTACGAGCGGCTTTTTTAATGTGGTGACTTAAAGAATTGGATTAATGTCCTGAGTTGTCAGCTCTGCCTCGACAACATCAACTGGCGTGTAGTGCTGGTAAATCAAGAAACCGTCTTCTGAAGTTTCATGAGCGTCTGGCGTATCAATATACGCAGTACATGTGTAGCCAATGCTGTAAGTACCCGGGCCGATGTAACCAAACTCGTAGCTGTAGGTTGTATTACCTTCTTCGTCTTGCGATTCATTCACGTTAGCTACCGCAACTGGCGCGTTGAGTGGATCTGTCGCACCCATATCGCCCATGGTTGAGCGATCCATTGAACCTGTATACAGATAAACAGAGTGAACGACAGGAACGTCATTTATTGCATTTGATGCGGCACTGTCTGCTTCACATGCTTGATACTGAATTTCACTGACTTCACCACTAATATGACCTGATTCTGATGCGTTTACTAAGCTTACCGCATTAGAGTTCATGTTCATGTAATCTTTGCCTGTTGGATCCGCCAGACCTTTGCGTAAGTCAAACTCGACAACATAGCTATTATGACCAGTATGAATTTTTACATACTGACCTTTTTGCGAAAACTTTAAGCGACCTTGATCGCTCGTATCTGGTTTAAAACCAAAACAGCTGCCTCGGCTAGGTACAACTAAGCCTTTGATGTTGCCGTCTGTCTTCTCTACGTATGACAGTGTTGTATCGTTTAATTGTTTGCCGTCTTTAGCGTACACACACATAGCATAATCACCAGGAGCGATGTCCTGTTCGTGAATGATCGTTTTAGCGTTGCTTCCCTGATATTCCATTAGATCAACTTGGTGTAGTGCTCCATTGTCACTAGCATCTAACAGAATGTGTTCTCCAGTTTGCTCGCCAGTTTCAGGGTCAAATGGTACAAGGACAACATCTTGAAACGCTAAAACGATTTTGTTGGCATCGTCGACAGGAGCATCGGAAACGCTGAGAGAAAAAGTGGCTGCTTCTGTATCGGATGAAGAGTCGTCGCTACCGCAGCCCGTCAATAAAAGACCACCTGAGATAGCAAGTAAAGGATAGGTATATTTTTTCATTATGACCTCTTGTTTACACTGCTGATAAATGTAAAAGGCTAGTCTCAAAGTCGAGAAATGATGTCATTGTATTGTGATAGAAAGGTCAATCTTCAATGGTGCTATATACAAGTCCTTTTTTATAAAACTAAGTTCTTAACTGTGATGAGGGGAGTTTGATGATAGTCAAGCTGGCTTCTTTCTTATGAGCGTAAGTTAGTATGACTTATTGCTAGAAGGAATTAGTATCATGGCATACAAGCACTTTATTAGAGAACTACTGGGTTTAGCGATTGTTGTCTCTGTCGTCTTTGGCGTATTAGGCGTGATGTTAGAGCTCTTCGCACTGACGGCACTTTGGGAGCATCAGCAAACGATAGCCGATGTTTTCTTCCATGAATCTCTCTACTTCATCGTATTTTTAATCCCACCATACTTCCTCTGGAAGTTGATTAACCGTCCTGAATTGGTTTCTGCTGACCAAGCTTATTTGGCAATGAAGTTAGAGGCTGAAAGTCGACAATGAGTCGATTTAGTGAGTAATGAAAAGAAGAGGCTATGAGAAAACATTAGCCTCTTTTCTATCTGATTCGTGGAGCAAAATATTCGCTGCTTTATTGATTAAAAAGCTGCTTCGATTGTGCCTTTGAAAGTGCGATCGAGATAATCACGAATCGCTTGAGATTGATAAATAGAAACGAACTTTTTATACGCTTCATTATTTTTGTCTGCGTCACGAGTGGCGATGACCATGACTGCTAATGGGGCGTCTTTTGCTTCAAGATAGATACTTTGTTTCTTCGGATCTAAACCAGAAGACATTACGTAGTTCATTGTAATCGCAGCCGCGTCCACATCATCTAATGTTCTTGGTAGCTGAGCGGCATCTACCTCGACAAATTCAAATGATTTTGCGTTTTTTGTGATATCAGTTAGGGCGGCTTTATGGCCAACACCCTGTTTCAGCTCAATTAAACCTGCATCGGCGAGTAGCAACAGACCACGACCACCGTTGGTAGGGTCATTTGGAAGCGCTATACGTGCATTGTTTGGAAGCTCTTGCAGTGAGCGATACTTATTGGAATAAAGCCCCATACGCATAAGAATGGACTGACCAATTGATACTAATTGGGCGTTATGGCTACTGTTGAAGTTGTCTAAAAATGGCTGGTGCTGATAGCTATTAATATCGATGCTACCATCGCTAAGAGCGGCATTAGGTGTCACGTAGTCAGAAAACTCAATGACTTCGACATTCAAACCTTGCTTCGCTGCCTCCTTCGCTACCGCCTCGACTACTTGTGCATGTGGCCCAACTGTCGCGCCCACTTTAATGACAGAGTCATCTTTTTCTCCACAAGCGCTTAAGCCGACTACTGCCGTGAGAATCAAAGCTAGTTTCTTTAAGTGACCAATACTTTTCATTGTAGCTCCATTTTTTGTTTTAGACGTCCATACGTTTGTATGTCCATCCTATCAGAAGTTGTCTGAGGGTCAATGGTTTAAATCACGAGCGGACATTTTGTTTCATTGCTACATATAGAAAGCCAGATAATAGTTAAAGAAAAGGGGAAGAGGAAAAGCTATTACGAGGTTAATGACGAGTTACCGCAACCGAAATTGTACCCAAAGATATAAGATACAAAAAAGGCGTAGCAGGTATTAACCTGCTACGCCTTTCGAAATATGGTGGCCCCTCGCAGACTTGAACTGCGGACCAATCGATTATGAGTCGACTGCTCTAACCACTGAGCTAAGGGGCCTTAATAGGACAACGATTATAGGGGAAGCGTTGCAAGGTGTCTAGATACCAACTAGGGCAATTGCGCTTAGTTTTTATCCACTTAGAACAGTAGATAATAAAAAAGGTGACCTAAAGTCACCTTTTTTGATTTCTAAAAGCTTGTATGCGCTGCGATTATTCGTCTAGGAAGCTGCGCAGAGTCTCTGAGCGGCTTGGGTGACGAAGTTTACGTAGTGCTTTTGCTTCGATCTGACGGATACGCTCACGAGTAACGTCGAACTGCTTACCAACTTCTTCTAGAGTATGGTCAGTGTTCATGTCGATACCAAAGCGCATACGAAGTACTTTCGCTTCACGTGGCGTTAGACCTGCAAGCACGTCTTTTGTTGCCACCTTAAGGCTAGTTGCAGTTGCAGAATCTAGCGGAAGTTCTAGCGTTGTATCTTCGATAAAATCACCTAGATGCGAATCTTCGTCGTCACCGATTGGTGTCTCCATTGAGATAGGCTCTTTAGCGATTTTTAGAACTTTACGAATCTTGTCTTCTGGCATTTGCATGCGCTCTGCCAGTTCTTCCGGTAGTGGCTCGCGACCCATCTCTTGCAACATTTGACGAGAAATACGGTTTAGCTTGTTGATCGTTTCGATCATGTGTACCGGGATACGAATCGTACGTGCTTGGTCCGCGATTGAACGAGTGATTGCCTGACGGATCCACCACGTTGCGTAAGTCGAGAACTTGTAACCACGACGATATTCGAACTTATCTACCGCTTTCATCAGACCGATGTTACCTTCCTGGATCAGATCCAAGAACTGTAGGCCACGGTTGGTGTATTTCTTCGCGATAGAAATTACAAGACGCAAGTTCGCTTCAACCATCTCTTTCTTCGCACGGCGAGCTTTTGCTTCACCGATAGACATACGACGGCTGATGTCTTTAATGTTCTGTACGTTTAGAGAAGTCTCTTCTTCAATCATTTTTAGCTTAGCGATTGAACGACGGATTTCTTCTTCGTTACGTTTGATCTTTTCAGCGTATGGCTTGTCTGAAGCAAGAACTTCATCCAGCCAAGCTTCACTTGATTCATTACCAGTGAACAGCGCGATGAATGATTTCTTCGGCATTTTGCCGTATTCAACCACTGACTTCATGATCAGACGCTCTTGTGTACGAACGCGATCCATAGCAGTACGCAGTTCATTCACTAGGTGATCAAACTGTTTAGGCGTTAGACGAAACTCGCGGAATACGTCTAGCATCATTTCATTAGCAACGGTTGCTTTCGGGCTGTTATAGCCGTACTCGTTGATTGCTAATTGAAGATTTTGATAGGTGCTGCGTAGTTGGTTGAATTTCTCTAGCGCTAATTCTGGATCGATACCTACATCTTCTTCAGAATCATCTGAATCGTCATCGCTATCTTCGTCGTCATCAACGTCTTCATCGTCTTCTTCTTCTAACTGAGATTCAGTCAGTTCAGAACCGATGTGTGTTGCCGTTGGTGCAGCGGTGTCGTCAGCATCTGGATCTACAAAACCTGAAATTAGGTCTGTAAGACGTAGTTCTTCAGCTTGAACTTTGTCAAATTGCTCAAGAATGTACGGAATTGTGCCTGGGTATTCAGCAACAGACGATTGAACTTGGTTAATACCTTCTTCAATACGTTTTGCGATGTCGATTTCGCCTTCGCGAGTTAGAAGTTCGACAGTACCCATCTCACGCATGTACATACGTACTGGGTCTGTTGTACGACCAATCTCACTCTCTACGCTAGAAAGTGCAGCGGCTGCAGCTTCGGCTGCATCTTCATCGGTAATATTTGTGTCATCGTTCAGTGCTAAATCATCAGCATCAGGAGCAGTTTCTACTACCTTAATGCCCATGTCGTTGATCATCTGAATGATGTCTTCTACCTGTTCTGAATCTACGATTTCAGCAGGTAGGTGGTCATTTACTTCGGCGTAGGTCAGATAGCCTTGTTCCTTGCCTTTAATAACAAGTGACTTTAGCTGTGACTGCGGATTGTGATCCATAGACGGTATCCAACTTCGTAATCTGGTGAAGGAATCAGTATGCGAAATGCAAACCACTTACTATAACAAATTAAATCGTTGCTGACTAATTAAACAGGGTTACGCTTTTAAATCTAGCATAAGTGCTAGCAGCTCCCTTTTCTCTTCGGCTGATAAACCGACACTTCTTGCTTTGGCCTGCAGGTTTTCAATTTGTTTTTCTACGCACTGGGCAATAATTTTATCCAGTGAGTCTAAAAAGATTTCTTCTTGGTTGTCCTCATCGAGTGGAATGTCCCAACTCGCGAGACGAGACAGAAGGGTCTCATTTTGGCTGTTTCGCCAATGCTCTAATAATTGGCCTGTGTTGATATGGGGATGCGCTTGGCATTTATCAAGTACATCAACAAATAAACTTAGACCAGGAATGGGCAAATCTCTAACGCTAGTTAGATCTGGCACCATACTTACGTATTGTGGGTTTTGAATCAGTAACGCGATCACTTCTCGCATCGGCGTTCGCTTGATTTCTTTATGAGGTTGAGGCCTTTTATCCTCTTTACCTTGTTTTGAAATTAGCTGCTGTAGTTGGCGTTCATCAACCAAACCCAAACGGCGGCCAAGCAATTCTCTCAAGTATAGTCTTAAAGTGCCGCCAGGGACTTTATCAATGAGAGGAACCGCAAGAGTACTCAGTTTTGCCATGCCTTCTTTCGTGCTCATGTCGACCTGCTGAGTCAATGAGCTGAACATGAATTCAGACAAGGGCATCGCATTAGACACTTGCTGCTCAAATGCTTGTTTTCCGTTTTGTCGGATATAAGAGTCGGGATCTTCTCCATCCGGCAAAAACATGAATTTTAACTGGCGACCATCCGTTAGGTAAGGCAATGCATTTTCCATGGCACGCCACGCGGCTTCACGGCCTGCGCGGTCACCGTCATAACAACACACGACGGTGCTTGTTTGCCTGAATAACACCTGCAAGTGATCGCCCGTTGTCGAGGTTCCTAATGAGGCAACGGAATAATCTACGCCATATTGAGCAAGCGCGACAACATCCATATAGCCTTCAACCACTAAAATTTGTGGTGGCTCACGATACGCTTGTAGTACTTCATAAAGGCCATACAACTCTTTACCTTTATGAAATATCGGGGTTTCGGGTGAGTTGAGATATTTTGGTGTCCCATCACCTAATACTCGACCACCAAAGCCTATTACTCGGCCGCGTCTGTCTCGAATAGGAAACATCACTCGACCACGGAATCGGTCGTAGCGGTTGCCTTTATCGTTTTCAATCAACATGCCGCCTGTGACGAGCATGTCTTGGTTTTCTTTATTCTGGCCAAAGTTCTTACGAACTAAATCCCATTCATCAGCCACATAGCCGATGCCAAACTTCTGGACGATTTCACCAGACAGGCCACGATCTTTTAGATACTCAATCGCCACCTTACTTGCTGGCTGTTTGAGTTGGTTACGATAAAATTGAGCAATGCTGCCCATTAAGTCGTATAGGTTACGTTTTTCACTGCTGCTTGCTTGTGGGCCTGACTGAAACGAACCATTACCGCCGCCACGTTGTTCTCGAGGAACATCTAAACCCAAGTATGAAGCGAGTTCTTCAATGGCTTCGACGAATTCTAGTCGGTCGAATTCCATCAAAAAATCGATGGCATTTCCGTGCGCGCCACAACCAAAACAATGGTAGAACTGCTTTTCTTGACTGACACTGAATGAGGGTGTCTTTTCGTTGTGGAAAGGGCAGCATGCGCCGTAGTTTTTGCCTTTTTTCTTAAGTTTCACACGTGCGTCGATGATATCGACAATATCAAGTCGAGCTAGAAGGTCATCGATAAAACTGCGAGGGATGTGTCCAGCCATAAAACCTAACAAAAAAAGAAGATGATGAGTGGAGTGAATGCCTTAAAAGAATGAGCGTATTGCCCATTGATTTCATTCCATCCATCCAGATACAAACAAGCCGTGCGCTCCAAAGGATAGCACGGCTTGCTGCAATTGGGTGGGGTACCTTAAGCCAATTTAGCGCGAACTAAACCGCTTACTTTACCCATATCTGCACGCCCTTGAATTTGCGGTTTCAGAACGCCCATTACTTTGCCCATGTCTTGCATGCCAGCTGCTCCAGATTCAGCAATCGCGTTCTCGATGAGAGCCGCTACTTCTTCGTCTGTCAGTGGTTGAGGCATAAAGTCCTCAAGAACGGTAATTTCTGCTTGTTCCGCATCAGCAAGATCTTGACGACCCGCTGCTTCAAACTGCGTTACAGAGTCGCGACGTTGTTTAACCATCTTGGTCAATACTGCAAGAATGTCGTCATCGTTCAGAGTAATCTGTTCGTCAACTTCACGTTGCTTGATTGCTGATAGGGCTAAACGAATAGTACCAAGGCGCAATTTGTCCTTGGCTTTCATCGCTAATTTTTGCTCTTCTTTGAGTTGATCAATCAGAGCCATAACTAAATTCCTTTTGGAGCTCAGTTATTAGTACAGGCGAACGCGACGAGCGTTTTCACGAGCTAGCTTCTTAGCGTGACGCTTTTGAGCTGCTGCTTTAGCGCGTTTGCGAACTGTAGTTGGTTTTTCGTAGTGCTCACGACGACGCACTTCAGAAAGGATACCTGCTTTTTCGCAAGAGCGCTTAAAACGACGTAGAGCAACGTCGAACGGTTCGTTTTCACGTACTTTAACTACTGGCATATGCCTTTCACCTCAGGGGTTATTCGTTAACGCTGGTATTCAACAGACCAAATCACAATTGTTAGGTCTCTTACCAGCTTGATCAAAAATGGTGCGGAATTTTAATCCGATCACAACTACTTTGTAAAGCCTTTTGTCGATTATTGTCTGTACAAAATTTGTTTGCAGCACCAAGGCGAGGTAATATGACGCCCAAATTTCCTCTATACAGAAAGCATACTGAGAAAACCATGCGCATTATTGGTATTGAAACCTCTTGTGACGAGACTGGCATCGCAATTTATGACGATGAAAACGGTCTCTTGTCACACAAGCTATACAGCCAAGTAAAACTGCACGCAGATTACGGCGGTGTGGTGCCTGAGTTGGCTTCACGTGACCACGTAAAGAAAACCATTCCTCTTATTAAAGAGGCACTAAAAGAAGCGAACTTAACTTCAAAAGACATCGATGGTGTCGCGTATACCGCAGGGCCTGGTCTTGTTGGGGCGCTATTAGTGGGTGCGACTATCGGTCGCAGTATTGCTTATGCTTGGGGAGTGCCAGCGGTACCTGTTCATCATATGGAAGGTCACCTATTGGCCCCAATGTTGGAAGATAACCCTCCACCGTTCCCGTTTGTGGCGGTATTAGTATCGGGCGGTCACTCTATGATGGTGGAAGTGAGAGGCATCGGTGAGTACAAAATTCTAGGTGAGTCGATTGATGATGCGGCGGGCGAAGCGTTTGATAAAACAGCGAAGCTAATGGGTTTGGATTACCCAGGCGGTCCACTATTATCTAAACTGGCGGAAAAAGGTACACCGGGCCGCTTTAAGTTCCCACGCCCAATGACGAATGTGCCAGGTTTGGACATGAGTTTCTCTGGTCTAAAAACCTTTACGGCTAACACGATTGCTGCAAACGGTGATGACGAGCAAACCCGCGCGGACATCGCATTGGCATTTGAAGAGGCTGTGTGTGCTACGTTGGCTATTAAATGTAAGCGCGCGCTTGAGCAAACAGGCATGAAACGCATTGTTATTGCTGGTGGTGTGAGTGCTAACCGTCGTTTGCGAGCTGAGTTAGAGAAGTTAGCGAAGAAAGTTGGTGGCGAAGTTTACTACCCACGTACTGAGTTCTGTACAGATAACGGTGCGATGATCGCTTACGCAGGCATGCAGCGCTTGAAGAATGGCGAAGTGGCTGATATGTCAGTAGAGGCTCGTCCACGTTGGCCAATTGATCAACTAACACCTGTCGCTTAGTCAAATTTATGCGGTAGGTTTGAAACCGGTTCTGTGTAATAAAGGTCTCTGCTCCTCAGAGGCCTTTATTTTTAATTATTCAATGAACCGCCTCGTTTTACATTCTGACTGATGCGAGCAGTTCGCTATTGTTTCAGTGCTAGGATGACGTGGAAGAATAAGAAATGGATATAACAATGAATAAGTTTGAAATTGAAGGTCAGCAACTTGCTTATCTAGATAAAGGTGAGGGCCCTGTGCTTCTATTTGGTCATAGTTACCTTTGGGATAGCCAAATGTGGGCGCCGCAAGTTGAGGTTTTAAGCCAGTCATTCCGTTGTATTGTGCCAGATCTTTGGGCACATGGTGAATCGGACGCTGCACCTGCATCGACACAGTCATTGGCCGACTATGCACAACATATGTTGGCATTGATGGATCATTTAGATATCGAAGAGTTCTCGATAGTGGGCTTATCTGTTGGCGGCATGTGGGGAGCAGAGCTAACGGCTCAAGCGCCGCAACGTGTTAAGTCACTGGTATTGATGGATACCTTCATTGGCTGGGAGCCAGAAGTTACGTATAAGAAGTATTTTGCAATGCTTGATACCATCAGCCAAGTCCAAGCAGTGCCTGCGCCAATTATTGAAGCCGTTGTGCCGCTGTTCTTTGCCAACAACGTCAATCAGGATAACCCTAAACTTGTCGCTTCATTCAAACGCAGTTTAGAAGACCTGAATGGTGAGCGTGCGGTGGAAGTAGCTCGCATAGGGCGCATGGTGTTTGGTCGCCGGGATGTGATTGAGGATTCGGAAAAATTTGCTCTGCCGACGTTAATTGCAGTGGGCTGTGAAGATAAACCCCGTCCAGTTTTTGAATCTTATTTAATGAAAGACTGTATCACAGGCAGTGAGTTGGTAGAAATTCCGCAAGCGGGACACATCAGTTGTTTAGAACAGCCGGAGTTCGTCAACCAAATGTTGTTGAACTTCCTGAATCGAGTTCATGCATAACCAATGCATCCCTCTTTAAACGAAAAACTCGGCATTAAGCCGAGTTTTTTTGTGTCAGTTTCTTCTCGCCGATTTTTGGCTCGTCGCCAGACAAAAGCCGACGAATATTTTGATGATGCTTAAATACGATTAAGCAACACAGCATAGCAACAGGTAACGTGTATTGCGGTTTAAACATCCAAGTATAAAACGGAGTGACCAAAACCGTGACGAGAGCCGCTAAGGATGAATAGCGGAATAGCGCGGCTACTGACAGCCAAGTTAACATCACCAATCCTGTTAAGTCCAAACCAATCGGAGCGATAGCGCCAAGCGCGGTTGCGACACCTTTTCCGCCTTTAAAGTGGAAAAAGATGGGGTACATGTGGCCAAGACAGGCAGCAATGGCGATGACGCCAAGAATGATAGGGTCGATACCAAGAAAGTATCCGCCCCACACGGGGATAGTGCCTTTGAGCATATCGCACAACAAGACTGAAACAGCGGCTCCTCGTCCGCCAATACGCAATACGTTCGTTGCTCCAGGATTGTTAGATCCCACACTGCGTGGGTCTGGCAGTTTTAAGAGTCGACAGATCAAAACCGCACTGGAAACCGAACCTAATAAATAGGCGGCCATTGTCATTATCAGTGCCAGTGCGTCCATAGAAGTCCTTGATGGATTGGAATTTAATGCTCGGTTCCCGCGTAGTTGCTATCATACCCCGAATTTACATAATGCAGAAATCCTCACTGTGATAGAGCTTGCATTATGTGATTTCTTGTATATAAAGATGCTTTCGCAGTTTATACCTAAGTAACATTGTGATGACCAAAGTAAATGTTACTTAGGTATAGAATACTACGATCAAATTACCCCTCACGGGTATCCGACCTCTGTAATAGAAGGACATAAGATGGCTCTGGATAAAGTTTTTATTGAACAGTTAGAAGTAATCACCACCATTGGCGTGTACGACTGGGAACAACAAATCAAACAAAAGTTGGTTCTAGATATTGAAATGGCACACGATAATAAACCTGCGGGCAAAAGTGATGATGTGCAAGATGCACTGGATTATTCGCAGGTGAGTGAGGCGGTACTTAACCACATTGAAAATGGTCGTTTCTTACTGGTCGAGCGCGTGGCTGAAGAAGTAGCAGAGCTTATCATGCAGCGTTTCTCTGTGCCTTGGGTGAAAATCCGCCTAGCGAAGCCTGGCGCCGTGCCGCAAGCACGTGCTGTTGGTGTGGTGATTGAGCGAGGACGAGCATGATCACCACTTATATCGGTGTTGGGACGAACGTAGAAAGAGAGCAACATGTGCTTGCTGCGTATCAGGAGCTGCAACGGCTTGGAGAAAATCTCCTCGTATCACCGATATATGAATGCGAACCTATTGGCTTTAGCAGCAAGAATTTCTACAACTTTGTCGTTGCAATGCGTACCGAGTTGTCATTAGAAGAGTTGAGCCATCAACTACGCGAGATTGAATTTAAGTGGGGACGCGAAGAAAACGCGCAAAAGTATCAGGATCGAACACTGGATCTCGATATAGTGTTGTTCGGTGAGCGCGTCTCCAAGAAAAAACCTGAGCTACCTCGCAGTGATATCTACAAATATCCTTTTGTCACAAAGCCGCTGTATGATCTCGAACCGCAATTAGTGATCCCAGGCGATGGACGCACAGTCGCAGACATTTGGCATGCTATGCAGCCAGTCGATTCGCTCAAACCCGTTTCCTTTCATTTTTAATTTGAGTTGTTTACATGAGTTATTTTGAAGCCTTTATTTTGGCTCTGATTCAGGGGCTGACAGAGTTTTTGCCTATCTCAAGCTCTGCCCATTTGATCCTGCCTTCCGCTATTTTAGGATGGGAAGACCAAGGTCTAGCCTTTGATGTTGCTGTTCACGTCGGTACATTAATGGCTGTCGTGATCTATTTTCGTCATGAAGTAATCACTTTGTTTCAAGCGTTATTTGCTTCGATCTTTAAAGGAGATCGCAGTAAAGAAGCTAAATTGGCTTGGATGATCGTGATTGCGACGATTCCAGCTTGTGTGTTCGGCCTATTGATGAAAGACATCATTGAAGTGTATCTACGTAGCGCTTACGTCATCGCGACTACCACGATCGTATTTGGCTTGTTGCTATGGTGGGTAGACAAAAACGCTGAACTCGTTGCCGATGAATACCAAACGGGTTGGAAGAAAGCTGTATTTATCGGTATTGCCCAAGCCTTAGCGATGATTCCTGGAACTTCACGTTCAGGGGCGACCATTACAGCAGCGCTTTACCTTGGCTTTACTCGAGAAGCGGCTGCCCGCTTTTCATTTTTAATGTCGATCCCAATCATTACATTAGCTGGTAGCTACTTAGGTATGAAGTTAGTGACCAGTGGTGAACCTGTCCATGTTGGTTTCTTACTTACTGGCATTATCACATCGTTTATTAGTGCGTACATCTGTATCCACTTCTTCTTGAAGATGATTTCACGCATGGGCATGACACCGTTTGTGATTTACCGTCTGATTTTGGGCGTCGGTTTGTTCGCTTTTCTATTAAGTGCATAATTGATGTTAACGAAAAACGCCCGTGAAATCCGCGGGCGTTTTTGTTTGTTCGTTACTTCTTAAGTGCTGCTTTCACTGCTTCAATACGTCGTTTTTCTTGCTCGTCACGAATCGCAGGGCCTTTAAAGCCCTCTTTGATTATGGTTTGAACGTCAACTGCCGCTGCTGCTTGGTAGGCTTGCCTAAAAATATCCGCCTGTGGATATGGTTGCGTTTCCAGTCCTTTACGACCAGCGTGATCCGCTTGGCAGGAAAGCAAGATATCTTGCAGACGTTCGGACTTACGCCACACATCAAGTTTATTGAGTATTTTAATTATGGTTTGTGGTTTAAGTTCAGCCGCGCGATGAATATTGGAGTGCTGTTCGCACACCATCAAGGCTAAATCACGAAACTCATTTGGTACCCGGACACGTTCGCACAGCTTTTTGATCAGTTTTAATCCTGTATGGCAATGCATTTTGTGGCTTGGCCATTCGCTCTCTGGCGTCACGCCTTTACCCAAGTCATGCACTTGGGCGGCAAACCTGACGGGGAGTGAGTTACTCAATTTTGCGGCTTGCTCTGCCACCATCAAAGTATGGATGCCAGTATCGATTTCTGGATGCCACTTCTCAGGTTGAGGTACGCCAAATAGTGCATCAATTTCAGGTAACACCACGGTTAATGCACCACAGTCTCGTAGAACCGATAAGAAAATATCAGGGCGAGGAGTAGAGAGAGATTTATGCCATTCTTGCCAAACACGCTCGGGAGTCAGTGTGCTCAGCTCTCCGGACTCTGCCATGTGACGCATTAACCGCATAGTTTCGTCGGCAACCGTAAAGTTTAGATCAGCAAGCTTCGCTGCGAAGCGAGCGACACGTAAAACGCGTAGAGGATCTTCAATAAAGGCGTCTGATACATGGCGTAGCAGTTTATCGTTGAGATCTTGCTGGCCACCATATGGGTCATGGATCGTGCCATCACTCTCCATTGCCATCGCGTTAATGGTTAAATCACGACGTATCAAATCTTCTTCTAAGGTGACGTTTTGATCGAAGAAACATTCAAAACCAGTGTAACCAGAACCTGACTTTCTCTCTGTTCGTGCAAGGGCATGTTCTTCTTTACTTTTGGGATGCAGAAATACAGGAAAGTCTTTACCAACGGCGGTGTACCCTTGGGACAACATCATCTCAGGCGTCGCGCCTACGACCACCCAATCATTGTCATAACTATCAATTCCGAGCAATTTATCTCGAACTGCGCCACCTACTAAATAAACTTGCACGAATTACCTCTTAATTTATGGATATGCCGTTGGACATTGTAGCAAGCAATGGTACTTTTCTTTACTCCCGAGAGTAGATGCGGCTATGTTTATATTATATCTGACTATTCTCAGGTGGTTTTTTAGCTGGAGAGCCTAATGTATAAGGACTTTTTTGGGTTTGTCGAACAACCATTTTCGATTGTTCCAAACTCACGTTATTTGTATTTAAGCCAACGTCACAAAGAGGCAATCACACATCTCCAAGCTGGGCTAGGCGATGGCGGTGGCTTTGCTATGCTTACTGGCGAAGTAGGTACAGGCAAAACGACCGTCGCAAAAGCGATGCTGGCGAATTTGGGTGATAACACCAAAGCGGGTCTTATTCTCAATCCCACGTTTTCGAGTAGAGACTTGCTCGAGGCCATTTGTGATGAGTTCAAAATCACCTATCCGCCAGACGCAAACCTCAAACAGCTAAACCAGGTTATCCATCAATATTTGCTGCGTAATTATCGTTCAGGCTGGCAGACATTGCTGGTCATTGATGAGGCTCAACACCTTGCTGCCGACGTTTTAGAGCAGTTGCGCTTGTTGACTAACTTGGAAACCGATACCAGAAAACTGCTCAAAGTGTTGTTGGTCGGGCAGCCTGAATTGCAGCGGTTATTACAAACAACACAACTACGCCAACTTGCCCAGCGTATTACCGGGCGTTATCACCTGTTGCCGTTGGATGAAAAAGAGACAGAAGATTACATCGCATTTCGACTACATACAGCAGGTGGCGACCAGCAACTGTTTAATCGTGCTTCTTGTAAACTTATAGCCAAATACAGTCACGGTATACCGCGGCTCATCAACCTTATCTGTGACAAATCCCTCAACATTAGTTATCACCAGGGTAATGTGGTTGTGGATAAGCAAACCGTTCAGCAGGCCTGTGAAGAGGTGATGCAGTTTCAGGCAGATATTTATCAGCAAGATAAAAAAGAGCGCCGGACTTTCCGTTGGCCTGCTTGGGGCTCTGTCACGGTAGGCCTTATTGCTGCATTAAGTACGGGATGGGCGGTCGTGAATTATATGCCAGCTCAAGCGACGTCAGTGTTGACACAAGTGACGGAGCCAAGAGTAGAGCCAACACCAACCGTCGTCAGCCAACAGTTAACGGATGAGCAGCGTGATTTATTGTTAACACAAAAACAGTCGAACCTCGCTGTAAATGATTTGTATCGTTTGTGGGGATATCAAGCATCGGTTCGCGATAATCTTTGTTTGTCAGAACCGCAGTCGACTATGCGTTGTGAGCGTAAAATGGCGACTTGGCCGCTGTTGATGCAACAAAATCGCCCTGTGATCTTGGAGTTGAATTATCAAGGTGATGTTGGGTATGTCATTCTATATGCCGTCGGTAATGATCAAGCTGAAGTGCTCAATGGTAAGCAGCGTCTCCGTCTGCCAATTTCATGGCTAAAGCCGTTGTGGCAGGGCAATATTATCGAACTGTGGCATGCTCCGCTGAATGAAACATTACGTTTAGACATGGAAGGCCCTGCGATTGAAGTATTAGACCGATTATTAGCAGAAGCGGTGAGTGAGCCACTGCTTGAAACGTCTATTTTTGATGGTGCGATGAAAGAGCGAGTCGAATTATTTCAACGCTGGCAAGGAATTGGTGTCGATGGTATTGCAGGTAAGCGAACGCTAGACCGACTTCAGCAAAATGTTCAGCCAGATGCGCCTCAACTGGCGAGAATAGAGAAGGAGGACGCATAATGTCAGCTGTGAAACATATAGGTCTGTTCTTGCTGCCAATCACTGCTTCTGCTATTGGAGTCGCTTGGTACTTAGATCTCTTTGCACCGAGTGTTGAAGTAGATACAACGTCCCCGATAGAAAAGGTCGAAGTGGTATCACCTTTCAAAGTATTAGACTATCCAGAGAACACCCAGTTGGCCCAATTGCCAAGAGAGTGGCCAAGTGCAGAGCTATCGCGTGATTTTGGTACATTTACCACCCCCGATGAATACACGAGCCATACACCAAGCAGAGATGAAACACGCGACTCAGCATCAACCCAAACGACTTCTGCTGCTGAAGAGGACCTCGGGTTGTCTTTGGATGATCTGGATTTATCCTCATTATCTCCTGATTTAGCTAGGAAGGTCGAAAATGCCTTATCCCGAGATGATGACAATTCGTCATCACAAACGGCACGCGTGAACGATTTAGAGCGCAACGCTCACCAGTGGCAAGGGCGTCTACCTGCGCTTAATTTGCAAACCCATATGTACGCTAGTGATGAAAATCGCCGTTGGGTGAAAATTAACAATGTTGAGTATCATCAGGGGGATGTCGTTGATGATCAGGTCACTCTAAGAGAAATACAACCGCAAGCTGTGATTGTTGAGTTCCAAGGTGAGCAAATTCGTATACCAGCGTTGTATGAGTGGAAAGGGTAACTCGTGTAGAAACACATCAAGCCAGCGAAATCATATCGCTGGCTTTTTATTTTTCAGAGCATCTTTTGCATCTATTCTGGTGATGATTTCTAGATACTCAAACAAGCAAAATATAGCTTTCCTCAGTCGTTTAAACAGCACCAATATCATTCATCTATTGATAGCGCGGTTCCAGTCAGCGTTGTGTAAAAAGACACCATCTTCACGAACTTCGGAGTAATGACTTGGTCCACGTTAGACCCCATCACATAATAGGAGTCTAAACAGAGACACATGCGTATTCTGATTTTTTCTTTAAGCATTGTTGCATCGACAAGCTATGCAGCAAAGCCAGACCCATTCCCAGTTACACCAGATAGTCGCGGGCAAGATTTCATGGTCAGTGCGACGAATCCTTACGTGAGCAGTACCGGTTACTCAATATTGAAAGAAGGCGGTAACGCTGTTGATGCTATGGTCGCGATGCAGATGGTGATGTCTGTCGTTGAGCCAGATATGACCGGAATTGGCGGCGGGACTTTCGCGCTGTTTTATCAACATGACGAGAAAAAATTTCTGGCCCTTGATGGTCGAGATGAAGCGCCCTCTAGCGCGAACCCTGAAATGTTTGTTGAGAATGGGGAAGTACTCAGTCGCAACGAAATATTAGGCCCTCGTTCTGTTGCGGTTCCGGGCACATTGCGGTTGCTTTACACCACTCATGAACAATACGGCAAGTTGCCATGGGCAGAGCTGATTAAGCCGGCGATTACATTGGCGAGCAATGGGTACGCGATGAACAGCTACACCTACGACATCGTAGTAAGAGAGCAAAGCCGACTTGAGCAAGATCCGGAAGTGAAAGCCTTGTATTGGCAAGGGGACGATATTAAGCCGACGGGAGCCTTGATGAAGAACCCTAAGATGGCTGAGACGCTGAGGAAGATCGCGCAACAAGGCGATCGTTACCTTTATGGTGGTGAGCTTGGTCAGCACATCGTAGAGACGGTTAATAGTCGTATTGACGACCAACACGAGAAGTTGTCTTTAGAAGATTTTAAACATTACCAAGTGAAGCAGCGTGACATCATTGAGAGCGACTACCGTGGGAATAAAATCGTCTCTTTTGGTTACCCAGCTTCGGGCGGTGTGATGGTCGCTCAGAGTCTTGAACTGCTCGCACCCTATGACATTGCCCATATGGCGAAAACGGATGTGGAACCTTGGCGTCTCATGACTGAAGCGATGCGAATAGCAAAAGCCGATCGTATTGCGTATGCCGGAGATCCGGATTATGTGGAAGCGCCAGTTGAACAGTTATTGTCTAAAGCCTATCTAGATCAGAGACGTGATTTAATCCCTGATAATGGCACTTTAAAAGAGGATCCAAAAGCAGGACAGATAACGCAAACTCAGTATGCGCAATATCAAGGCTTCGAGAGCAAAGATACAGGGCATATTTCTATCGTCGATAGAGATGGAAATGCAATTGCGATGACCAGCACGGTAGGAACGGGTATGGGCTCGGGTGTGATGGTCGATGGCGTTATCTTGAATGCGCAGATGGCTAACTTCTCACCTCTGCCAACGGTTAACGGTAAACCAACTCAGAACTCGATTGAAGAGGGTAAACGTCCACGTTCTGCCATTACGCCATTAATGGTGATGGACAGTGACGACAACCTGCGTTTGGTGGTTGGTTCTCCGGGCAGTTCGCAAATCCCGGGGTATGTACTCAAAACCGTGGTTGGGGTGCTGGATTGGAATTTATCAGCGCAAGAGGCTATTGACTTACCAAACATCCAGTATGGCACTAAGATAGACCGCACCAAGTCTTATGACCCGACTGGTTTGCTGGTGGAAAAGAAAACGTTCGCAGAAATGCTGGTGCCTGAGTTTATGGAGCTTGGCTACCCAGTGCACGTTATTCCAGTGGTAAGCGGTTTGAATGCAATTGAGCTAAAAGATGGCAAGCTTTATGGCGCAACGGATCGTCGTCGAGCCTCTAGTTCAATGGGGGAGTAGTACTTACTTCTGTCAAACGAAGCAAACTAAAAAGCCAGTCGATATCGACTGGCTTTTGCGTTCTTTTTAAAGATAAAAGCGTGAGGGTTTATGCCCAACCCGCAGGAGAGCGCTTTCTACGAGGCATGACATGCGGAAGAATCAAACCAAATAGTAAACCTAAACCTGCGACACCGCCGCCATAAGTGAAGTACTTAAGCAGCATGTCATCTTTTTGAGTATCCAGTTTTGCGCGTAGCTCGCGGTTTTCTGTTTCAACAGAAGTAAGCTGATCGCTGATCTCAGAGTATTTATTTTCTAGATCTGAAATTTGTTGGTTACGTGTTTCGAGAGAGGTAACAAGACCGGCTTTCTCTGCATCAGAAGTTTGACGAGCATTAGCAAGCTGCTCTTTTACTTCGGCTAGCTCTTTCTCAATGCGAGGAAGGCGAATTGCCATGCTCTCTTGGTTTGTCACAAACTTGCTTTGTACCCAACCAGTGCGACCACGGTCATCACGAACTTGCGTGTAGCCAGTATCTCGGTTGGTTTTAATCAGTTGTACTTTAGAACCGGCGTTAACACTACCAATAATACGGTAGGTGTTATTTGGACCTGAGTGCATAAAAGTGAAGAGGTCATCAGAAATATAACGGTCTGCTGCTAGGGCCGCTGGCGCTGCTAGCAAAGTAAACAAAACCGTGATGATTAGTTTTTTCACAGTAAATCCCTTAACGATTTTTCTTGGAGACAGCGTTGGCACCGAATGATTGGAGCCGGAAATAGACGAATAGTATGCAGTTTCAAACTTCGGTGCAACAAAGAAGGGAGGCAAAGCCTCCCTTTCTGTGCGTTTGAGTCAATAATGACAAAGCGCTTACATTCTATTGACGAGTGTCTTAAGCGAACATCGCTTGAAGTCCGTAGAAGAATACTACGGCCAATAACGCACCTGCTGGTAGTGTAACGATCCATGATGCCACGATGTTACGAACTACGCCTAGGTTCAGTGCTGCGATACCACGAGCAAAACCTACACCTAGAACCGCACCCACTAGAGTTTGAGTAGTAGAGATAGGCAGACCAGTACCTGACGCTAGAACTACCGTACATGCTGTTGCTAGCTGTGCTGCAAAACCGCGGCTAGGCGTTAGCTCAGTGATGCCTGTACCAACGGTTGCCATTACTTTGTGACCCAGTGTCGCAAGACCGACCACGATACCAATACCACCAAGAGGTAGAATCCACCAAGCGATGGTGCTTTTCGTGCTGATTTCGCCCATGTGTTCAACAGTCGATACGACAGCAGACAGTGGACCAATGGCGTTTGCAACGTCGTTTGAACCGTGTGCAAATGCCATCGCACAAGCGGTGATAACCATCAGAACGCTGAAGATACCTTCCACGCCAGAAAAGCTGCGGTCCTCTTCGCGATTAGCGAATTTTTTCTGGATGTATACGTAGCCGCCAATCATCACAAGTGCTGAAACTGCTGCTGCCCACATCCAGGCTTCACCATTGGTCAGGTGAAGACCAACGTGTTTTAGACCTTTTTTGATGGTTACAAGTGCAATCACCATTGTTGTGATGAACATGTAAACAGGTACAAAACGTTTCGCGTTAAACAGAGGGTTCTCTGTATCAAAAATCAGGCGTTGTGCGCTGACAAAGATAACGTAAGCAAAGAAACCTGAAATCACTGGCGTAATAATCCAGCTACCAACAATGCCTTGAACGCTGCCCCAGTCAACCGCTTCAGTACCTACTGATACGCATGCAAAACCAATGATTGCACCGATGATTGAGTGAGTCGTTGATACTGGCCAGCCCATGTAAGAAGCAAGAAGCAGCCATGTACCTGCTGCTAAAAGCGCAGACATCATGCCGTAGACAAGAACATCTGGTTGACTAGCAAATAAAGAAGTTTCGATTACACCTTTACGGATAGTGTCGGTTACTTCACCGCCTGCAAGGTAAGCACCTGCAAATTCGAAGATCATCGCAATGATGATAGCTTGTTTTACAGTTAGCGCTTTTGAACCTACAGATGTACCCATCGCATTAGCAACGTCGTTCGCGCCAATACCAATCGCCATCATGAAACCAAAAATCGCTGCAACAATAATCAGGACAGTGCCGTAGTTCGCAAGGATATCCATCGTAATACCTAGTTGTTTTATAACAAGCGGAACAAAATTTTACGCGCGCCAAACCATAAGACGATGAAAATAGTCATCGTCCCTATGACACGTGTTAATTATGCTCTTCGTTATGTCGTTAACTTTATGTTTTAAGATCGAGATAGCATGACTTCCAAACGAGCACCTACGCGCTGCGCTTGGTCGGCAATACCACCTACCCATTCAAGAATCTTGTACAGGAACATGACATCGATAGGGTTCATGTCAGCTTCAATCACCATCAACTGTTGGCGAAGTTCAATCTGCATGGCATCGGTATCATCTTCGATAACGTCTAATTGATGAATCATTTCAGCGACGAGCGTCACTTCACGGCCTTTGAAGCCGGTTTCTAGCAATTCATCAAGTTCATTGATTACCTTTTGCGCCTGATCGGCAGCATCAAGACAACGTTGAACGTAAGCGAGGAAGTTTGGTTGGAGAGCCTCAGGGATGACAAGTTGACGACCATATACACGGCCAGCAATGTCTTTTGCCAGGTTTGCAAGTTTGTCCTGTTGAGTCAAAAGCTCAAGCATGTCAGTACGGTCGACTGGCATGAACAAACCGCGAGGCAGTTTTAGACGGATTTCACGTTTCAGCACATCCGCTTCTTTCTCTAGGTGAGAAATTTGTGCACGGATTTCTGCTGCTTTTTCCCAATCACCCTTTGAAGATACTTCAAAGAATTTCACCAAGTGTGAACAACATTCGTTGACACACACAACGTGGCGTTGCAAAGGCTTAATTGGGGACTTTGCAAATAACCCCATAATTGTATTTACTGGCATGGTCATTCAACCTAATAACTATAACCTTAAAAAAACATACACCATTTCTGAGTGCTTGGCGAAATGTTGAACGATGGCTATAAAGGCGCGCATGGTAACGCATTAAATCGCTCATTAAAACTGTTTTAGATCATCAATCCGGCGATATTTCTCTCTTGCCGTGTGAGAAATTACGCAATATCCTGTTTCTATCTGCTTTGAAAGGTATAGCTATGGAAACCGAAATAGAACTGAAGTTTTTTGTTTCTCCTGAATTTTCAGAAACTTTAAAAGAAAAAATTTCTGAGACAAAAGTACTTCAGCATAGTTGTCGTGACTTGGGTAACACCTATTTTGATACTGCCGATAAATGGCTCAGAAAGCACGACATTGGTTTAAGAATTCGCCGTTTTGATGATGTATTCGTCCAAACCGTAAAGACAGCAGGACGCGTCGTCGCAGGCTTACATCAAAGACCAGAATACAATGCTGAGCACACTAGCGACGAGCCTAATCTGTCGCTTCATCCTCTAGATATTTGGCCTCCAGGTAAAGATGCAGAAACGCTGCAATCCGAGCTTATGCCATTATTCTCGACCAACTTCACACGTGAACAATGGCTGATTGGCATGCCCGATGGCAGTCAGATTGAAGTTGCCTTTGACCAAGGCTTAGTTGTAGCCAAAGGTGAAGACGAAGAAGAGAAGCAAGAGCCGATTTGCGAAGTTGAACTGGAACTTAAGTCTGGCCAAACCGAAGCTTTATTCACGCTGGCACGTAGCTTTTGCGAGCAAGGCGGTATGCGTTTGGGTAACTTGAGCAAAGCGGCGAAAGGTTATCGACTTGCAAGCGGTTATGCGGGTGATGAAGTAAAATCATTGGCACTTGTGGACAGTAGTCCGACGGATACCGTTGAATTTTGCTTGATCAACTCTTTAGAGCACGCTTTGTCTCATTGGCATTATCACGAGCAAATTTATGCTGAGCGTGACAGCGTGGAAGCACTGCGTGAAATCAGTAATGCCATTCGTTTCATTCGTCAAACATTGACTATTTTTGGCGGGATTGTCCCTCGTCGCGCGAGCGCGATTCTGCGCCAAGAGCTTAAATGGTTGGAAGAAGAACTGAGTTGGTTGGATGAGCATGCACACCTTGAAGAGCTCTTAGATGACAAAGGCAATGTGCTGCGTAAGTTGGATGCGCGTAAGTTCTTAGTATCTGAGCTGACTCAGCAGTTACAAGAGTTGCCAAGCCGTGAAGAAGTGCTAGGGTTGCTCAATTCCGCGCGTTACACAGGGTTACTGCTGGATCTAAGCCGCTGGATCTTAGCGCGCGGTTGGCAGCCATTTCTTGATGAAAAAGCACGTGAAAAAATGGCAAGTAACATCATGCCGTTTTCAGTTACTCAGCTCGATCGCACTTGGGCTGAGCTAATGGAAGCTTTCCCAGCAGAGCGCGATCTGACGGCGCAAGAGTACGTTGATCAGCGTTATCGCTTATTGCGTAACCTCTATACTGGTATTGGTTTCGCGAGTTTGTATAATTCAGATGAGCGTAACAGCTTCCGTTTACCATGGGCGGATCTAGTGCATGGTATCGATGATCTGCTAATGCTGAACCACTTGCTCCCGTTGGTTGATATGCTGGAAGACGCAGAAAAAGAGCAGTTAGAACGCTGGTTACACCGTCAAGAGCGCTCAATTTTGCATGCAATGGATCAAACCCGAGCGATCAGTGTGGAAGTTCAGCCTTATTGGCGTGAATGATCGTTCTGGTGATAAGAACAAAAAAATAGGACCGCATGGTCCTATTTTTTTGTCTCTGTTTTACGTTGTTGTAGCTCTTTTTCCATGAAATCGAGTCGTTCTAGTATTTGCGCTTGTTGGCTTAGGAGCTGCTCGAGCATACGTTCTTTATTGATTGAACTGTGCGTCTGTTGTTTCGTTGGGGCAGTAAGAATAGAGGTGATAAGACCCGAGATCATACCAAAGATACCCACCCCGCAAACAATGATGATGACAGCCAAAAACTTTCCTATGGAGGTCACTGGATAATGATCGCCGTAACCAACCGTTGAGATTGTTACAAATACCCACCACAAAGCATCGGCGCCAGTACGAATATTCGCTTCTGGGTTTTTCGCTTCGATAAACAGCATTGCACTAGAACCGAGTGTTATGAGGATAACCATCAATAGCAGTATAGAGGCGACCGTGGTTTCGCGGCGGTTTTCTTTGAGCTGATGCAAAATGAACTTTGACGAACGCAGTACTAATACCACTCGCATAATATGAAAAATACGAGCAAAGCGCAGGGGCTCTATCAATGGGATGCTCGCAACGAAATCTATCCAATGACGTTTAAGGAATAACCAGCGATCTGTGGACCGGATCAAATCAATGGTGAGCTGTAGTAGAAAAATACTACAGATTATGAAATCCAGACCGATAAGAACTTGACGGGTTTCGTGATCGATCGGGAAAAACAACAAGCCAGAGATCACAAATAGTGCCATAAAAGACAATATTAGTGACAACAGGCCCATCGGTCGTGTGCTGTCTTTGATATCATTGTTTTTCATACGAAGCTCAAAATAAATCGCGTAACCACGCAAAGCGCGAACATAACTATAAGTAATATAAAGATTATAGATAAAGACTATATAAGACTCGGTGGAGAACTGACAATGGAAAAGCTGGCATTTAAGCCATGGGAAAGGGTCATATCCGACATTCGACTGGTGCCTAAAATGGTCATGTTGATGGTCTTCAGTACTGTCCTGATCGTGGCAAAACAACTGTGGGACGCAAACACTTTTTACGACTCACTTTTAGCGGCGACACAAAACGCGCAAGTTGCCCAACAGCATTATGAAGCATACTTAACGCAAGTTGCTTGGCAAACCGCCTTATTGATAGTGGTTTTTGTCGTGCTCTTATTAGCGGCGGCTAGAGTGATGTTGCGTCAAACACAGTATCTGAGCGACGCGATCAAACTGATGGCGAGCAAGAACCTCTCTGTTCCATTTGGTATGGATTGTAAAGATGAATACGGAGACGTGGCACGTGAATTAGAAAAGACACGTCGACAATTGCACGATGTGATTCAAATGCAAATTAATGCGTCTGATGAATTATCAACGCTCACCGAAGTCATGACACTGAGCATGTCGGAAACGAAGGAATCGGCGCAAGAAGAGTTTAACGAAATTGATCAACTTGCTACGGCGATGAGTGAAATGTCGTCGACGGTCCAAACGGTTGCGGAACATGCCCAGACGGCATCTTCTCTAACAGAGCAAGCTTCCGCACAAGCAATTTCTGGTCAGCAGTTCTTGCAAAGTACAATGGCGAAAATGAGTGAACTTTCGTCGGATATCGCTTCATCGGCACAAGCGGTTAACCAAGTTGAAGAACGTGTTGAAGCCATTGGTAGCGTTGTGGGGACGATTCAAGGCATTTCTGAACAAACCAACCTGCTTGCACTGAATGCGGCGATTGAAGCGGCGCGAGCTGGCGAGGCTGGGCGAGGTTTTGCTGTGGTTGCAGATGAAGTTCGTAACCTTGCCCAACGCACACAACAAGCGACGGTAGAAATTCAAGAGATGATCGCACAGCTGCAAACCAGTGCTGAATCTGCGGTAGAACTCATGGAAAAAAGCGTTGTGGAAGCGGCAGATGGAAACGAGCTGGTTTCTAATGCTGGATCTGAGCTCGATGGTATTGTTGGGCAAGTGACGCAAATCAATGACATGAACTTCCAGATCGCGACGGCGTCTGGTCAGCAAAGCAGTGTTGCAGAAGAGATGAGCCAAAACCTCACCAATGTACGTGAGTTGGTTGAAGCCTCAGTTGTTGTTGTTACCGAGCTGCTAGAAACCTCTGAAATGATGCAAAATAATGCAGGTGAGCTAGACAAGAAGATCAAATCTTTCCAAGTTTAATATTCGATCCCGAACTTTTGATAAAACGCCCACAAACCTTTTGTGGGCGTTTTTATTTGCTTTCAGTCTGGTATAAAGAATGAGTTACCGTGCTTTTCAAACAAGGAAGAAAAATGCAGCTGCCTTCGCCACTGATTTCTATCGCTGAATCTGCCGTACAAAACGCCCAAGACGCAGGTTATTTTCCCCTTTGGCCCGATGAGGTTGCGCAGCAATTTCGTTATGTGGCGGGCTTAAGCCAGTTTATAACTGAAGCCATTCATCGCGATGAAGTCCTAGCCTGTGAGTTGCCAAGTATGTTAGCGCAGCCAAGTCGTCAGGAGTCTTACCGCTCACGTCTTGCTGAACTGTTGGAACAATGTCCTGATGAGATGTCTGGTCATCGCGTGTTGCGTCAGTTTCGCAACCGAGAAATGGTGTACATTGCGTGGAAGGATTTCACGCATGCATGGTCGCTAGAGACGTCTTTAAGCCACTTATCTGAGTTGGCAGAAGCGATGATTTTTGAAACCTATCAATGGCAATATCAAGTGTGTTGTCAGGAGTGGGGCACGCCAACAAGTGAGGACGGTGAAGTGCAGCCGATGTTAATTATCGGTATGGGGAAACTGGGTGGTGGCGAGCTAAACTTTTCTTCCGATATTGATCTAATTTTCACGTATCCAGAGAATGGCGAAACCCAAGGCGCACGCCGAAGCATTGCCAATGCCCAGTTCTTTACTCGTCTTGGTCAACGCATCATCAAAGCGCTCGACCAACAAACCTTCGATGGTTTTTGCTACCGCGTCGACATGCGGCTTCGCCCATTTGGAGAAAGTGGCCCCTTGGTTATGAGCTATGCCGCACTTGAAGATTATTACCAAGAACAGGGACGAGATTGGGAACGTTACGCGATGATCAAAGCTCGGGTGATGGGATGTGAGATGTACCCGCAGTATCAAGAGCTACGCCAAATGCTGCGCCCTTTTGTTTTTCGTCGTTATATTGATTTCAGTGCGATTCAATCTTTGCGTCGAATGAAGTCGATGATCAGTAGCGAGGTTCGCCGCCGAGGGTTGAATAACAACATTAAGCTAGGTGCGGGTGGCATCCGAGAAATTGAATTTATCGCTCAAGTTTTTCAATTGATTCGAGGTGGTCGAGAACCTTCTTTGCGTAATCGAGGGCTGTTGGAAACGCTGCAAGGCATTGAAGAACTGGCATTGCTTACTCCACAAGAAGTCAGCGATCTAGAAGCCGCATACAAGTACTTGCGTCAATTAGAAAACTTGTTGCAAGCAATGGCGGATAAGCAAACCCAGACGCTGCCTGATTGCGAAACCGAACGCTTAAAGCTCGCCACCGCGATGAAAATGAGCTGTTGGGAGCAATTGATTGAGCAAACCCAGCAGCATATGGCAAATGTTCACCAAGTTTTTGAATCACTAATTGGTGATGATGAAGAAGACGAGGGGACTACCGTTGCTCGTCATTTTCATGAGCTATGGGATATGGCCGACAAACAAGACGTTCTTGAGCATATCTTGCAGCAGGATATTCAGATTGAAGACTTTGCTTCATGCGCAAAAACCATCATCAACTTTAAAACCGATCTGGCCAAAAAAACGTTAGGCCCACGAGGACGCGAAGTGCTCAACCGTTTGATGCCGAAAGTGTTTGATGCGGTCTTTGCCCATCCTGATGCACAGTTTGGTTTATCTCGTGTACTTCACTTGCTACACAACATCTGCACTCGCACGACTTACTTGGAATTATTGGATGAGCATCCAGCGGCTCTGGTGCAGCTCGTACGTTTGTGTACCGCAAGCCCAATGATTTCAGAGCAGCTGTCTCGTTATCCTATCTTGCTTGATGAGTTGATCGACCCTGCGCAGCTGTACAATCCCATTCCATTAGACAGTTACCGTACAGAGCTACGTGATTATTTGGCGCGTATTCCTGAAGATGATATGGAACAGCAAATGGAAGCGTTGCGTCAGTTTAAGCAAATTTGTATTTTGCGTATTGCAGCGGCAGATATTGCTGGCGCATTGCCAGTGATGAAAGTGAGTGACCATTTAACTTATTTAGCGGAAGCTATCGTTGATGCGGTGATCAGTCAGGCTTGGTTGCAAGTGTCTGAAAAGTACGGCGAGCCAACGCATGTGAAAGATCGTGAAGGTAAAGGCTTTGCTGTAATTGGCTATGGTAAAGTCGGAGGGTGGGAGCTCGGCTATAACTCCGACTTGGATATTGTCTTCATGCATGACTGCCCAGTCAATGTCTACACTGACGGCAAAAAAGAGATTGATGGTCGTCAGTTCTACCTTCGTTTAGCACAGCGTATCATTCATATTTTCTCCACTCGCACCGCTTCCGGTATTTTATACGAGGTCGATACCCGATTGCGTCCGTCCGGTGCATCGGGTTTGTTGGTTAGCCCAACGGACGCGTTCGACGACTATCAACATCAAGACGCGTGGACATGGGAGCATCAAGCACTTGTCCGCGCGCGCATGATTTATGGTGATGAACCACTGGCAATTGCATTTCACAATACGCGGCATGATGTGTTGTGCAAAGCACGCGATCAAGCTGAACTGAAAAAAGACGTTGTCGAAATGAGAGAAAAAATGCGCGGTCATCTTGGGGGGAAAAAGCCAGGCCGCTTTATGCTCAAGCAAGATGTAGGTGGGATTACCGATATCGAATTTCTCGCTCAGTACCTAGTGCTCAACTATAGTCACGATAAGCCGAAATTGACGCGTTGGTGTGATAATGTGCGCATCTTTGAAACGCTCATTGCGCAAGATGTTATGGACGAAGACCAAGCAATGCAGTTGATACGTGCTTACACGACAATGCGAAACGAAATACACCGCCGAAATCTACTTAATTTAGACGCTGATGTGGTGGAAGATAAGTTTGTTGCCGAAAGGGAGTGGGTAAAACAGGCTTGGAATCAGTGGTTCAGTTAAGACCATATATTTAGCCTCGATAAGGGCTGTGATAAACTCACTTCGATTTAATTTTTGGAGACCAACAATGAAACCAATTCTACCTGATTACAACAGCGCTGGTGTGCTCATCATCGGTGATGTCATGCTAGATCGTTACTGGTATGGCCCAACCGGACGCATTTCTCCTGAAGCGCCGGTTCCTGTTGTAAAAGTAGAAAACAATGAAGAGCGTCCTGGTGGTGCTGCGAACGTTGCGATGAACATCGCATCACTAGGTGGCCATGCTCACATTGTTGGTCTAACTGGGGAAGATGAGCCTGCAAAAGTGCTGACGGAGACGCTGAGCTCACTCAATGTGAAGTGCGATTTCGTTGCACTGCCTGATTACCCAACGATTACGAAGCTTCGCGTAATGAGCCGTGGACAACAGCTTATTCGTCTCGACTTCGAAGACAAGTTTGAAAACACAGATTCTGCGCCAGTGTTATCTCGAATGGATGCCGCACTGCCAAACGTTAAAGCCGTGATTATGTCTGATTACGCAAAAGGTTCGTTAGAGCATGTTCAGGCATACATTCAAAAAGCGCGCGCAGCAAATATTCCGGTTTTCATTGACCCGAAAGGTGCTGATTTTGAACGCTACCGTGGCGCAACACTTCTTACGCCAAACATGAAAGAGTTCGAAGACGTTGTAGGTAAAGTGAAATCTGACCAAGAGCTAGTAGAGAAAGCACTGGCTTTGGTTGAAGAGTTTGAATTTGAAGCGCTTTTAGTGACACGCAGCGAAAACGGAATGACCTTGATTCGTCGTGGCCAGGAACCGTTCCACCTTCCAACTCAAGCGAAAGAAGTGTACGACGTGACAGGTGCGGGCGACACGGTTATCTCTGTATTGGCAGCGTCTGTTGCCGCAGGCAAATCATTTGAAGAAGCGTGTGCATTAGCAAACGCAGCGGCAGGTGTTGTGGTTGGTAAACTAGGCACGTCAACGCTTTCTGAGATTGAATTAGCAGAAGCGGTACATGGCAGCCAAGACACGGATTACGGTGTGATTTCAGAAAAAGCACTGATCGAAGCGGTGAAAAAAGCACGAGCTCGTGGCGAGAAAGTCGTTATGACAAATGGCTGCTTTGATATTCTACACGCTGGGCATGTGTCTTACTTAAATCATGCTGCTGAACTGGGCGATCGCTTAATCGTTGCGGTAAATACCGATGAGTCAGTAAAACGCCTTAAAGGCCCTGGTCGTCCGGTAAACCCAACCGATCGCCGCATGGCGGTGTTGGCAGGTTTGGGTGCTGTGGATTGGGTTGTACCATTTAGTGAAGATACGCCGCAGCGTTTGATCTCAGAAGTTCTACCAAGCTTGCTAGTAAAAGGCGGTGACTACAAACCAGAAGAGATTGCTGGTGGTAAAGAAGTCATTGCGGCGGGTGGTGAAGTTCGTGTATTGAACTTTGAAGATGGCTGCTCGACCAGTGAAATCATTAATGCAATCAAAGGCGGTAAGGGCTAAGCCTGCTGTTTGTTAGTATTGAAATGCTATTTGCTCATAAAGGTCGCTAAGTGCGGCCTTTTTGATATTTGTAGTTCAGAGACACTTTTAGGCTCTGAACTACAAGTAATAAAAAACGCCAGCTGATAACTCAACTGGCGTTTTTATTTATTAAGACCTGAAGTATTCAGTTCGCGGTTATTTTGCCGCTTTCAAACCTGCATCAACGTCCAAGATGTCTTGTTCGCTTAGCGTACCAACTGCTTGGCGTAGCTGAAGAACACTTAAAATGTAGTCGTAACGAGCGTTCGATAGGTTTTTGTTCGCATCGTATAGACGACGAGTCGCGTCCAGTACATCAACGATAGTACGAGTACCTACATCAAAGCCAGCTTCTGTTGCTTCTAGTGCAGAGCGTGCAGAAATAACCGCTTGCTCATACGCACGTAATGCGCCGATAGAGGCGTTAATGTTGTTGTTTTGTGCGCGAACATCTTTGACTACGCTACGGTACTGTGCTTCAAGATCTTCGCTTGCTGCCACGTATGCGTATTCAGCTTGTTTGGTTTGAGAGGTTACGTTACCACCTGTGTATAGCGGTACTGCAAGGTTCACACCAATATTGAAGTTGTCTGTCGTGTTGTCACGAGAGCTATGAGAAGTATCACCGTAGTTGTAACCACCGTCTAGAGAGAGCGTTGGTAGGTGGCCAGAGCTTGCTAGTGAAATATTGTCACGCGCAATGTCTTGAAGAATACGTGAAGATAGCAAGGTCAGGTTTTTGGTTTTTGCTTCATCAATGAGCGATTCAGCAGGTACGGTCGATGGGCTAGCAGTGAAGCGGCCAGTGTCCAAAATGTTGAGATCTTTGTGCTCTTGGCCTGTAATTTCACGCAGTGACTCGTAGCTATTAGTTAGCGCGTTTTCTGCCAACACTTCGTCCGCTAGCACTTGGTCGTACTGAGCTTGTGCGTCATGCACGTCAGTGATTGCAGACAAACCTACTTCAAAACGTTGTTTAGTTTGCTCAAGTTGACGGCCAACCGCGGCTTTTTCTGCACGTACGAAAACAAGATTATCTTGTGCGCGTAGAACTTCAAAATACGCTTGTGACACGCGAAGAATCAGTGCCTGTTGCGTCGCTGCGTAAGTTGCGTCTGCTTGGCGAGCACTTTTCTCAGCAGTATCTAGAGAGATCCAAGATGCGCGGTTGTAAAGTGCTTGTGAAAAGCTAACGCCAGCGGTTAGCGCGTTGCCATCGTTTGATACGTCACTAATTAGATTTGAATCGTATTCAGTATCACCACGAGTTAAATTGTAACCCGCAGTAAGGTTGATCTGTGGTAATAGAGCACTACGGCTTGAGGTGATTGCTTCGAAAGCTTGGTCACGTTGTGCTGCTACACTGAGCAATTGTGGATCATTTTGTTTTGCCAAGTCGTAGATTTCAGCCAAAGAGTCTGCGAACGCAGACGTACTCATGCTACCTAGCGCTGCACTGATAAATAGTGGAAGCAATTTTTTCATTTTCTATTCCCGCGGTCCATAGATTGGTTAATTCTCAGTAGTTTAACTCAATTTGCACGATATTTACTCTAAAGTTTGCACTTTTTTACACGTAATTATCCACTTGTGCAATAAATTTTTAGCAAAGACTTAAATTAATTTGTAACTATTATACAAAAAGTTGAGCCAAGTCCTTTGAGCAAGCGAATAACAATGAGTAAACTACAGGATTCACTCAGAGAGGTGTTGAATGCAACAGCGTGACAAACAACAACAAGATTTTACTTCGCGAGATGTAAAAGTCATCTCGAAAGAAACCTTATTTGAAGGTTTTTTCAAAATGGTGAAATACCGATTTCAGCATAGGCTATTTGCTGGTGGTTGGAGTGGAGTTGTTGAACGAGAAATGTTCGAGCGTGGTCACGCAGCAGCGATGCTTCCTTATGATCCAAAGACGGACCAGGTCGTAATCATTGAACAGATTCGTATTGGCGCGTTGGAACATGAACACCCTTGGCAGCTAGAAATTGTCGCCGGTATGATTGACCGCGATGAATCTGCTGAAGCCGTAATTCGTCGAGAGGCTGTCGAAGAAGCGGGGATTCAGGTGGGGCGCGTTGTACCTGTTACGTCCTATTATCCTTCGGCTGGTGGTTGCTCGGAAAAGCTAGACGTCTTTGTTGGTGAAGTGGATGCGTCTAAAGCGCACGGCATTCATGGTTTAGACTATGAGAATGAAGATATCCGAGTTCATGTCATGAGTCGTGAAACGGCGTATCAATGGGTGAAGGACGGAAAATTTGAAAATGGTGCGTCGATTATTGCGTTGCAATGGCTGCAATTACACCATCAAGAGTTAAAGTCAGAATGGGGACTATCCCAAACGGTGGAGAGTGAGTAATGGCACAATTGGCTGAAAAACAGAGATATCATGTTGATTTAGCTGGTCTTATGAGAACGTATGAGACCAACTACGCTAAATTGAATGCCTTATTGCCTGCTTCTGCTGAAGTTGGGGATGTACGTTGCTACCAAGCGGCGAACATGGTTTACCAATTGACCGTGAATGAAATCACAAAATACACCACAGTTGTTGAGATATGTCAGAGTGATGAAACGCCAGTGTTTCCTTTACCGACGATGTCTGTCAGGCTTTATCATGATGCGAGAGTAGCCGAAGTATGCTCAAGCGGAGAGTTCTCTCGCATAAAAGCTAAGTATGATTATCCCAATGACCAACTGATGCAGAAAGATGAAAAGCATCAATTAAACACATTCCTCGGTGAATGGCTGACGTTTTGTTTACGAAGTGGTATCAGTAGAACACCACTTGCCTTCAATTGATCGTCACGTCACTAAAGGAAAATAACAAATAACGATATAGTGGACGAATCAGGTTTTCATTTTGCAATCATCTAGTGACAGCATCAAACTTTTACAAATTACGGATACTCATCTGTTTGCTGCCGATGAGGGAAGTTTGCTAAGCGTAAAAACAGTCGATAGCTTCAATGCTGTTGTTGCTGATGTTTTACGCCGCAACGTGGCGTTTGATTACATCTTGGCGACGGGCGATATTTCCCAAGACCATAGTGCAGAATCTTATCAGCGCTTTGCCAACGGCATTGAACCGCTAGAGAAAGACTGTTTTTGGCTACCTGGTAATCATGATTACAAGCCTAATATGGGCAGTGTTTTGCCTTCGCCACAAATCAAAGCCGCAGAGCATGTGTTGCTTGGCGAGCATTGGCAGTTAATTCTTTTAGACTCGCAAGTGGTTGGCGTTCCTCATGGGCGCTTGAGCGATCAGCAATTAACGCTACTCGAAGAAAAGTTAGCCGAACACCCAGAAAGACACACACTTGTTTTGTTGCATCATCACCCGTTACTGGTGGGAAGCGCGTGGCTTGATCAACATACTTTAAAAGATGCCGAAGCGTTTTGGCAGGTTGTCGAGCGTTTTGATAACGTGAAAGGCATTCTCTGTGGTCATGTTCATCAAGATATGAATGTGCTTCACAAGGGCATTCGAGTGATGGCAACACCCTCAACTTGTGTTCAGTTTAAGCCTAACTCGGATGATTTTGCCCTTGATACCACTTCGCCTGGTTGGCGGGAGCTGCAACTACACGCTTGTGGCGATATTACGACCCAAGTAGGTCGGCTTCCTGATGGCCAGTTCCAACCAGACTTCTCTTCTAACGGCTACTAACGCGCCCGAGCTCTCTGTTCGGGCTCGCTTTTTTGTGCGAGATATCTATGAGTAAACCTTCACTTCTTCTCTATATCCATGGCTTTAATAGCTCTCCACTCTCCATTAAAGCGAATGTGATGAGAGCCTACTGCGAGCAACATAGGCCTGATATTAAGGTGATTGTTCCCCAGTTACCTTGTTATCCTCAGCAAGCGGCGAAAATGTTGTTGGATATTATCGAGCAATATAAAGACGACTATAAAATTGGTCTAGTGGGCAGCTCATTAGGTGGTTTTATGTCAACGTGGCTAAATGACAAGTTTGGGTTTAAAGCGGTAGTGGTCAACCCCGCAGTCAAGCCTTATGAGTTGCTAGTAGATTATTTGGGTAAGCAAACTAACCCATATACGCATGAAACCTATACACTTGAAGCTTGTCATATTGACGAGTTAAAAGCTCTTGATGTACAAAGCATCGCGTCGCCACATTCTTTTTGGTTATTGCAACAAACAGAAGATGAGGTTTTAGACTATCGACAAGCGGTAGATAAGTTTGCAGACGCTAAGCAAACAGTAGAACAAGGCGGTGATCACAGTTTTGTAGGCTTTGAGCGTTATCCTGCACAGATTATCGAATTTCTAGAACTGTAATTCGAAAGCGATTGGAAAAGGCTCATAGTTTTTATTGATATATCCAACCGTTTCTTGACATGGGCGGTATGCTTTCCGACTATGTTTTGCCAAAAGATCTTAAGGGTCGAGGACCCTGGCTACTTTGTTATGCATCATGTTTACAAACTCTTAGTGATGTGAACAGGGTGGCTTTTTCGTTTCCTGAGTATGGGTACGCCCATTGGTGATACTCAGGCAACAAGTAAACTTTGAGAATAATTCCGTATTATGACTGAACAATATAATGCTGGTGCCATTGAAGTACTGAATGGCTTAGAGCCAGTACGTCGCCGACCAGGGATGTATACGGATACAGCGCGCCCAAACCATTTGGGCCAAGAAGTTATCGACAACAGTGTCGATGAAGCGCTAGCCGGACATGCCTCAAAAGTACAAGTCATCCTACATGCTGACCAATCACTCGAAGTGATCGATGATGGTCGAGGCATGCCTGTTGATATCCACCCAGAAGAGAAAGTATCAGGCGTAGAGCTAATTCTATGTAAGCTACATGCGGGTGGTAAGTTCTCTAACAAAAACTACCAATTCTCTGGTGGTTTGCACGGGGTAGGTATATCTGTAGTAAACGCGTTGTCAAAACGCGTTGAAGTAACAGTTCGTCGTGATGGTCAAGTGTATGAAATTGCATTTGAACACGGCGAGAAAGTGTCTGATCTGACCGTAACTGGCACATGTGGTCGTCGCAATCGCGGTACCAGCGTACATTTCTGGCCTGATGCGAAGTACTTCGATTCGGCTAACTTCTCTGTGACGCGCTTAGTCAACAACCTGCGCGCAAAAGCGGTTTTGTGTCCGGGCTTAGAAATCACATTAACCGACAAAGTTAATGACAAAGACTATAAGTGGTACTACGAAGATGGTTTGAAAGACTATCTTGCGGAAGGTGTAAAAGGCTATCCAGTTATTCCTGAAGAACCATTTACTGGTGAGTTCTTGGCGGATACTGAAGCGGCAAACTGGGCGGTAATTTGGCAGCCAGAAGGCGGTGAGATGATCACCGAAAGCTACGTTAACCTGATCCCAACCGCTCAAGGTGGTACGCACGTTAATGGTTTACGCCAAGGCTTGTTGGAAGCGATGCGCGAATTCTGTGAGTTCCGTAATCTATTACCTCGTGGTGTGAAGCTAACGGGTGATGACGTTTTCGACCGCTGTTCTTACGTGCTGTCGGTTAAAATTCAAGATCCACAATTTGCAGGCCAGACCAAGGAACGTCTCTCTTCTCGTCAAACCGCGGCATTTGTCTCTGGCGTTGTAAAAGATGCGTTCAGTCTTTGGTTGAACGAAAAGCCTCAGCTCGCAGAGCAATTGGCAGAAGTCTGTATCGCTAACGCGCACCGTCGTATGCGAGCGGCGAAAAAAGTCGTACGTAAGAAAGTGGCATCCGGCCCGGCATTGCCAGGCAAGTTGACCGACTGTTCTGCACAGGACTTAAGTCGCACGGAAATCTTCTTTGTGGAGGGTGACTCTGCGGGTGGCTCGGCAAAACAGGCACGTGACCGTGAATTCCAAGCCGTGATGCCACTGCGTGGTAAGATCTTGAACACGTGGGAAGTCTCTGCCGATCAAGTTCTTGCGTCTCAAGAAGTACACGATATCTCTGTTGCTTTGGGTATTGACCCAGATAGCGACAACCTCGAGAGTCTTCGTTACGGTAAGATCTGTATCCTTGCCGATGCGGACTCGGATGGTCTTCACATCGCAACGCTGCTTTGTGCTCTATTTACTCGTCACTTCCGCGCACTAGTGGAAGCGGGTCATATCTATGTGGCGATGCCGCCTCTGTATCGAATCGACTGCGGGAAAGAAGTGTTCTACGCCCTCGATGATGATGAAAAAGATGGCATTTTAGAGCGCTTGTCGAAGAAGAAAGCCAAAATCAACGTGCAACGATTCAAAGGTCTGGGTGAGATGAACCCACTTCAGTTGCGTGAAACCACCATGGATCCGAACACGCGTCGCTTAGTGCAGTTAACCATTGACGACTCTACGGCGACCATGGAAATGATGGACATGCTGCTAGGTAAAAAGCGTGCAGATGACCGTCGTTCTTGGCTACAAAACAACGGCGACTTGGCAGAGGTGTAACGGATGTCTACAGAAATTACCTACGATGGCGTCGAACAATTGCCAATGCGCAAGTTCACTGAAGACGCTTATCTGAACTACTCGATGTACGTAATCATGGACCGCGCCTTGCCATACATTGGTGATGGCTTAAAGCCGGTTCAACGACGCATCATTTATGCGATGTCAGAGCTTGGTCTCTCTGCATCAGCAAAATACAAAAAATCTGCACGTACCGTTGGTGACGTGCTAGGTAAATACCATCCGCACGGTGATTCAGCGTGTTACGAAGCGATGGTATTGATGGCTCAGCCATTCTCTTACCGCTATCCATTAGTGGATGGTCAAGGTAACTGGGGTGCGCCAGATGATCCGAAATCATTTGCGGCAATGCGTTATACCGAAGCAAAACTGTCTAAGTTTGCTGAAGTATTGCTTGGCGAACTTGGCCAGGGCACGGTTGAATGGCAACCTAACTTTGATGGCACAATGAAAGAGCCACAAATGTTGCCAGCACGTCTGCCTCACATCCTGCTTAACGGTGTAACCGGCATTGCCGTTGGTATGGCAACAGACATCCCACCGCACAACGTTCGTGAAATCGCAGATGCGACTATTCATTTGATCGACAACCCGAAAGCAGAACTGCCGGACGTGATGCAGTATGTCAAAGGTCCGGATTACCCAACAGAAGCAGAAATCATCTCGCCGCAAGCGGATATCGAGAAGATTTACCGCAACGGTCGTGGCAGCATCAAAATGCGTGCGGTTTGGCACAAAGAAGGTTCTGACATTGTTATCACTTCTTTGCCACACCAAGTATCGGGTGCCAAACTGCTTGAGCAAATCGCTAACCAGATGCGTGCGAAGAAGCTGCCAATGGTTGACGATCTTCGTGACGAATCGGATCACGAGAACCCAACGCGTATCGTTGTGGTGCCTAAGTCAAACCGCGTCGATTGTGATTTGTTGATGAACCACTTGTTCGCATCAACGGATCTTGAGCGCAGTTACCGTGTTAACTTGAACATGATTGGTTTGGATAACCGTCCTCAAGTTAAAGGTCTGGTGCAAATTCTGTCTGAGTGGATCGAGTTTCGTCGTACGACTGTGCGTCGTCGTCTACAACACCGGCTAGACAAAGTAATGGCTCGTCTACACATCTTGGAAGGTTTGTTGGTTGCTTACCTCAACCTAGATGAAGTGATTGAGATCATCCGTACTGAAGACGATCCAAAAGCGGTGCTGATGGAACGCTTTGGTATTACCGATATCCAAGCGGATGCAATTTTAGATACTAAACTTCGTCATCTAGCAAAACTAGAAGAGATGAAGATCCGTGGTGAGCAAGACGAGCTAGAGAAAGAGCGTGAGAAGCTAGAACAGCTACTCGGTTCTGAGCGTCGTCTGAATACACTACTGAAAAAAGAAATCAAAGCAGACGCAGAGAAATACGGTGATGACCGTCGCTCTCCAATGGTTGAGCGTGCAGAAGCAAAAGCGCTGACTGAACGTGACCTCGTACCAAGTGAGCCAATCACGGTTGTGCTTTCTGAGAAAGGTTGGATTCGTCACGCGAAAGGCCATGACGTGGATGCCGAAGGCTTAAACTATAAGTCGGGTGATAAGTATTTAGCGCATGCTCGAGGTAAGAGTAATCAGCCTGCGGTATTCCTAGGTAGTGACGGTCGAAGTTACTCTCTGGAATCGCACTCACTGCCTTCTGCTCGTAGTCAAGGTGAGCCGATTACCGGTCGCTTGAATATTACGGCTGGTAGCAGTATTCGCCAAGTCATCATGAGTGAAGAAGATCAGCTGTGGCTGGTGGGCTCAGATGCAGGTTACGGCTTTGTATGTAAAGGCGCGGACTTGCTGTCTAAAAACCGCAGTGGTAAAGCGCTCGTCACTTTACCTGCCAACTCTGAGATCATGACGCCAAAAGAGATTGAAGATTTAGACTCTGATGAAATCTTAGCAATCACTAACCAAGGTCGCATGCTGCTGTTCCCAATCAAAGACTTGCCACAACTGGCGAAAGGTAAAGGGAATAAGATCATCAACATTCCTGCTGCTAAAGCAAAAGAGCGAGAAGAAGTACTATCTCACTTAATGTCTTTACCAAAAGGTGCATCGTTAACGCTGTACGCGGGTAAGCGAAAGTTGGGTCTTAAACCGTCTGACCTTGATAACTTCCGTGGCGAACGTGGTCGCCGAGGTGGGTTATTACCGAGAGGTTTGCAGCGAGTCACTCGTATTGAAGTTGAGCTAGATGATTCCGATACGACGGAAACACCGAGCGATAGCGAGTAACGCACAAATAAAAATCCCAGCCAATGGCTGGGATTTTTTATGCTTCTTGCTTGTCTTCGGCAATGGTGACTTTCAAGGTCATCTCTTTTCCTTTGCGAATGATACCGACGTCCACGGTGGTGCCAGGACGTAAATCGGTGACGATATCCATAACGCTCTGACGCCCTTGTACTTTATTGCCATCAATACTGATAATGATGTCCTGCTTTTGGAAGCCTGCCGCATTGGCTGGACCATTTGGATCAATACCAAGTACGACAATACCACCTATGTGTTCATTTCCAAGCAGGCGAGCAGTGACCGCATTAATGTCTTGGCCGTCGATTCCAATATAACCACGAATCACGCGGCCATCAGCGATGATTTTCTGCATGATCTTACTCGCTAGCGGCGCAGGGATCGCAAAAGAAATACCGTAAGTTTCTAAGTCTGTCGCTTGCTGAAAAGAGGCGGTGTTAATGCCGACGAGCTCGCCTTGTGTGTTCACTAGGGCTCCACCAGAGTTACCTTCATTGATGGCGGCATCGGTTTGAATGAATGCTTGACGACCATCGCTAATAGATGAACGACCTGTGGCAGAAATAATGCCGAACGTTGTGGTTTGTCCAAGGTTGTATGGGTTACCGATGGCTAGTACTACATCGCCCACTTGTGGTTTGTAGTTAGAGTTCAGAGGGATTACTGGCAAATTCGAACCTTCGACACGCAGCACGGCTATATCAGTACGCTTATCTGTCCCTACGAGCTGAGCCGCTGCGGCTCTGCCGTCTTGTAATGCCACAACAATTTGATCAGCTTGAGCAACCACATGATAGTTAGTAATGATGTAGCCTTTCTCACTAACAATCACACCTGACCCCAGGCCTTGAGTCGAGAGTTTACTGCGGTCACTCTCAACATACTTACGACTGTAGATGTTTACCACTGCAGGTGCTGCTCTTCGGACTGCTTGATTAAACGTCAACTCGACTGATGCGATATTAACAGGTTGAGGATCAAGCGCGGCAGGAATTACGTTGTTGCGCAAAGATGGAACCGCCAGTAATACCACTGCGGCAGTAGCCAAGCCTAAAAAGACAGAACGTAATAAAAAGCTGAGCATATCCTCTCCATGCGTGAGCGCCAAAATGGCATCGAAGATGAAGAATAGCATTACATTGAAAAATAACAAAAGGGCAGCACGTCATCGCGCTGCCCTTTTCATTAGTTATTGAGCGATAAGGAAAAGTGATCGAGCCTTATCACTCAACACTATGCATCGAAAACCTTATTTTCTATCACTTTGAAAGTGGTTAACGAATGACAAGATAAATAGTACGTTCACCACGTTGAATATTAAGAGCCAGTACACCTTTGTGTTTCTCTACGATTGTACGAAGCTCGGCAAGGTTTTTCACTCGTTGACGGTTCACACCGATAATAATGTCACCTTGTTGTAATTGATATTGAGCCGCTGGAGAGTTATCTGCAACGCTCGATACTTTAACACCTTGGATTACATCACTTGGTGTTGTATTGCTTAATTCCGCCCCTTTGAGTCCCTCATGTAATGTCTCCGCTTTAGCTTTCATATTCGTAGATTCGCCAAGCGTTACATCAAAGGTTTTATTCTTACCATCTCGAACCACACCTAATGTGATTTCTTTACCTGCGCCCAATGTTGCCACTTTTGCGCGGAGCTCTGAGAAAGTATTAATCGCTTTGCCGTTCACCGATACAATTACGTCACCGGCTTTTAATCCTGCTTTATCGGCTGCGCTGTCCGGTACGACTTGACCAATAAAGGCACCTTTACTTGACTCGTAACCCAATGCATCAGCTAGCTCAGAGGTTACTTCGCCACCTTGCACACCCAACATGCCGCGTTTGACTTCACCAAACTCTAGAATTTGATCAGTGAGGTTTTTCATCATGTTTGATGGAATCGCAAAACCAATACCTACGTTACCGCCGTTAGGGCCTAAAATTGCAGTATTAATACCGATCAGCTCACCATTAAGGTTGACCAATGCACCACCAGAGTTACCGCTGTTAATTGCGGCATCGGTTTGGATGAAGTTTTCGAAGTTTTCAACGTTTAAGCCGCTACGACCAAGGGCTGAAACAATACCCGAAGTCACAGTTTGACCGAGTCCAAATGGGTTACCAATCGCAACCGTAAAGTCACCGACACGCAGTTTGTCGGAATCCGCGACCTTAATCTGCGTTAAGTTTTTCGCTTTCTCTAATTTAAGTAACGCAACATCGGCCATTTCATCACCGCCAACGAGCGTAGCGTCATATTCGCGCCCGTCAAAGAGGCGAACTCGAATCTCATCTGCTCCCTTGATCACGTGGTAGTTAGTGACAATATGGCCTTTCTTCGCATCAATAATGACACCAGACCCTAAACCTCTGAACGGGCGCTCTCGCCTTTGTTCCATAGGAAAGTCTGGGCCAAAGAAAAATTGAAATTGCTCGGGAATGCGGCTGGTTTGTACTTGTTTACCTTCTACAGCAATACTCACAACAGCTGGGGTCACCTTCTCAAGCATTGGTGCCAAGCTAGGTAACTGTTGGCCATCCACATTCAAAGGTAATGCGGCAGTGGCTTGAACTGGGGCAATAATCGACCCCAAACTCAGAGATAGAACGGTGAGCGCAAGCAGTGGTTTTTTCATCCAATAACTCCTCTTGAAACATGTCTGCCAAAAAGAAATATCCGAACGGTTAGTTCACTTTGTTAATAACTAATATAGGGTCTAGTTCGGACAATCAAAAGGGGAGGCAGTGCACATCCAAGTTAGAGCGAAGGTGAGGTGAAAAAGTTCAAAAAAGGGCCGATACAAATGTATCGGCCCTAGATAGAAGTAAGAGAGGATTATGATGCTTTTGCGGTTACCGCTTCGGGAGCATTAATGATTTCTTTCTCTTGATCCCTCAAAAGACCGGTGGCGCCATTAGCGTAGTCTTTTGGTTGTTCGTTAAACTCTGGTTGATCTTCTGCAATGGTTTCAGATGACATTGCCGTTTTCTTATCAAACGGGTTGTCTTGTTCTGGTAAGTTTGGCAAAAGCTCAGAAGAGGTCTTGGCCATATGTTGGTATAGCTTGGTGTAATCTTTACCTAGGGTGTCCAACATTTCTGCGGTTTGTGCAAAATGATCGACGAGCTCTTGACGTTGTTGCTCTAATTCAAACTTGGCCGCTTCAAGTTCTTTCTGCACAGACTTTTGTTTCTTGTATTCAGGGGTGGTTAGTCTACTAATGACTACGCCTACGATTGTACCGACCAGCAAACCCACAATGGCATAAATCCAAGGCATAACTGCTCCTTATAGTTGTTTTAACAAGTCTTTTACTACTTAGTTACACGCGGTGCTCGTCCATGTTACTATGGCTTGAACAGCCGATAAAGAAAAATAGCAGTATGTCTTCGGGGACTGATAACTACTTCTCTCTATTCTCAAAGTTGACCCCGAGGTAACCCTTTTCTCTATACCTCTATACGACTTACATACGATGACACCACTACAACAATATCAAAAAGACATAGCAGAACACGGGTTTCAGCGTGATGAAGCTCAGTATCAAGCGGTCGTTGCATTAGACAAGCTTTACCATGCTATCGTTGAATTTCAGTCAGCTCCTGTGCCTCAGCTTTCCAAATGGCAAAAGCTAATGGGGAAAAAAATCGACAAGCCTGAACCACCAAAAGGCCTTTACTTTTGGGGTGGAGTAGGTCGCGGTAAAACCTACCTTATGGACGCATTTTTTGATGCTTTACCGACCCAAAGAAAAATGCGCGTCCACTTCCATCGATTTATGTATCGAGTACATGATGAGTTGAAGCTGTTAGGTGATGTGGAAAATCCGCTATCAAAAGTGGCGGATAAATTTAAAGAAGAAGCCGATGTGGTTTGCTTTGATGAATTTTTTGTTTCCGACATTACTGATGCGATGATCCTCGCAACGCTACTTCAAGAAATGTTCAAGCGGCAGATGATCCTAGTCGCGACTTCAAACATCGAGCCGCAGAACTTATATCGTAACGGTTTGCAAAGAGCGCGCTTTTTGCCCGCGATCGATATGATTTTGGCACGTTGTGAAGTGTTGAATGTCGATAGTGGCGTTGATTATCGCTTAAGAACGTTAGAACAGGCTGAAATATACCATTACCCGCTTGATGAGCAGGCTAGCATAAACCTTAACAAATATTATCAGCAGCTGACTGGAGAGCGTCAGTTTGTTGCTCATCAAATCGAAGTTAACCACCGTCAACTAGCGGTGATTGAAGCAAGCGACGGGGTGCTGCATGCGTCGTTTGCTCAGTTGTGTCAAACTGCTCGCAGTCAAAATGACTACATTGAATTGTCTCGTATTTACCACACGGTATTACTGGCAGATGTTCAACAAATGAACCGAAAAATCGATGATGCGGCGAGACGCTTTATCGCGCTGGTCGATGAGTTTTACGAGCGCAATGTTAAGTTGATTATTTCTGCTGAAGTGCCAATGGCCGACTTATATACTGATGGGCAGTTAGAGTTCGAATTTAAGCGCTGTTTGTCTCGGCTTACTGAGATGCAAAGTCATGAGTATCTCGCGCGTGAACATTTGGCCTAGATCCAATGGGTTCTTAAAAAAGTGAAGAAAAAATTAGTGATTTGGCGCAAAAAAAGGTGATTTTTTCTTCGCTCTTCTCTATAATCCTGCGACCCACCGTTACTGCAGACCTGATTATCGAAGTTATTTCGAAATTGAAGGTCGAGAGTACCAACGACTCGAAGGGGTGATGACTGGGCTCTTAGACAGTGTGGGAGCACTATTGGGTGTTCCTTTAAAGTTTAAAATTTAATTAACGGGTTATTGTTAGCATGAAAACTTTCGTTGCTAAACCAGAAACTGTAAAACGCGACTGGTACGTTGTAGACGCTGAAGGTAAAACTCTTGGCCGTCTAGCAAGTGAAATTGCATCTCGCCTACGTGGCAAACATAAAGCTGAATACACTCCTCACGTTGACACTGGTGATTACATCATCGTTATCAACGCTGAGAAAGTTGCTGTAACTGGTAACAAAGCTAAGAACAAAGTGTACTACCGTCACTCTGAATTCCCAGGTGGTCTAAAATCTATCACTTTTGAAAAGTTGATCGATCGTAAACCTGAGATGGCTCTTGAGCTTGCAGTTAAAGGCATGCTTCCACGTGGTCCTCTAGGCCGTGCTATGTACCGTAAGCTAAAAGTTTACGCGGGCGCTGAGCACAACCATGTTGCTCAACAACCACAAGTACTAGACATCTAATTGGGGATTTCGGAAATGGCAGAGAATCAATACTACGGCACTGGCCGTCGCAAAAGCTCAGCTGCACGTGTTTTCATTAAACCAGGCAGCGGTAACATTGTAGTAAACAAGCGTAACCTTGACGAATACTTCGGTCGTCCAACAGCACGTATGGTTGTACAACAACCTCTAGAGCTAGTTGAACTAACTGAAAAGCTAGACCTTTACGTAACAGTTAAAGGCGGCGGTATTTCTGGTCAAGCTGGTGCTATCCGTCACGGTATCACTCGCGCGCTTATGGAATACGATGAGTCTCTACGTCCTGCTCTACGCGCAGCTGGCTACGTTACTCGTGACGCTCGTTGCGTTGAACGTAAGAAAGTTGGTCTACGTAAAGCACGTCGTCGTCCACAGTTCTCTAAGCGTTAATTTCCTCTTATCGGGAATTATGCTTTTCAGAGTTACTCTGGAAACTGTGTACCAAAAGCTCGGCTCTATGCCGGGCTTTTTTGTATTTAAGGACATCATACTTGTCTTCAAGCAACGAACAGCCTTCACTTATCATCACACTCCGAGCAGACCTTCTTATTCGTCCTCTTCGTCGAAAGGTTGCCAGTGCCGTTTTATATGTGTGCCTTATTTAACCGCGACTCACCACGCTTTCTCTTGCGATGCAGCATAGATGTATTCATCAACAAGAATGTCTTTGTATCTTATTCTTCCTGTAACATGTTTTAAAATGACTTACGTTCCTTTTTGAGCATTCTGCGTGCTACAAAATTGAAAATATAAACACAGTAAGCTGAACGCGTAATACGAAATATTTCTCTGTGTAATTAACTGAAAACTACCAAGATAAAAGGTTTTATCCGCTTTCAGCGGGGCTTCTATGTGGTGCTTTCTTGTTACAAATCACATCAATTTTTTATAATTCTGCCGCTTTTGTGACGACGCGAGCGATTTGCCTCACAAATGTTACAAAAAGGTAGCTTTATCTTGTCAAAAAGTAGGGTTTTCTTTATCATTTCCCTCCAATAAATAGAACTAAATTCATTATTTGTTAGCCATGCTCTTATAAGCGGAATAATAACGATCCAAAGGGAGCAAATGGGAGAATGTTTGGATGAGCAACGCGCCTTTAAATAACGGTCGCAGGCGTTTTCTAACCGCTACAACGGCAGTTGTTGGTGGGTTAGGGGCAGTCGCCGTCGCCGTGCCTTTTATCAAATCATGGAATCCGAGTGCTAAAGCCAAAGCGGCGGGCGCACCGGTTGAAGTGGATATAAGTAAAATTGAACCAGGTCAGCTGGTTCGTGTTGAGTGGCAGGGAAAGCCTGTATGGATTGTTCGCCGCACTCAAAGCGTTCTGGATAACTTAAAATCGATCGGTGATAAGCTTCGCGATCCACAATCTGAAATGGAGCAGCAGCCTGAGTACGCTCAGAATGAGTTTCGTTCGATTAAGGAAGAGTTTTTCGTCGCAGTTGGTTTCTGTACCCACTTAGGTTGTTCACCAACCTATCTACCTGACTCTTTCTCAGAGCAGGTGCAGGGCGTAAGATCTGGCTTCTTCTGTCCTTGTCATGGTTCTAAGTTCGACATGGCTGGTCGAGTGTTCCAAGGAGTACCTGCTCCGTTGAACCTTGTCGTTCCTAAGCACATGTATTTGAGCGATACCAAGCTCATTGTGGGTGTTGATGAGGGAGATGCATAATGCAAGCAATGTTAGATTGGGTTGAAAAGCGTATTCCTGCAATGAATGCTTATAAAAAGCATTTGTCTGAATACCCAATGCCTAAGAACTTCAACTTTTGGTACCTTTTCGGTTCTCTGGCGATGCTGGTTCTTGTTAACCAAATCCTAACGGGTATTTGGCTAACGATGAACTATGTTCCTTCAGGTGACGGTGCATTTGCGTCTATCGAATACATTATGCGTGATGTAGAGTACGGTTGGCTTCTGCGTTACATGCATTCCACTGGCGCGTCAGCGTTTTTCGTTGTTGTGTATCTTCACATGTTCCGTGGTTTGATCTACGGTTCATACCAAAAACCTCGTGAACTATTGTGGATCTTCGGTATGTTGATCTTCCTTGTTCTCATGGCTGAAGCGTTCATGGGTTACCTACTTCCATGGGGTCAGATGTCATACTGGGGTGCGCAGGTAATCATTTCCCTGTTTGGCGCTATTCCTGTTATCGGTGATGACCTAACGCTTTGGATTCGTGGTGACTACATCATCTCTGGTGCAACGCTAAACCGTTTCTTCGCACTACACGTTATTGCCTTGCCTATTGTTTTGCTTCTTCTTGTTGTTCTGCACGTATTGGCGCTGCACGAAGTAGGCTCAAACAACCCGGATGGTATCGAAACTAAGCTGCCAAAAGGCTCAATGGGCGACGATTACAAAACGCAATTCAAGTTCCACGATTACTACACGAAGAAATATGACATCATTGATTCGATTCCTTTCCATCCGTACGGCACGGTTAAGGACTTGGTCGGTGTTGCTGGTTTCTTGTTCTTCTTCTGTTACGTGCTGTTCTTTAACCCAGAAATGGGTGGGTACTTCCTTGAGCCGCCTAACTTTGAAGCTGCAAACCCATTGAAGACACCAGAGCATATTGCTCCGGTATGGTACTTCACGCCGTTCTACGCAATCCTACGTGCGGTTCCAGACAAACTATTAGGTGTTATCCTAATGGGTGCGTCAATTGCAGTGCTGTTTGTTTTACCTTGGTTGGATCGTTGTAAAGTTCGTTCATACCGTTACCGTAGCAAACTTCATCTATTGAATATTGTACAGTTCACTATCGCCTTTATCGCTCTGGGTATTTTAGGTGCGTTACCAGCGACACCAACGTACACACTACTATCTCAGATCTTTAGCTTGTGTTACTTCATGTTCTTTGTGTTGCTGTTCTTCTACAGCAAAAATGAAGCAACCAAACCATTACCAGAGAGGGTGACATTCAAATGAAGAAGTGGATTGTAATTCTATTTGCTATGTTGCCATCACTAGCGATGGCAGCTGGGGCCAATGTTCCGCTGGATAAAGCGAATGTTGACCTTACGGATAAAGCTTCGCTACAAAACGGCGCGAAGTTATTCATGAACTACTGTTTTGCTTGTCACTCTACGCAATACCAGCGTTACGAGCGTGTAGCAACAGACTTGGAAATTCCAACAGACTTAATGAAAGAAAACCTGATTTTCAATCCTGAAGCGAAAATCGGTGATCTAATGGTCAATGCTATGCCACCGAAGCAAGCGGCAAACTGGTTTGGTGCTCCACCACCAGATCTTACGTTGGTTGCACGAGTTCGTGGTGCTGATTGGTTATACACTTACTTACGCTCTTTCTATGTTGATCCATCTCGTCCATTCGGCGTGAACAACATCGTCTTCCCGAGTGTTGGTATGCCGCATGTGCTTGAAGAGCTACAGGGCATCCCGACGCCTATTTACGATACGAAAATCGTAGATGGCGAAGAAGTACAAGTTGTTGTTGGTACTGAAACCGATGGCACGGGTGAGCTGAGTGAAGGCGAATATGACAAAGCGGTTGGCGATCTCGTTAACTTCTTAGTTTATTCAGGTGACCCAGTGCAGCTTGAGCGTCACGCTCTAGGCTGGTGGGTAATGGGCTTCTTAGTGCTTCTAACCATCGTTGTCGTGATGCTCAAGAAAGAGTATTGGCGCGATGTGCATTAATTGTGCTAAAATACCGTGCTAATTCCCAATTTTAATTGATGTACAATGGAGGCTTAGCCTCCATTGTTTTTATTTTCAGCCCTAAACCACCTACTTCAGTAGGTGGTTATCATCCGTTTCGGCTTTGCCTGTAAAACTACTCATGCTAA